>JBCDHX010000001.1:0-140251 GCA_038749535.1 Bacteroidota bacterium
CTGTCTGTTTTTATTTTTCTTTATGGTCAGATGGAACTTACCACGATTGAATAGTCATTGCTTTGTGTGTTTTAATGACGATTAAATCATGGACGTTTCATCTGTCTGTTTTTATTTTTTCTTTATGGTCAATGTAACTTACCGCAACTGGATTTCAAGTACTTATTAGCACAGAAGTCGCGGACGTTTCATTTTGCTTGTTTCTGAGGTCTAAGGTAGGAAATTTGCTATTGAGCTGTATTGAAATTCAAAAAATTGGCTTATCTATGTATATTCATACACAACTGATTTTATATGAGTCGCTCTATCAAGACAGAACTGAATCGCTACCTCAAATCATTGGACAAAGCAGCCTTGGAGAAGGAGGTCAAAACACTATACAGCAAGTTCAAAGTTGTCAAAGAATATTATGAGCTAGAGCTGGGCTTGAATACGGCTGAGGTATTGGAAAGTTATAAAGAAAAAATCAAGCGTGAGTACTTTCCGTCGCGTGGATTCGGTCGTGCTAGAAGTCGCGAAAGTAGAAAACCAATTACCGCTTTCAAAAAAATAGCAACTTCTCAAAAAGATGTAGTTGAACTACTACTGTATAGAGTAGAAATGATGCTTGAATTTACTAGAGCGTATGGCGATATAGATGAACCGTTTTACAACTCACTGGAAGGTTCATTTTATGATGCTTGTAAATTGATCCAAAAAGAAAAATTAGAGTCCTACTTCAAAAAAGAATGCTTGCACTTAATTGAGCTGGCTTATCCACTAGGATGGGGTGTCCAGGATACCCTTCAGGACTACTTTGATGAATTTTTCACTTCAAATCAATAATAGATTATGCCTAGTAGACAAGAGATACTAATCGAAAAAGTAAAGCCGGATTTGCCTATTATCGTCTATCCTGAGCGACAGATTTTGCCAAAGTTAAAAGAGAATTTTCAAGATGATTCTATCACCCTAGAAACAGAAATGGTGGTAGATGATTTGCTAGATATGAAAAATGAAGGCGGCATCGTTTGTTCCTTGCGTCCATCTCATATTCCTGCGGAAAAATCAAGAGTAGCTTTTCTGTGTTCGCTGACGCATTTTAAAGTAAAGAAGGGCGAACCACATTACAAGGAACTCGAAACCTACCGATTAAAAAGATCAAAAAGACTAGCACGCCAGAACAGAAGACGTTTTTAATTCACCTACATTTAATAATTAAAACACCACAAATGATCTTCCAGCTAAAAGTCACCCTAGAAGGCGCAAAACCACCCATTTGGCGACGCTTAGAAGTCGAGCCGGACACGCTTTTGTCTGATTTGCACAAAATCATACAGACTGCGATGGGCTGGACGAATAGTCATTTGCATCAATTTGACGTCAATAGACGACTATACGCCCCTCCTAGCGAGTACGACGATTACAGCGATGACTACACTGGTTTGAAAATTCACGATTTCTTTTTGCGGAAAGGGGATAAACTCCGCTATGAGTATGATTTTGGTGACAGTTGGTCGCACTTGATTTTACTGGAGGAAGTCAAAGAAAAAGAAGCAGATGTTTATTACCCTAGATGTACTAAAGGCAAAAGAGCCTGTCCACCGGAAGACTGTGGTGGCATATGGGGTTATATGGAACTCGTCGAAGTCATGAAAAAGAAAAAAGGCGCGCGCTATCAGGAAATGAAAGAGTGGCTGGGCGGTGATTTAGATCCAGAAGCATTTGACCTAGAAGAAATCAATGAAGGACTGAAAGAAGATAATTTTGGGGTGTTTGATTACGGGTTTTAGAAGTTTTGAAACACATAGACGCATAGGGCATATAGTTTTTCCTACGTTATTTACGTGCCTATGTGTTTTCATAAAATTCACTACTTCAACTTATATTCTAGCCCCAAACCATCCAACGCCTCCGCAAATGCTGTATTCACAGCCACGCTACGCTTGCTCGACTTGAGTTCTAGTTTATTGCGATGTTGTCGGTCGAGCAGGATTACTTTGAGTGGCTGATTCCCTTTATGCTCCTTGCAAAGTGAATCCAGTGCATCGAGTAATTCACTATTGATGTTTTCAATAGGCATATGGAGCGTCACTTGCTTACCCATCTTTTCTGTAATGGATTCTAGTGTATTGACTTCTTGTAATTTAAATTGAAAGGAATCTTCATCTCTCCAGCTCGGCTGAAAATGTCCTTTCACGAATACGCACGTCCCTTCTTCTAGTCGCCCTCTGTAGTCGGCATAATCGTCCTTAAATAAGACGAACTCAAAGCTACCATTGTAATCCTGTACGGTAAAGCGTCCCCAACCTGTGCCTTTTCGACTGATGCGGTGCTCGGCTTTGGAGACGACTCCAGCAAAGCGGACTTCTTTGGATTTATGGTGTTTTTCTATGCTGTCCAATGAGCAGTTGGTGAAGTTTTCAACTTCTACCCGATAGTCGTCCAGTGGATGTCCGGTAATATAAATGCCTGTAACTTCTCGCTCGCGATTGAGCATTTCGATCAAGCTCCACTTGTTGCACATCGGTACGGTCGGTTCTGGTATCATCGCATCTTCTGAGCCGCCAAACAATGAATGAGCCGCTTGCGCTTTCTGATGTTGATAGCCAGCTCCATACTTCAAAATATGCTCCAACATAGAGTCATACTTATCCGAAGGCGCGAAATATTGCGCTCGATGATAGTCATTGAAGGCGTCCATTGCTCCACCGAGTACTAGACTTTCCATGACGCGTTTATTAAGTGCGCTTAGGTTCAAGCGACGCGCCATATCGAAGATATTGGTGAAGATGCCATTGTCATCACGTTCTTTCAAAATCACATCTACCGGACCTTCTCCTACGCCACGCAAAGCTGACATCCCGAATCGAATCGCACCATCTGCATTGACCGAAAAGTCAGACATAGATTCATTGACGTCAGGTCCGAGTACTTTCAAGCCCATTCGCTTACATTCCTTGAGGAAGAAAGTGACTTTGGAAATATCGCTCTTGTTATGTGTCAAAACCGACGCCATGAACTCTGCCGGATAGTGGGCTTTCAAGTAAGCTGTTTGGAAAGCGACAAACGCATAGCAAGTGGAATGAGATTTATTGAAGGCATAAGAAGCAAAAGCTTCCCAATCTTTCCAGATTTTGTCCAGCGTCTCTTTGTCGTGTCCGTTGCTTTCTCCACCTTCTATAAAGAGTGGATAGAGCGCATCGATGACCGACTTTTTCTTTTTTCCCATCCCTTTCCGCAGCTTATCCGCTTGTCCTTTTGTGAAATTGGATAGCTTCTGCGACAATAACATCACTTGCTCTTGATAGACACAAATACCGTAGGTTTCTGCCAGATATTCTTCCATCGCATCCAGATCATAGATGACTGGTTTGCGACCGTGCTTTCGATCAATGAACTCAGGAATGTACTCCAGTGGTCCCGGACGATATAGCGCATTCATGGCAATCAAATCCGCAAACTCCGTCGGCTTCAATTCCTTCATGTACTTCTGCATCCCCGAACTCTCGTACTGAAAGATGGCGACGGTTTCGCCTCGCTGAAAGAGTTTGTAGGTTTCTTGATCGTCAAGCGGCAAAGCTTCCGGGTCGATGTCTACATCAAACCGCTCTTTCACCATTCGGACGGCGTCTTTGATGATAGAAAGGGTTTTGAGTCCCAAGAAATCCATCTTTAAGAGTCCAGCATCTTCCGCCACACTGTTGTCAAACTGCGTGACGAGCATATCCGAACCCTTGTCTGTTTTGACGGGAACATACTGGGTGATGTCGCCCGGCGTGATGACGACGCCACAAGCATGAATTCCGGTGTTTCGGATGTTGCCTTCCAGCTTTTTGGCGGTGCGTATCATCTGCCCGATCTCGTCTTCTTGCTCTGCCAATTCGCGGAACTGATAGGCTTTTTCGACATCATCGGATAGGAGTTTGCCTTTTAGTTTCGGGTCAATGTCTCCGTCTGCTAGTACTTTATTTAAGCTGGCTTGCAGATGGACAGGAAATGTCTTCGCCACTCGATCAACATCTGATAGCGGCACATCCATCACGCGACCTACATCACGCAAGGAAGATTTGGCAGCCATCGTACCGTAAGTTACGATCTGTGCCACTTGATTTTGACCGTATTTGTCGATGACGTAGTCGATGACTTTTTGCCGTCCCACATCATCAAAATCAATATCAATATCCGGCATCGAAATCCGTTCTGGATTCAAGAATCGCTCGAAAAGTAAGTCGTATTTGATGGGATCGACGCTAGTAATGCCGATGCAGTAAGAGACCGCAGAACCTGCTGCAGAACCCCGTCCTGGACCTACAGAAACGCCCATTTCACGAGCCGTCGTCGTGAAGTCTTGAACGATCAAGAAGTAGCCGGGATAACCAGTTTTGGCTATAACGGATAGCTCGAAGTCAAGTCGTTCTTTGATCTCTGGTGTGATTGTGCCGTAGCGTTGTTTTGCTCCTTCGTAAGTCAGATGACGCAAATAGTCAATCTGCGTGTCAAAGCCTTTCGGCAATGGGAAAGCAGGCAACAATACGTCGCGTGCCAAAGTCAATTTTTCGATTTTGTTGTAAATCTCCAGCGTATTGTCCAAACTCTCTGGCACATCCGCAAAGAGCTGGTTCATCTCTGATTTGGTCTTAAAAAAAAAGTCAGAACTCGGAAATTTAAAGCGATCAACATCTTCTATTCGGTTGCCTGTATTGATGCAGAGCAACATATCGTGAGGAATATAGTCTTCCTCTTCGACATAGTGCGAGTCATTGGTCGCGATGACTTTGACGTTGTATTTTTTGGCAAATTCGAGTAGTTTTTGATTGATGTCTTCTTGACTGATACCTAGCCGATCAATGTTTTCCAGCCCTCGATGCCGCTGTATTTCGATATAGTAATCTTCGCCAAAAACATCCAGCCACCATTTCAATAGCTCCTCTGCTTTCTCATCTTGACCATGCATGATCGCCTGCGGCACTTCCGCCCCGATGCAGCAACTCGTCGCGATCAAACCTTCCGAATGTCGCAGCAACGCTTCTTTGTCTATCCTCGGAAATTTGGTGTACAAACCTTCCATGAATCCAAGCGAACACAGCTTACACAAATTCTCATACCCAACTTGATCTTTAGCTAATAGCAGTTGATGAAATCGTTTGTCCTTCTCCCCTCTCGCTCGGCTAAATGATTTTCGATGTCGATCTTCGACCAAGTAAAACTCACAGCCGATGATCGGCTTCAAATCTCGTCGCTCCGCTTCTGCCACAAACTTAAATGCCCCGAACATATTGCCGTGATCGGTGAGCGCGACACCTTTCTGCCCATCCGCAGCCGCTTTGTCCATCATCTGTGAAATGGAAGCCGCTCCGTCGAGTAAGGAGTATTGGGTATGGCAGTGGAGGTGGAGGAAATCTGGCATATTTTTAAGCTGTTAGACTTTAGACGATAGATGGTAGACTTCTTCAGTTGGAAACTGAAAATTGAGGCAGCTTGCTTGGTTGCTTCAATCTTTGGAGGTACTTATTTAGAACGAAAATCGTGTATCTTTTCGTCTGCTGATTTGTAGTGGCAAGATAGGGAGAAAGGTGAGAAATGGGGAAAGAAGTTTTCCACAGGAATGGACTCTGACAGCTTTTCTAAATCTTTCAAAAGTCCGCACCGCCTTCGATGGCACGTGGTGAGGGGTTGATCGATTCATAAAACGTCCTTATCTGCTGTTTCAAGATCGGAAAAATAGCATTCGCCAGATCAGCGTAAAACTGATCTTACTTACTCGGCTTGCTGTATGGTTTGAATTTCAACCAATCGGTGACGTAGATGATTTTTTTCGCTTTGCTTGAGCGTCTTCTGCGCATGAGTTGGTTTGTTTTATTTAGAAATGAAGGTTGCAAACGCTGCATTCACCAAAAATAAAACAATTTCCCATCTAAGAAACCCTAACCTTCGTGAAACAAAAAATCCCATCACAGCTCTACAACCATGATGGGATTTAAGAAAGAACAAAACCGCAACAGCTCTGAAAGAAAAAAGTACTGAAAACCCGCTACCAGCTGAACCAGTCTCACATCTAGGAGCGAAGCGATCTCACAATCTCATATCTTTCCTAGAAATACCCAGGATTCTGCTCATACCCACCCAATGTTCTGTCAATCTGCTGCTGCGGAATCGGGCGAATGACGTGAAAATCTTGGATATTCGGACCTCCTTGTGGATTGTGTAGGCGGACACGCTCGATTAACTTCATCGTCCGCGTCAAATCCCACCAACGATGTCCTTCACCGATCAACTCTCTGGCTCTTTCATCTAGCAAGAAATCCAAATCGACATCACCTGCTGTGATTTCCATAGCGGCTTCCTGACCTGGTTGTGCGCCTCTTCTGCGGATAACATTGATGTCTTCAGCAGCGTCACCGAAGTTACTTTGTGCTATTCTTGCCTCCGCTCTGATCAGATAAGCATCTGCCAAGCGCATTAAGAAAAAGTCACGCTGCCCTTGCGTATGCTGACGATTCGGGCGTGTATTGTCCAACCATTTGTTCAAAGTCGGGTAGCGACGCTCATCGAACTCATCACTCGTCCAGACACCAAAGCGCGTGCGATCTTGACGATCTTTGTCCCACTCTTCTTCTACTTCTGGACCAGGAATGTAAACGGCTGTATCACCAACTGCGAACTTCGGCTCACCCACCAATCCTGCACTGACAAAACCTGCATCAGCTTCCTCTTGCGACCAAGTTGGAATATTGCCTGCTGTATTGGCGAACCAAACATGCTTGAAAGACTTTTCGTAGCGTGAATCAATATCTCTATCCCAAAGCGAAAGTGCGAAAGGCGTCGGGCGGAATCGCTTCCACGGACGACCGTTTTCGATGTCCCGACTCATACCAGGCAATACATCGTATTCCATCAAGAAATACAAATGACCACGATTACCATTTCCATCTAGTCCTTCATCTACTTGTGTTTTAGAATTTTGAATAGCAAATATGACTTCTGAATTTTGCTCATTGTCTAGCGCAAAAATATCTCCAAAATCATCCAATAGCTCAAAGTTGTAATCCTCGATCACATTGGTCATCAACTGTTCTGCGGTAGCTGCGTCACTGCCCTGTCCGAATGAAGTATAGCTCCTTCTCAAGAGCACTTTAGCCAATAAAAACTCAGCGGCAGGCTTAGTTGCTCTACCATAGTCAGATTGCTCATCAGGTAATACTGAGATGGCGAACTCCAAATCTGGAATGATCGCTTGTGCATACACTTCGCTCTGTGCAGTTCGATTGGCTTCTATCTCAATGCCTTCTGTTTCCTCTAGCGTCAAATGCACGTCGCCATAAGTAGTAACTAGCATATAATAATACAGCGCACGCAAGAATCGAGTTTCTCCAAACCGAATGTTCTTATCTGCCTCTGGAATTTCGATATTTTGACCTCGATTCAAGACAGCATTGGCTTGATTGATACCACGATATAGACTATTCCATGTATCACGTATAAGTCCTTGTTGAGGATTCAAATCACCGTTGTATAGATTGAGTGATTTGTTTCCGCCGTCAGATCCATTGGTATAGGTATCTGTCCCAAAGACGGTCATTGTAAAGCCTCTTTCTACACCGAAAAACGGTTTTAAAGTAGAATAAGTCGCCCGTACGGCATCTTCAAAGCCTTGAGGTGTGGTATAATAAGTACTAGAAGAAACATCTGAGATCAACTCTTCTTCTAGATAGTCTTCGCAGGACATCGTAAAAAGTCCTGTGAGGCAAAGTGTTAGGAATAATATTTTGTATTTCATTTTTCTGTTTTATTTTGGAAGTATTCAAGACCAAATGAAAACATTATAAAATGTCCTTATTGATCTCGAATACCTATAATCTTTATGTCACTTTATCATTAAAACTGTGCTCTCACACCAAACAACACCAAACGAGTAGAAGGAATGATGCCATCACCTGAGCCAATAGTCGGTAAGTCATCGGTATCATCATCATCTACTTCAGGGTCGAAGGTATCATAAGGAGAAAAGACCAATAGATTTTGCCCTGTGACATAGAATTGTAATCTAGACATTCCTATGCCTTGAGTCACATTGGTTGGAAGCGTGTAACTCAAAGACGCATTACGCAATTTGACAAAACTGCCATCGAAATAGCCCATAGTCGCATTGTTCCTAGGTCGCTCCTGATTTTCATTTGGACGTGGGAAAGCATTAGTTGGATTGTCAGGCGTCCAATAATCGACATCTAAGTTATTGTAACGTCCAAATAGTCCATTGAAACCACCATTTGTATGGAAAGCACTATTGACCATACCACCTTGGCGGAAGAAGAAAAAGACGCTTAGATCAAAACCTTTATAAGAAAAACGATTAGTAATCCCACCTAAGAAATCAGGTACATCTGTTCCTAAGATGATTCTATCTTCATCTGTAATCATGCCATCACCATTCTGATCTCTCAACTTGATTTCGCCCGGTACTTTATTTTCCATTGCTTCTGCCATATCAGCTTCATCGGCTTGATAAATCCCGATTTTCTCATAATCAAAAAAGACACGAATCGGCTCACCAATAAACCAACGGTTACCTATATCATCAATAGGATTTCCATCTGCATCGACCAGTGCCAACTGTGTAATAGCCTCGTTGTAGCTAGAAATATTGAAATTGACTGACCACTGGAAACCGCCTGGATTATCTACAATAGCTGCGCCCAAAGAGAATTCTACTCCATCAGACTGTGTTTCTCCAATATTTTGAAGAATATTAGAATAACCTGAAGTCGGGGGTAAATTTCTTCTTAGCAGTAAGTCAGAAGTAATGGTACGGTAGACTTCTATGGCACCATTAAAGCGTCCATTTAAGAAACTGAAATCGACCCCTGCATTGACTGTACTAGATATCTCCCAACCTAGATCTGCATTTGGAATTTGACTCAGCCCGAAACCAAAGGCAGGCGACTCATCCCAAGCATAAACGGTTCTTCCCAAAGCACCTGCTGTCTGATAAGGATCAATAGAGGTATTTCCAACAGCTCCATAAGAAACACGTAGTTTCAGCTCATCCAAAAAGGTTACATTTTCCATAAAAGGCTCTTCAATAATTCGCCAACCTGCTGAAACACCTGGAAAATATGCCCATTTATTGCCTTCAGACAGTCGAGAAGATCCATCCGCTCTTAAAGTTGCTTGGAATAGATATTTATTGTCAAAATCATAGGTCACACGTCCCATAAAGGAAGCCAGTGTCCATTCTCTCAATCGACTAAATATATTTCCTTTGACTTCCGCTGTTCCCATATTATAAAACTGCGACTCATAAGGAAGATTATCGACACCCGTTACGAAAGTCTCTCTATCTAAACTTTGAATACTCTGTAATGCAGTAAATCCGAAGTTGTGTCGTGTACCAAAAGTTTTATTATAATTCAAAATGTTTTCGATAGTATATCCGATTTCATTTCGATTGAAGATATTCGCATCAGAAGGACCCCCCCGATTGGCATTGGTGTCGCTCGCTCTGAAGCGTCCGTCTCTCCTGTAGCGTATATCTGGACCTACATTTAGAGTGTACTGCAACCCTTCTGTAATATTAGCTTTTAAATAGATCGGTGCAAAGATTCGAGTCACTCTGCGCTCGTCAATTACTGCTCCATCTACCAACTCGCTCAAAGGATTGGTACGAATACCATCATTTGTCGGAAGTAATAAAAGATTGCCCATTTCATCAAAAGGGACACCTAATGGGTTGTTAGATAATGCTTCTCCGACAGTTGCATTTGAACCGAAATTTTGAGTAGAATTGACTGCTAAAAAGGATACACCTACTTGGAAAATATCGCTAATCTTATGATCCAAGTTGAGGCGACCAGTAAAGCGATTGAAATCCATATTGCTGATGATACCTTGCTCATCAAAATAACTCAAAGCAATATTGAACTGCGTTTTTTGATTGCCGCCTCGGATACCAAACTGATGATTGGTTTGCCAACCATTGTCATAAATCAAATCTTGATAGTCTGTAGACGTTCCATTCGCCAAAGATTCTAGCTCAACTGGATCGGTAGAAACAACTTCATCAGCAGGAATATCACCATCCCAACCGCGTCTTCTACTTTCTCTTTTGAGCGCGAAATATTCAGGTCCGTTCATCATGTCGACAGTACGCAATGGACTCGTCGGACCGAAATAGCCATCATAAGAAACGACAGTGCGTCCTTCTGCTCCTCTATTTGTAGTGATGATGATGACGCCATTCGCACCACGAGAACCGTAGATAGCGGTAGCTGCCGCATCTTTCAAGATTTCCATCGACTTGATGTCTTGCGGATTGATGTCATTGATGGCGTTCGTACCAGAAGTCTGCGGAATACCGTCGATGACGAAAAGTGGATCGTTGGAAGCCGTAATGGAGCGTCGCCCACGAATCCGAATGGTCGGATTGGAACCTGGTCGTCCGCCTGTCTGCACGATGTCCACACCTGCCACTTGCCCCTGCATGGCTTGTACGCCGCTAGGTGTCGGGATGGAGCTAATTTCTTCTGCTCCGAGCGTGGTGATCGCACCCGTGACAACTCGCTTTTTCTGAACACCATAGCCTGTCACGACCACTTCGTCCAGCGAAATACCTTCTGCCAACTCAATGGTGTAGTTGTTCTCATTGGTAATTTCGACTTCTTGTGTTTCATAACCAGTGTAACTGACAACTAGCGTAGTCGCATCGTCAGAGATATTGGTCAGTTCAAATGCGCCGTTAATGTCGGTGACTGTTCCCGAGGCAGTGCCTCTGACAAATACACTTGCCCCGATGAGCGGCGTATCTTCATCATCGGTGATACTACCGGTGATGGTGCGTTGGGCAGTTAGATTGCTACAGAATAGCAACCCAAAAGCCGCAAAACAGATCGGGTAAAAGAACCGTCCGATAAGGTTCTTTTGTTGTTTCATACTCATGATAGTTTCGTTAAGTTTTGAAAATGTGAGAGATCAGTGGATTTAATAGAAAAACCTACTCAAACCATATGACGCAATATAAAAATACAGTACCTTACATCGAAAACAAATAAAATGTTGTAAATGTATTTTTGTCTATTCCTGTGACAATGAAAAGTATAGGAATATGAAACGGTGGGCATGTTTGAGAAGGAGAGCGTTTAGAGTAGCCACTATCAATTCTAATCGTAGATTACTGCTTGCTTTTCATCATTTTTTTGGCTCGGCTACTCATTTGGCGATGCCACATCTTCCGATTTCTCAACCGCTCCAAACTCAGATAAAATAAATTCGGTTCGGTCATCAAGGGCTTCGCACCTTTCGCTCTGCCAAAACCAAAAACGACCATACCTGTCGGAGAATTGATGCCATTTTCTGTATTGCCGAGGTAGGAAAAAGTGTCGGATAATTCATCAGTTTGTGCTTGTGCGATAAGTAGGGCATAGTCGTGATCACGATGTCCAAAATAGGCCCATTGATAGTCGTCATATTGCTGCTCGCCTTTATAGTAGTCCCAAGCTGTCCAAGTCAAGCCTTGCTGACTGCTGCCAAAAAAATGTGCGCCCGGTTCGAAGCGTCCAGCAGGAGTACCTTCGTATAAGAACCAATAAGGTTGTTCGGGATCGACTTTGAGCACTTCGATGCTTGCTTGTTCCTCTGAGAAAGTCCACATCCATTGCCACTTGTTGTCTATAGAAGTGGTACGAATTTGGTTGTTGCTGACTTGTTCGCTCCTACATTTTTGATGTCCGGGATGACCTGCACCGCTCATTTCTCCACCGAATACGAAATTGGGAAGTCCACGAAAAGCAGAAGCAGCGGAAGCCGGATATTCGTTCCAGGGTTCGCGCCTGAAGTCAATCCAGTCTGCACCTGTGGGATCAAGCAAGCGCGATAGGCCGCCACCAGCTTTGTCGTAGTAGTAAGTCGCAGCAGGTGTGGTGATGATGAAGTGAGGTATGCCTTCGTACTCGCCTTCTCGTATGGTGACTGTTTGGGGAAGCACTTTTCGGTATTTCACTTTGAGCATCATGCCGGGATATTGCACTTCCATGCCGTGCACCATTTTGCCATTGATGAGGGGTGTCATACCTGTGGTAATTTCGTTTTCCCCTATTTGTAGATGACTGACTGCTTTGGATTCTATCAGATGCTCAGCATAGTCATAGCAAGGATCTTCGCGGTCGTAGATTTTGTGTCCATTCAAGAACATACCACGCGCATAGCATGGACTCCAGCTGCGCCAAGCAATCTGATATCTTTCAGCTTGTGAGAGATCGCCATGCACCGCCAGTTTTGTTGTAAATGTATCTTCTCGCGTCGCCCAATCTTCGGGGATGTGATAACTCGGATTCAACTCTACGCTATAATCTCGATTAAGTGACAGTCCATATTTGGCTGGCAATATATAGTAGACGCCATTCTCACCTAACAATCGCGCGCTGACTCGCATGGATTCATGTTGATCGGGCAGCCATTCAGTATTCCAAGTAACGCTATATTTTCCTTCCGAACTGCTCCCAATATGATTCTGCCATACCCCTTTATCCTCACTTTTATGCCAATCTTGATAGCTACCATTTCCTTCCCAATCGAAGTCTTTGTAATAACCCATATAATCGACGCGCTTGATGGGAATCTTACTGTTGGGTTTGGTGGAAAGAGTCGGATTGCCGGAGATGGCTTGCTTGTTTTTGATGCCCTTTAGTTTGCCATCCGTATGTGCCTTTTCATCAGTATCATAATAAATGCGTAGCGTGATAGCATAGAAAATGTTCTGTGGCCAACCCCATTTTTGAGTGGAATCGACTTCGAGTCGGAAGGTATTTTGGTCATTGGCGGTGAGTTGTTTCAAAGGCAACTTGACTGTCGGGTAGTCATGGAACATATAGTTAGTTGCCGGATTGGGGATGTTTTTGGGTGGCAAAATGGGAATCCAATCGCTGTCATTGACTTGCAATCGCAAACCACGAGTATCGACATGAGATTGTACGCGCTGAAAGTTCATTTCGGCTCTGATAGCATACTTCAAATCTACTGAAAATGGTAGTTGAATCTTGCCGTTGTCATGCAAGTGGTTTGGGAAATGGTCATCGGAAGTCGCGTAATCTAGTTTGCCACCGACACGCAGGAAAGGCATATCCTCACTGATGGAAGTAGGCAACCAAAGGTAATCGCGGTAGACGTCGCCGGGGCGCGGTTGAGCAAATAGTTGGGTCGTCAGGAAAAGCAGCAGAAAGGCGAAGCGCATTTTTCGTTTGTTTTGTTCTGCTGGTAAGTAACACAAAAAATATAACTTTTCGATTCTGTTCGATGCTTTCTCAACAGAGTGGTTCATTTTAAACGAATTGAGAAGGGAGCGAACATTTCAAATCGAAAGTTCATTTTTTGTCCACTACTAAGGTAGGAAATTTTGGGATGAAGTAAATGAAGTTGCAAGACAACCTCAAAGCACCTTGCAATTAGGGTAAACGTATCAAATCACTTTTTGCTCTGTAATTTGCCAGATGATTCAGTTTTGCAAGGATACAAGTTTAGCATTTGTCTCAAGCCGACGGGCTCTTCCTTTTTTCATTGCCAAAAAAGGAAGCAAAAAGTCTAGAAATGGCAAACTCCTCCGTCGAACCTGCCCTTTCAGCATCCGCCACCTAAGTAGAGCATGTTCTATACTTGCTCCATACGACAACGAAAATTAATCATATTTTTGATACGTTTGCCCTACCTCGCAACAGAGATTGTTTAGATATCCTTCGCTTCTGTCAACTGCTCTGCCTCCTGCTCCGCTTTGAGTCGCGTATTGGTCAAGCCTTCTTCTGACATTTGCCAAACATCGTTTCTTGTGTACTCACTTTCTCTCAACTGACCGTAGTCAGAAAAAGAAGAATAGCTCATTTTATGTCCTGTCTGTCGATCAAATTCTAGATGCGCATTTTTAGGCACATATATTTCCACTTTTACGTCTTGTCCTCTAAATTTTGTACCCTTCGGGATGGTATAGACCGTAGGTAAAATGATGGTATTACCTGATCTTGAAATGCTACAATCCGGCGTACGCGCCAATTTTTCAGCCTCTTTAAGACTTTTGCCACGCGAATAGTTGATGGTTTTGATGTGAAACTGATCGTCTTCGCTTTCCTTGACTAAGAAGCGGTCGATATTGACAAATAATTGATCTTCATCCACAAAGATTTTTTCTGCAATCATCCAGTTCTGATCCAAATCATCTGACTGATGCGCTTCGATTCGCAAAGTGTCTAGTCCACTAAAAGAACGCTCCGATAAGGTCGTTTTTGCTCCCGCCTGAAAATCACGCGCCAAACCACTTCCCAAACTCACCAAACAAATCAAATTGACCACAAAGAAACCGACCATTCCGCTACTCCAGTATTTGTTCAATCTTACGCCCGACCACAAACGGATGGACAGCAAAACCACAAATGCCAAAGGAATAGTGATGACGCTAAAAACATTAACGACGCCTAGATAAGCTAGTCCCGTTCGCTCAGGTACTAAGTAGTCCGCAAAAGGTAATCCCAGAGAAATACCCACTGCTCCAGCTACCCAAGTAAACAACAATCCCAACCCCAGCAACACACTAATCAGCACCAAAAACGGTCGCCCCACTTTTTTGATCACATCTATAATGGTATGTATCGCTTTACCCAAAAAGTAAATCGCGCCTGATAGTGCATCCCGTATCGCCGAGCCAGTACCATCAAAATTCTTCTTACTGCCACCAAATTTTTCACTCAAATCCTCTCCTATGTCAGAAATACGACTCGATAGGTCTTTCATTTCTTCCTCCACCATCTTCCCGATATTGGAAGCATTGATGCGTTCGCCGCGCATGGCTAGTCGGTCTGCTGCGGTCTTAGCTTCTGGAATGACCGCCCAAAGCACAAAATAAGCTGGCACTAAAAATCCGGCGGACGACAATACCAGTAGAATCAAAATCAAGCGCAACCAAAGTGGATCTTTTATTCCCAAATAAGCCGCCAAGCCACTACAAACACCTCCCAGAACGGCATCTTCCTCATTTCTGAACAGTCGTTTCCCAGTCTGAATGCCAAATTTATTGGTTGTCTTCTTTTTTCGGGTGGGTTCTTCTTCCATCGGTGCTGCACCAAAATCCTCTGGTGTCCCCATGATGGAAATAGCCGCTTCTACATCCGCCGTCGTGACGATAGCTCGACTGCCCATGCGTTCCTGAAAGAGCTCTGCCATACGGATTTCGATGTCCGTGGTGATCTCGTCATAACCTTCAGAGGTCTCGAAATGATGATGAATCGTGTTGAGGTATCGACTCAATCGCCCATAAGCGTCTTCGTCTATGCTGAATGGATAACCACCCAAATTAATGTTGACTATCTTGTTCATGTGTGTGGATTGTTTTAGTTGTTTTGTAAACGGCAAGCATCAAAGCTTCCCAAGTTTCCAGCAGACCATTTAGAAAAGCGCGTCCCTCTTCAGTAAGTGTATAATATTTTCGTGGTGGCCCTTTGCCTTCTACTTCTTTCCAAGTGTAGGCAAGCAGTCCTGCATTTTTTAGCCGGCTGAGTAGTGGATAAAGTGTACCTTGCTTGACGATCAATTGATGACCTTCCAGTTCTTCTATAATATCAGAAGGATAGACTTCACCCGCTGCGATGATCGACAATACGCACATTTCTAGTATGCCTTTGCGCATCTGCGCTTGCGTATTTTCGAGTTTGACTTGTGACTTCATGGTGCAAATATAGGGTATTACCTTTATTCTTGCAATACAAGATATTAATATGATACAAGATATTCGACGAAAAGGAGGTATTTTTCGATGGGCGAAGCTGAACTTTTGAAGTAAAAATCACTCAACGTCCATTCGTTTTCACAGCAATTTAACTTCTAGTCATTGAGCTCAACGACTCAACGGATGACACAAAAAAGAAAAGCACCACCGTAGTAGCGCTTTTCCAAGAAGGGACTAATCACAAATATGTGTAAGGGAATAGAGTGTCGATAATGAGCTATTGGCTATTAGCCATTAGCGGTTAGCTAGTTCAGCAAAAGGCTGCATTCAGCTTTTTGATCGAACATAAAGATAGCAATTTACCAAAAATAGGTAATCAGGTAAGATTCAATAGACGATAGATAAGAATACTTGGCGAGTCTACTATCTATTGTCTTAAAACTAATACTTTACAAATCGCTGTGCCTGTATCTGACCTTGGTCATCTATCACTTGTACAAAATAAATTCCAGGCTTTAAGCCACTGATATTCAATTGGTTATTGTTATTATTTAAATAGACTTCCTGTATCAATTGTCCATTGCTATTTCTGATCTGTACACGCTGATCGGACAAGCGATTGATCGCAATATTTAGGACATCTGATGCCGGATTCGGGAAGACACTGAAGGTCAGTTCTTCTTCCGTTTCTACATCAAAAGTAGTCGGTGCATCTATTGCCGAAGGCGTCATAAAGACATAGATCGCTGACCATCCTGCCCAAGTGGTGCCACACTTTGCAGACAACTGATACTCATAGACTGTAGATGCCATTAGGTCTGTCAGTTCTGCACGGATAGTATTCACTTCTCGCTCTTGCCAGTCTTCGGTATCAAACTCACGCCAGCGGATTCTGTACGCTCTCGCTCTTGGCATTGGATACCAATTGACGCGAACACTTACACCACTCAGCAGATCCACAGATCGTGGAGAAGGAATACCGCATCTGCCTGGTGTGACGAAGACATAGACTTCTGACCAATCCGACCAGCCTAGCTCACCACAGTTGGTGCGGATCTGATACTCATAAGTCGCATTTTCTTCCAGATCTGTCGCATCATACATCCCTTCACGAGAGGTTTTATAAGTCCATTCGATCTCTCCGGCAGGACGGTAACGGATTTGATAATATTCTGCCAACGCGCCTTCTTCCCATTCGATGGAAATGTTACGTCCTGCTATGCTTACGCCGAGTGGAGTCGGAACATCACAAGTCGCTTCGCAAGGTTCGGGTGCAGTGAATAGATTCTCGAATCGCTCTTCCGTGTCACAGCCACCATCCGATGTCAGTTGCAGGTGCAAGGAGACATCTGCTCCATCTGCCATCAGACTGTCCAGACGGATGTGCTGTGGACTTCCTGTCGCATCAAAAGTGAAGGTGCGATCGCCGATTTTGGCGATGATTTCAGTCGGATTGCCTTCGTAGGACATTCGGATTTCTTGGTAATAGGTCATTTCTAATGGGTCGCAATCACTTTGATCGGCTGGTGTCACGCTATTGAGGGCACAAGATTCTACGGCGTCACCTATGATGTTGACGGTATAGTCTTCGACTTCACCATAACCGAAAGTGCTACACGATTTTTGAATTTCATCGTCCTCGTCGTACCATTTCATACTGACACGCATTCTAGTTTCGCCTTGAGGCACATCTCCTGGAATCGTCAAGCGTCCGCTGATGGCTTCTTTGGTTGGCTCTTCACCTTGGAACACCAGTTCTCCGGCATCATCAAAGTCCATATCTTTATTGAAGTCTATCCACACCATCCATTGCTCCATATACTCTTGGCGACGGAAACCAGGAGCTAGTCGGATAGTTGGTGTACTTCCACGCTCTAGATCTGTAGATAGTTCCGTGTAGTCGCCATAGCCTCTATCGCGTGCCGTTTCATTGTCGATATCGCCTACCGCTACTCTTGCGATCCATTCGTATTTGACATCGTCACCATAACTTTCACAGTAAGTTGGTTCATCTCCACCATCGCCGTCACCGTCGCCTCCACCATTATCGTCGTCATCATCGTCATCGTCACCACCCCCACCTGTAAGTGGGAATCTAGGATTGATCCAGTACCAAGTATTGTCCCCTTCGACGGTCTCATCTACCTCATCTGCCGCATCAATAATATAGCCTAAATAGTAATTACCAACAGGCACATCCATATCTCCTAAGTCTGCGTCAAAGGTCACACCAAAGTTTTCGCCGCGCTGTAGACGAGGTACTGGCTTCGAGCCGACAAAATAGTCGCTGCTTGGAGAGAAACTATTGTCTGTAGATAGATAGAAAGCCAACTGACAAGGTGCTGATCGAACTTGTCCTTTGTTGGTGACGATCACGCTAGCCGTTACTTCCAGCCCGAGTGTGACTAAGTTGTCACTCGCCTTTGTCAAGTTAGCTTTGCCATAATTACCATCATCGTCGTCATCATCATCATCGCTGCCATCGTCGCCACCTCCTCCGTCATCGTCATCGCCACCATCATCATTACAGTTATCGGCACTTACGTTTAGGCAAGAAGCAGCGTTGACTTTGGAGCGAATCAAATTGCCAGGTAGCGGGCCGAAACCTTTGTTGAAATTGATGCCTGCTGATGTCAAATGACAGTAACTCATGATTGTACCACCACCGCTAGGAGAAGGTCCGCGCTGACAACCCCCTTCCGCCGGATAGCAACCGTCGATCGCACCGCCCGGCCATGAACAACTGTGTGTATGTGGCGATCCTAAATTGTGTCCTAACTCATGCGTGACCACCTCTACTGTCCAAGAGTAGGTCGGAAAAGTGGAGAAGGAATTGCGGATATTGGAGTAAGAAACAGCATAGCTCGGCGTACACAATACCCCTACAAACGCTACGCCACCATTGTTGACAGGTGCAGTAGAAAGTAACTGTGCGATGTCACCATCAAAGCTGCCGCCAAGTCGACTTCTGAATGAATAAAGAGCCGCAGTAGAAGAAGAGGTCGGGTAGTTATCGTCGGATGTCCAAACTTTGACGGCTGAAATTCTAGTATCGACGCTTTCTTTGTCATACAGTAAGGCGACAACGTTGAACATAGCAGTTACGAAATTGGTCGTTTCGTTTTCGCTGCTGCCATTGTCAAGATAAGTACGATAATCTGCTTCAAAGTAGATTTCGACGATTTTGCATTCATTGAATCCTTTTTCCCCATCATCAGGAATGATTTTTCCATCAATGACAGGTAACTCATCTGATGCACAATCACGCGGATTGTCGACTAGTAGATTTTTGGAATCGTATAAGATATAATCATCTCCGGCAGGGAATTTATCTTGTCCTAAATGACCCAATACCCAAGTCTGTCCTTTCACTGCAAATACCGCGTGTACTTGACTATCAAATAGACTTAATGCCACCATTGAACTCGGATCACTTCTCAAATAACCATGATAGTACAATCCGGCTTCGTAATCTATCGGTTCACCATCTTGGTTAGTGACGTAGAAGTCATCGCTGAGTGGGTGACTTTGAAATAGATCCAATTCTAAAGTTTCGCCACTCTCCGTTGGGATCTGAAGTAGCCAGCGATCCGGTCGCTCGATATTCAATTTGCGGAGCGTCGTTCTATCTAAAGTGAGGAAATTAGCATTCGCAACAAACTCCTTGGTGATACGCGTGTTTTGGGGTGCTAATTCAAATAGTTCTTCGACCAAAAGATCATTACTTTCAGCAGCAGCACTGCTATTGGTTTGGGCGAGTAGCAGGTTGTAACTACACAAAAGTATAGCTATTCCCGCCAAGACATGTTGACGTAATTTCATTTCAAAAGACGTTTAGTGTTATGGTCTAAAATTTGTTGATGTCAATGCTATAAAACATTGATAATCAAACCACTAACTGTCTTTATTCTATTACCAGAAAATTGTGAAAAGTATCTCCGGAAGGATACGTAGCATCGTGTAAAGTGTCGATTATGGTAGCGTAAAGTGTACTCTTTCAGTTGGGTATTTATCAGATATGCTAGTGACCGATAGATACCTTTGTTCCTAAAAACAGTTGCAAGGTAAAGGGAAGGAATGAAGCGTGCTACTGAGTATTAGCATACGGCGGTTTTGAGTAACGAACGGGCACTTGTCTTTCTGTCAAAGGTGGAGAACAGCGAGTTAAAAATCTCACTGATAGGAAGCCACTTGAAGCATTTTGTCTTCCAATGTATGCACCAATTCTGTAAATCGAGGGTCGCGTTTGATGTCGCGCGTGCGGTGCAAAGGAAGATCAACTTTGAGGTGTTCGACGACGCGAGAAGGTGGTGCTTTCATGATATAGACGTCATCGCCTAGATAGATGGCTTCTGAAATATCATGAGTGACAAAGACGATAGTCGGGTGAAACTGATGCCACAATTTGAGCAAGAGGTCTTGCATTTGTAGGCGAGTATTGATGTCGAGTGCGCCGAATGGTTCGTCCATGAGCAGGATGTCAGGATTGGCGATGAGGCTACGAGCGATGGCGACACGCTGCAGTTGTCCACCAGAAAGGGTCGGATATTGAGCATATTTATGCTCTTGTCCGGCTAGCCCGACGAGCTCAATCATTTCCATCGCCTGAGTTTCCCTTTCCTGTTTGTCGATGCCTTTATATTGCAGTGCCAGCGCAATATTGTCCAACACGGTCATCCACGGCAATGATGAATACTGCTGAAAGACCATACTGACGCGTGTGCCATCATTGATCGGTTGTCCTTTGACCAAAATCTCACCAGCAGTCGGCTTTTGCAATCCGGCAATATATCGCAAAACGGTCGATTTGCCAGAACCTGACATGCCCATCAGCACTACAAATTGTCCTTGCTCCGGCTTGTCTTCTACCAAAAAGCTCAAATCCTTGATGATGTAACTTTGCCCACCATCATAGCTCTGGTCGATGCCGCTGAGTTCGATGATATTGGGGAATGTGGTGTCTTGAAATGGCATTTTATTTGTTGAATTGTTCAACTGAAAAATTGACAAGTCGTAAAGCTATATAATTATCGTCTCAGTCGCATTACCCGTAAACGAAATCTACCATTATTATTGCTGCCCTGATACTTACAACGACTTATCAGTTCAACAGTTCTTCAACTCATCAATACCTCCAACTCTCCAAATCCGCTCCCTTCGGCGCACGTTTTTGAATCTCCTCCGTCCACTTCGGAATAAACATACGATGATAGCGCAGTCTAGAGATCGCATTCGGTTCTGTTGGGTCGCCATTCCAACAGTGTTCTGCGCGGTCGCCATAGGTCACTTCACCTTTGTAAGTCGGAGCTTCGGTCGCTTGTAGAATGTCTTCGATTAAATAGACGGCATTGTTCAGGTAATAATTGTCCATATCGCCACAGTAGACATGAATCTTGCCTTCCCAGTCTTTGCCATGTTTCTCCCAATCGCGCTGAATGATATAAGCGAGATCATAATTTTCTTTCCAATGATTGGCTACATCGTGATCGATAGTACCTGTCAGCTTATTCCAAATTCGCTTCGGATAACCGTCTGCTCCGACTGGAGAATACACCGCTTCCCAAATATCCCACTGCTGCCCGGAGCGACTTTTTGTACCCAATGCCAGTTCTCTCAGATTCATATCGCGCAGCGTCGCATCAACATTACCGAGGTAGTCGCGATGACCGGGACGAAGCGTGTTTTTAAATTGGCTGTCCAGATAGTACGCATTTTTATCTTTATACAAGTCGACCAAGCAATACGCCCGAAAATCGACCGGATCGGGACAGGCCGCATAGCAACCGCCGTACTCTTTCGGATACTTGACTTGAACGGCGAGTGCTTCCCAGCCGCCAGTCGAGCCGCCATACACGAATCGCGCCCAACCCTCTCCAATGCCACGAAATTGCTTTTCGATGTATGGAATTAGCTCGTAAGTAATCGCATCTCCATAAGGACCTAGATTTTCAGAATTGACGGCGTAAGAGTCGTCGTAGAATGGATTGGCGTGCTGTATTTTAATGGCAAGGACACGCGGAAAATCAGATCCAGTCCACGTTTTGTAAAAGTCATAGGCTTCTTGCTGCACGATTTTGTTATAGCCCGCGAGTTGGAAGCGTTCGCTATAATTGGGCTCTAGATTCGGGTCGGGTGGTGTCGTGCGGAAACCATCAAAATCTTTCGGAAAGTGTCCATGCATAATCGCCAATGGGTATTTCACATCCGGATGCTCATCAAAGCCTTCCGGCAGCAAAACGTGTGCACCCAAATACATCGGGCGACCCCAAAATTCGCTGAGTAGTTCACTTTTGATCTTGACATGTTTGATGTATTTGGTGTCTTTGGCTGGTTCTATTTCCGGTATCGTTTGGTCGAGGGTCACTTGGATAAGCTGGGGCACATTTTCAGCAATCGTGATCTTTTTTGCTTGATTGTAAATATTGCCGGGTGCGCGATTCCACTGTTGTCCTTCTCCCCTATCCATTGGCATCTTTACAGTATGTCCGTCGGAGCGTGTAAAGGTTTCATATTTATGCAGTAGGACTTGTAAATAATATTCGCCGGGCGGCACAGCTTGTAGACTTTGAATGGGATAGCCAAAAGCAGCACCATCGACTGTCATCATCTCCCCTTTCGACCAATCTTCCACATCCATCCCAAAGAGCAGTTGCGTATTGGGTCCGTCTTTGATTTGAAAGCGTGGTTCGGCATTGTCGTCCGTAGACAGCATCAAAAGTAAGCGTCCGTCGAGTGGTTTGTTTTCAATATGTTGGACTTGAACGAGCAGTTGGTTTTGGGCAAAAAGGAAGATGGGAGCAATCAGTAAAGCAAATAGAGTGAGTGAGCGCATAGGTATTCAGATTTTTAGTAAAAGTAGACATTTACTTCAACAATATAGGATTATTCCAAAGTAAGTCATTATCTGAAAACCTGTAGTAAGAGAGGCGCTATCTTATTGAGACAGCTATACGGAACACAGTGTGAATTTGTGATTTTTATTTTCCAGATTTCACTGTATTGTAGCCTTCCGAAGATCGGAACAAGCGGGGTGATACCAATAGGGATAAGCCTTTTTCAAAAATCACTTTTTATCCCGTTATAACTCAACAATCCTTATCTTCGCTCTACAAATTGAACTGACATGAGCCAACCAAGTAAAAATCTACTGACCTTAGGATTTGTCCTAGGACTATTGGGCACGATAGCGGGGATCAGTCTACTTTTTATGGGCAATTGGATACTAGGCACTTCAGGTACTGTTGCTAGCGCTGGACTTGCTTATAACAGTTATCAAAATTCCAAAAAACAGGACAAATAAAACCAACATACATGACCAAGCTCATGACCTGGACAGGTGTCGATCAGCTAAAAGACACTCAGCTATTACAGCTCTACCAACAACTCCTACTACCGCGTCTCATTGAAGAAAAAATGCTCATTTTACTGCGACAAAATAAGATCAGCAAATGGTTCTCTGGTATCGGGCAGGAGGCGATTTCTGTAGGTGCGACCGCAGCACTGCAATCGGATGAAGTCATTTTCCCCATGCACCGTAATTTGGGTGTCTTTACTACGCGTGGAGTTGATTTGAAAAAATTATTTGCGCAATGGCAAGGCAAAACTTCCGGTTTCACAAAAGGGCGCGATCGTTCTTTTCACTTTGGGGCCATGGAGCATCATATCGTTGGGATGATTTCGCATTTGGGTCCACAATTGTCTTTGGCAGATGGTGTGGCATTGTCTTATAAGTTGGGAGAAAAAAAGAAGGTAAGTTTGGCTTTTACCGGCGATGGGGCGACTAGCGAAGGTGAGTTTCATGAAGCTTTGAATGTAGCCGCTGTTTGGCAATTGCCAGTCATTTTTGTCATCGAAAACAACGGTTACGGACTTTCGACACCTAGCAATGAGCAATTTCGCTGCGAACACTTAGCTGACCGCGCCAAAGGCTACGGCATGGCTGGCGAAACCATAGACGGCAACAACGTTTTGGAAGTCTATCAAACCATCGACCGATGGGCAAAACGTATTCGAGAAAATCCTGAGCCTGTTCTCATCGAATGCGAGACCTTCCGTATGCGTGGGCACGAAGAAGCTTCGGGTACAAGATATGTACCTAATGAATTGATGGCGTATTGGGCAGAGCGCGATCCGGTGCAAAACTTTGAAAATCTACTTATAGAGCGTGGCATCGTGGATGAAGCGCGCATCGAACATTTGAAAAAAGACATTAAGGCAGAGATCAATCACGCGCTTAAAGAAGTAGCTAAAGAAGACAAAGTCCAATCAAATGTAGCAGTAGAGATGCAAGATGTGTATGCGCCACATACGTCCAGATCTATTGAGCCAGAAACGAATGAAACAAAAGAAATTCGCTTCATCGATGCTATTTCGGATGGACTTCGACAAGCGATGAAGCGGCACGATAAGTTGGTGTTGATGGGGCAGGACATCGCTGATTATGGTGGTGTTTTTAAAATTACAGATGGCTTTGTGGAGCAATTTGGGAAAGAAAGAGTGAGGAATACACCGCTTTGTGAGAGTGCGATTGTAGGTATTGGTTTGGGATTGAGTATCAATGACTGGAAAGCGATGGTGGAGATGCAATTCGCCGACTTTGTGAGCTGTGGTTTTAATCAGATTGTCAACAACTTAGCCAAGATTCATTATCGCTGGGCGCAAAAAGCAGATGTGGTCATCCGAATGCCAACTGGCGGCAGCATGGGCGCAGGACCTTTTCATTCCCAAAGCAATGAAGCTTGGTTTACGCATGTACCTGGTTTGAAAGTCGTCTATCCTTCCAATCCGATAGATGCCAAGGGTATGTTGCTAGCAAGTTTTGAAGATCCAAATCCGATCTTGTATTTCGAGCATAAGGCTTTATATCGTAGCATTTCTGCTGAAGTGTCAACTGACTTTTATACCACACCAATCGGGAAAGCAGCTATCGCTAGAGCAGGTAAGCGCGCAACCATCTTGACTTATGGTTTGGGCGTTCACTGGGCAATGCAACTGGCGGAGGAAGAGAATTTAGACATTGAAATTGTCGATCTGCGGACGCTTGTACCATTAGACTACGACACCATCGAAAGTAGCATCCGAAAGACACATCGAGCAATTATTTTGCATGAAGACACCTTGTTTGGGGGCATTGGTGGCGAACTGTCTGCTCATCTTGCCGAGCATTTATTTGAAGAATTGGATGCGCCTATTTTACGTGTGGCCAGTCTGGATACACCGATTCCATTTGCGAAGACATTGGAGCATAATTTTTTGCCTGTGGATCGATTGAAAGCGGCGGTGGAGCGGTTGCTAGCGTATTGATTTTCTATAATCATACAACTTCGTCATCGTGATTTCTGTTTAGTGTGTGTATTTTTTGATGAGTGAATAATTCTCTCTAAAATCACCTATCTTGCAATTCACTTTAGGGGTGTCTATAATCTATAATCTATAATAGACTGAGAACAAACCCTCATCACCTGATGCAGATCATGCTGCCGAAGGGAAAAGTAAACTACAGAGCTACTTGACTGCTTCTGTCCTACCTTTTCATCTCGTCCAGTGATCGCGTTTAAACAGAAAGTGTTATGACCATTCATATCAATAAAGAAGCACACGAAGTTGCTGAAGCAACCTCACTACAAAATGCTTTATCTAATCTCCAGTTTCAACAAACCAGCGGTATTGCCGTTGCGATAAACGAAGAAGTCATCCCGCGACAACAGTGGAGCGAACGACTACTCCGAGATCAAGATCAAGTGTTGATTATTACGGCTACGCAGGGCGGGTAAATAATGCTAGATTTAGCAAATCTTAGAGATTTACTAAATCTTCCTGAAAACGAAAATTCAATTATTCATAGATGAATCCAGCTAATAGCTAACAGCTAAAGGCTCAAAGCTTTAAAACTATGCCAAAAATAGATAAGATACCAACCAAAGACGTCATCACCAGAACGCCATTTCCCAATTCCAAGAAAGTCTACATCCCAGGCAAAATATATGATATCCGAGTACCGATGCGCGAGATCACACAAGCCGATACCATAGAACGAAACACTGGAAAACGCATCAGCAATCCACCGATCACGGTCTATGATACCAGCGGTGCTTATACTGATCCGGAGGCATACATCAATGTCCATGAAGGACTAGAAGCCATTCGAGAACCTTGGATCAAAGAGCGGGGCGATGTAGAAGAATTGCCATTTACGACTTCTGTTTATGGGATCGAAAGGTTGAATGATGAAAAGCTGGATCATCTGCGTTTTCAGCATCTGCGCAAACCGATGCGTGCCAAAAAAGGTGCAAATGTATCTCAGATGCACTACGCCAAAAAAGGCATCATCACGCCTGAGATGGAGTATATCGCTATCCGCGAGAATCAATTGCGCGAAGAAATGCAAGCTGATCTAGCGAAGCAGCATCCTGGTTTCAGCTTCGGAGCGAATATTCCTAAAAAAATTACAGCAGAATTTGTACGTCAAGAAGTGGCAAGCGGGCGTGCAGTCATCCCTAGCAACATCAATCATCCTGAAAGCGAGCCGATGATTATTGGGCGCAACTTTTTGGTGAAAATTAATGCCAATATCGGCAACTCTGCCGTCACTTCTAGCATAGAAGAAGAAGTCGAAAAAATGGTGTGGGCAACGCGCTGGGGTGCAGATACGATCATGGATTTGTCGACAGGTCAAAACATTCATGAAACGCGAGAGTGGATTATCCGCAACTCGCCAGTACCAGTCGGGACAGTTCCAATTTATCAAGCTTTGGAGAAAGTCAATGGCGTCGCAGAGGACTTGACTTGGGAGATTTTTAAAGATACTTTGATAGAACAAGCGGAGCAGGGTGTAGACTATTTTACGATTCATGCTGGTGTGCGTTTAGCGTACATTCATTTGACTGCCAACCGTGTAACAGGCATCGTTTCTCGTGGTGGTTCTATCATGGCAAAATGGTGTTTGGCGCACCATCAAGAAAGCTTTTTGTATACCCACTTTGAGGAGATTTGTGAGATCATGAAAGCGTATGATGTTGCGTTTTCTTTGGGTGATGGATTGCGACCTGGCAGTATAGCAGATGCGAATGATGCGGCTCAGTTTGCAGAGTTGAAGACTTTGGGTGAACTGACCAAAATCGCTTGGGAGCATGATGTGCAAGTCATGATCGAAGGTCCTGGTCACGTCCCGATGCACATGATTAAAGAAAATATGGAGAAGCAGTTGCGCGAATGCTATGAAGCTCCATTTTACACGCTCGGGCCATTGACGACGGACATCGCTCCAGGTTACGATCACATCACTTCTGGTATTGGTGCGGCGATGATTGGTTGGTTTGGAACAGCCATGTTGTGTTATGTGACACCGAAAGAGCATTTGGGCTTACCCAATCGAGATGATGTGAAAACTGGTGTGATTACCTATAAACTTGCAGCTCACGCGGCGGATTTGGCGAAAGGACATCCTGGCGCTCAATACCGCGACAATGCCTTGAGCAAAGCGCGTTTTGAGTTCCGTTGGGAAGATCAATTCAACCTATCCCTCGATCCAGATACCGCTCGTGAATATCATGACGAAACGCTGCCAGCAGAAGGTGCGAAAGTGGCTCATTTCTGCTCAATGTGCGGACCGAAATTCTGTTCCATGAAAATTTCGCAAGAGTTGCAAGAGTATGCCGATAATATGAAAGTCGATGAGGCAACGGCTGCTGAACTTGGGATGCAAGAGAAGTCGGAGGAGTTTAAGGAGAAGGGGAGCGAGATTTATTTGTAGGAAAGATTTTAGGATGGGAATACGGATTCGACTGATTTAACGAATTTGGACGGATAATGAACATGACCTATTTGAATCAGTCGAATCTATTAGCCTATTCAGTTTCAGCATTGAGTGTGTTTTTAGCGGCCTAGCATATCAGAAAACATGACCTTTAGTTGATGTGTTTAATTCAATAAAATCAGTCAGAAATGAAATCTTTCAAACATTGGACACGGCAGGCAATAGCCGATGAATTTGGACTGACAGTTACACAAGACTGTAATAATCTGGACGCTTGGTTGGACTCAGATGTTATATTGACAGATGCTGAAAAAGCGACGCTAGGAGAGTTGAAAAAAAAGCTAGTTCAGTATGTAGATATCTGGAATGAGCAGGAGCTAATCATTAAATTCATTTCCTTTATCATCGGGATAGCAGACTACGATACGGCAGCGTTTAAATCTTATGCCAATCGAAAATTGAAGGGGAAAATTGATGGAAAAGAAGTCAGTGGAGAGGTAGATTTGATGATTGCGTCAGGTGAATTTGAGCCTAAAAAGCCTTATTTCTGCCTACATGAGTACAAAAAAGAAGATGGCGTCAATAACGATCCGCTTGGACAGTTATTGATTGCTATGTTGACAGCTCAAGAACTCAACAATAACGAGTTTCCTACATATGGTGCCTACGTGAGTGGACGAAACTGGTTCTTTTTGACCCTCCAAAATGATACCTACTGCATCAGCAATGAGTATGTAGCAACGAGAGATGACATTTATGACATTATGCGCATTATGAAAGGAGTAAAACCGATTATTGAAGCGCAGAATAAGAAAGTAAGTGGTGAAAAAGCACCTAGACATAAAGAGCTAGACGAATAGCTAGGTGATGATGGTATTTGGACAACTTTAAGTCATCCGAATACCTTAAGCTTACTACCGCATATTCACAAACACACCCACATTATAAGAAGGCGCAGCTGCGATGATTTCGCCATAAAAAACAGTGGCATAACTAGCAGAGATGCCTACATTTTTAGTCACGAAATAATTGGCTTCAAAGGCGACGCTTTTGAACTCTGTATTGTTCGCAAAGATATTGGTGCTATTGGTCGTGGCAGCTGTATCTCCGTTTTTGAGAGATTCGATGACGTTGAGTTTGGTGTTGAGCCAAAGTTTCTGATCGACCAATCCGATGCCAACTTCTGCACCATATCGAAACTCTTCTGAAAAGCCATTCGTCCGATTGTTGAATCCGGTGTACGCACTCGCATAAGCGGGTGACTTCCCAACTTTAAATCCTTGTCCAGCGTCGATTTGAATCATTTGATTGAACTCGCCGTCTCCAGTCTGCAAGTTGCCCAACTCTCCGCCTGCTGTTGCGCCAGTCGGAAGACCCAAAATGATACTTGCCGAAACAGGCAATGCTGCGCCCGGCTTCGTCAATCCATACTTCAGTCCTACATCAATATCGCCGATACTATTCAAACCTTCTCCTTTAGCGATTACTTCGTTGGTCGTCGAAGAGCGCAGATTATTCATCACATTTCGGCTAAATAAAGCACCGTTAAAAAGTACAGTTGCACGATCTGTTACGCCATATTCGCCGTATAAAAAAGTGTTATAAATACCTGTTGTGACATTAGGATCGGTCTCTCCACTATCGGTGAAATGTTCATCAAAAACGACCCACCATTCTGATAATTTCAAGTAATACCCGCCTTTGGGTTGAGGCCAAGGTCCACCTGCTAGAGCTGTGCTAGTCACTGTTAGCATTAGAGCCAATACGAGTGTAGCTGGCTGTATGTATTGATTGAGTTTCATTAGATTTAATTTTCGTATAATGAGTTGATTATCAGTATCTTGCTGAACAATTTCACCTTTCACTCCCGATAACTATCGGGATCACCTTTCACCTCTGTTTTACAATTCTCCGTCACCGACTTTTACATTAAATGGTTTGCAGAAATAGACGATGAAAGAATATTCGTTGAAATTAACTCCTTCAATGTCGTAAGTATGCGCACCTTCAAATATTTTGACTTCTCCTATCTCGAAGGCATTAGCGATGGAATTTCTATTGTTGGATAGATAAATGTATAGTCCCGGCAGTCGGTCAGAGGTGCAATAATTCTCCGCCAAACTCAATTCAATACCGCTACCGTCTGTCTTTTCGCTAAACGTAAAATCACCACGTAGTTTGTAGCTAGAAGTCGTCTTAACTTCGCCAGATGTACTTGCAAATTCTTCGACTGCCGTAAAACCATCTACGATAATACTAGTCGAATCGCTCACCATAAAATCATCACTTTCGTAATGCACTGAAATTGTGGTTTCGCCTTTTTCATGAGCTGTCACCAAGCCGTCATTGTCAATAGTAGCTATCGTCTCATCCGAACTTCGCCAAGTCGCTTGAATCATTTCTTCCGCGCCTACATTGTTGAAATACAATTGCTCCATCTGAAAGGAGGTATTGATTTCCAGAGTGTCCAGCATAGTAGTAATACGGATTTCTGGCTCTCTGAAATCGTCTAGAAAATCATCTCCGATACAGGAGGATAAGGTCGCGCCGAGCAATAAAGTCATGAGCACGAGTTGCGTGATTTTTTTCATATCAATTCAGTATTGTGTGTATGAATAAAGCGGGTGATTCTTTTTTTACCAAACAAAGATGAGTGTAAATATAGTACATCATCGTACCCATTTTACACGACCACTTGTCAATTTTTCCCGACAGTTGTCATTAGAATAACGAATAGAAAGGCAGGTAAAGTTGCCCGCGATTGCATTTGTAATAGTAATGTTATCAGTATCACAAAAGTATCACAGTCTGAATATATGAATCATGTGTCCATATTACCGCATCAGTACGACTTGCATACTCTTTTGTACGTCTCCAATACTAAAGCGTATGGCGTACAATCCATTTTTCAAATTTTGAGGAAAGGTGAAGGTATGAGGCGAAAGACATTTATAGCCGATCATCTCAGAATGTTGGTGGAGCAATTGCCCGTTGGTATCAAAGATAGTAGCGTAGAATTCCTGAGGTATATCGCTGCCCATTTCAAGCTGGATGATGCCTTCGGAGGGGTTGGAGCTGACTTGATCGATGATGAGGTCTTCGGAATTGAATATCCGAATTGACTCAGTAGTTGTACTTGAGCCAAATTCATTTTCTGCGGTCATTTGAACTTCATATAGACCTGGATTTTCAAAAACAATGGTTGGTTGCTCTTCTGAAATTATTTCTCCTTCCACTGTCTAAAAAATGTGATCTACTCCACCAACTGATGTACTAATTAATTGAATTTCTGAGCCTCGACACGCTAAGTACTTAGTTTGATAAATAAAGCTTGCCTTAGGAGAACATTCACGACGAATGTGGTTACAATCTGTCTCCTCCGGATAGAGCATATTAATCATTTTTAAATCAAGATCACTCAGTTTCCGTCCTGATATTTCTTGTGTACTGTCTTTGGGAACTAGGGTTGGAAGATCATTTTTGGAAAATGCCCGCTCCGGATAATGCATAATAGACTTGTTACGCCGCATCTTGATTGACTACAAAGGGCAAATTTTATCCTGTCTTGCGTTAATTTTTTTAGCCGTAGCGCGGCTATACCGAAAAAATTTGCCTTATTCAGAATAAAATTTGCTCCTCTTCGCCATAATCAGCTACGGCGTAACAAGTCTAATAGAAAGAAAGTCGTATTCCTTTGTCATCCGCAGATTAGAACCATCTGGTTTCTTCTCAAAATTCCTCAGAAAGTTAGGCTTTGTATTTTCTGTTTTGATCGTGACATAGTTATCTCTATCAGGGCGTTGATGCTCATGAAATAAGCCGATAGCATGACAAATTTCATGCATCATTGCTCGATCATTATTTTCTCCAATAATGATTTCTCCTCTTCCTTGAGGACTCATACCTATATGCCTTGACGACCAATGGATACCTTGATCTGTGGAATTTAAATAAGTACATTTTCCTCTGCGTGTCGTTCTACAAAACAAACATTGGTCACTTCCTCTAATTCTCGAATAGCATATAAAAAAGCAAACTTAGTAGATTGACTGACAATAGAAGTAAATTCATAAGGAACAACTTGTCTTGGCCATAAAGCTACACTATCTCCAAAACCGCGACTTTCAATCTCAAAAGGTAAGTTACAGCCGAAAGTTGGCGAATCTTGCTGTCCGAATAAGGAAAAACTCAAAACCAAAATGGGAAGGAGGAAAAGTGTTTTCATAATCGTGCTTTTTACAAAAAAACATAAAAAGTACGATTTGGCTTTCGATTAGCTAGATATTTAGATTTTTGTAACGTTTTTGACCATTTTGAGAGAAAGAACTGCTCAAGTCCATCTCCTTGAGTAAGTGAATATGGCGACTACGCCGTATCTTCACCTCAAACAAATCAATCTTACAAATGAAAAACAATTTCCTATGGCTAATAGGCATCTGCCTATTGCTTACCTGCCCAACAGACACTTGGGCGCAAAAGAAATCCAAAAAGAAAAAAGAAGCCACCGAAGTTGAAGAAAAAGAAGAGGCATCTGCCTTCTCCAAAATGAATTTGAGTGGCTTGAAATTCCGCTCCATTGGTCCTGCGATCACTTCGGGGCGGGTCGCTGACATCGCGATGAATCCGCAAAAGCCGCAAGAATATTATGTGGCGGTCGCTTCTGGCGGCGTTTGGAAAACTGTGAATGCAGGCACAACTTTCAAACCGATTTTTGATAGTCAAGGCTCTTATTCCATCGGCTGTGTCACCATTGATCCTAATAACTCGAACGTCGTTTGGGTCGGTACGGGCGAAAATAATGGTCAAAGAAGCGTCGCTTATGGCGATGGTGTTTACAAATCTATTGACGGCGGTTCGAGTTGGAAGCACGTCGGTTTGAAAAACTCCGAGCATATCGGTAAAATCATTGTGCATCCTGAAAACTCAGATGTGGTCTATGTCGCAGCCATCGGACCGCTTTGGAGTGAAGGTGGCGAACGAGGTGTTTATAAAACGATGGATGGCGGTGAAAACTGGGAATTGGTGCTAGAGATCGACGAGCATACAGGCGTCAGTGATCTCATCATAGATTCGCGCGATCCAAATGTCTTGTACGCAGCAGCGCATCAGCGTCGTCGGCATGTATTTACGTACATCAGTGGCGGACCGAGTTCTACCATTTATAAAACAACGGATGGCGGCGAGAATTGGAAGAAAGCAAGCAAAGGTCTGCCAGGTGGTGATTTAGGTCGCATCGGACTCGCTATTTCGCCTGCTAATCCTGAAATCATCTACGCCATTGTAGAAGCAGCTCAAGGCAAAGGCGGTTTCTATCGCTCTACCAATCGTGGCGCGAGTTGGCAAAAGCGTGGTGGTTACTCAACTAGCGGCAACTACTATCAAGAAATCATCGCCGACCCGATTGAAGAAAATACCGTCTATGCAATGGACACGTGGATAAAAGTGAGTCATGACGGCGGCAAAACCTTCAAAAATGTGGGCGAAACGTACAAGCATGTCGATAATCACTCGATCTGGATTGATCCGCAAAACAATGAGCATTGGGTGGTTGGCTGCGACGGTGGCATTTACGAAACTTGGGATGCGGCAGCCACTTGGGATTTCAAAGCCAATCTGCCCGTCACGCAATTCTACAAGGTCGCCCTCGATAACAGCGAACCATTTTACTATGTCTATGGCGGCACACAAGACAATTTCTCCCTCGGCGGACCGTCGCGCACCATCACCAATCACGGCATCATGAATCAAGATTGGTTCATCACGCATGGCGGCGATGGCTTCGAGTCACAGGTCGATCCGAAGAATCCTAACATTGTGTACGCGCAATCGCAATATGGTGTCTTGGTTCGTTATGATAAACAAAGTGGCGAAGAGGTCGGCATTCAGCCGAAAGAGCGAAAAGACGAAAATGGTTATCGCTGGAATTGGGATGCGCCGCTGGCAGTGAGTGCGCATCGCGACGGTCGGTTGTATTTTGCTGCCAATAAAGTCTTCCGCTCGGATGATCGAGGGAATAGTTGGGAAGTGATTAGCGATGACTTGACCCAACAAATCAATCGCAACGAACTCAAAGTGATGGACAGAGTCTGGAGCATGGATGCAGTCGCCAAGAATCAATCGACTTCGCCTTATGGCACGATTGTCGCCTTTTCAGAATCACCCAAAGATGAAGATTTATTGATTGTCGGTACAGATGATGGATGGATTCAAATCACCGAAGATGGTGGTCAAAATTGGCGAAAAGTAAGCAACATCGTTGGCGTACCAGAACGCACTTACGTCAATAATATCTATGCCTCTCAGCACGACGAAAATGTCATCTACGCCGCTTTCAATCACCATAAATACGGTGACTTCCAGCCGTATCTTTTCAAAAGTAGCGACAAAGGACAAACTTGGCAAAACATCAGCAACAACTTGCCTGAGCGTGGCAGTGTCTATGCCATCGAAGAAGATCATGTGGATAGCGATTTGTTGTTCTGCGGTACAGAATTTGGTGTCTTCTTCTCCAACAATGGAGGCGAAGAATGGAAGCAATTCAAAGCGGGCGTACCGACCATCGCCGTGCGTGATTTGGCTATTCAAAGACGCGAAAATGATTTGGTACTCGGTACTTTCGGGCGTGGTTTTTATGTTTTGGACGATTACACTCCACTTCGCAACTTGAGCGACGAAAGCGACTACGACATCTTCGCCATCCGCGATGCGTTGCAGTATGAGCAAAGTTCGCCAATGGGTCTGCCACGTCAAGCATTTCAAGGCGATAGCTTCTATGGCGGTGACAATCTCGATCCTGTCGCGCTCATTACTTACTACGTCAAAGAAGGCGTGAAAACGCCCAAGCAAGAGCGTCAAAATGCAGAAGCCAAAGCCGCGAAAGAAGGCGAAGACAATCCATACCCGACTTACGAGGAACTCAAAGCCGAGCGCGAAACTTACAAACCACAACTCGTTTTCACCATCATGGACAGCGACGACAAAGTGGTGCGCACCATCACCAAACCGATCAGCGCGGGCGTGCATCGTTTGCAGTGGGATATGCGCTTTGCGTCCAAAGACCCGATTCGTTTGGGCGGCAGCGGTTTCTACAATCCATTTGCCGGTCAATCCAAAGGCACATTGGTCGCGCCCGGCACGTATAGCGTGAGCCTTTCGACTTACATCGACGGCGAAATGAAGGAAGTGGTCGCACCAGTCGAGTTCCGAGTCAAAGCCTTGAACAACACCACTTTGCCAGCCGAAGATCGCCTAGCGAAAGTCGAATTTCAGCGTGAAGTGACGGAACTTTCGCGTGGCATTCAAGGTACAGGTTTTGCCCTCCGCGAGATGGACAACAAACTGAAACACATCCGCGCTGCCATCAAAATGGTGGAGCGACCGATGAACGAACTCACCCAACAAGCCAACGCTATCGAAGGCGACTTACGCGAACTCCGCACCGCCCTCTATGGCGACTCGAACAAATCCAAACTCGATATCGACCAGCCACCTACACCTGCTGGACGCATCGGTTGGATCAATTACGAACAGAAATATTCGACTGCCACACCTACGGCAACTCACCGTGCTAGTTTAGCGATTGCAAAAGAAGAGTTTACGCCAATTTTGGTGCAGTTGCGTGCGCTGTCGCAGCAGATGAGTGATTTGGAGAAGGAACTGGAGGAGGCGGATGCGCCTTATACGCCGGGTCGGGCTTTAAGGATGTTGAATAGGGATTAATGGAAATTTTGGGAGTGACGGGGATGCTCTTTGGAGTGTTTCCGTTGCTTTTGTTCTCGTAAGAACTTTATTTTTGGCTAATTCGTTTATGAAAGATGAGTTGATTTGTATTGAATCAGCTTAGGTGAGAATAGAATTTTATTCTAATAAAGCGATACAGTATGTCAGTACAAATAGAAAGAAGCGATAATAAGATTATCATAACATTGCCTGATTCAATCGAGCCTATCTATTTGCAACAAGGTATTAGCTATTTCAAATTTATTGACATAGTAGGTGAGAGTAAGGCGACAGATCAAGATATTGAAAAATTGTCAAAGTCTGTCAAAGCGGCTATGGCAAAGCCAATTATTGATCGGCTCAAAGAATTGGATGAGTTCAAGGACTTGTAATCATTTGAAGCAAAAACTTACCAATGGATATTTACATCGTCGATGCGAATCTCATCTTTTCAGGTATCTTGAATCTCAAAAGTGGTATTGCTCAATTCATTTTGAATGCTGACCAATACGATGTCCAACTTCATGCCCCCGAGCAATTGAAAATCACCAAAGAGATATTATTAAAGCAAGTGGCTTGTCGCTACCCAAGATTAGATATGCTAGAGATAAACTGTACGCTTCTATTGAGTTTATAGACGATCAGATCATCCCCTTCGAAGAATATATATTGGCGATGCGAATGGTGAGAGATATTGATCCTGATGATGTTACTTTTGTAGCCTTGAATAACTACATGAACGAAACATTATGGACTGGTGATAACCAACTCTATAAAGGATTGAAAGCAAAAGGCTATACTAGAGTCGTCAACTTTAAGGATTTGAAAAAGCTGTATAATTTGGGTTAGATGGTAGAAAAAATAAAGATATGGTAAAGGATTGTTAACCATAAATTTTTAACTCATGGAAGTTCTATTATCAGAAAAAGCAGTACGCGTAGCAGATATTTTGGAGCGGATAGATGCAGTGAATAAGATGCTTCAAGTTCATGCAGATGATGAATTTATGAAGAGTCAGTATGTGTATCAGAAAAATTTGTTTTTGAAGGAATTAGTGGATTCTATTGGAGCGTTTGATATTAGTTTGAAGGATATTGCTGCTTGAAAAACGATCAACTATGAAATGGCAAGATTATATCGTCAGTGATAAGGAAATTTTAGTTGGGAAACCTGTTATCAAAGGTACTCGATTGTCTGTGGAGTTTATTTTGGAGCGACTGGCGAGTGGCTGGTCGGAGGCGGATTTATTGGAGAGTTATCCGCGTTTAGATAGGGAGAGTATTCGAGCGGTTTATGAATATTTTGAGAATCATAAAGGATAAGAATAATAGGGAGCATAACTATGACGAGGTCGCAAACCTCGCCAATAGGAGTAAATACATCTGTAAATCAACAGTTGTGCGCACTAAATTTATGATTTACCTATAATCGTTTGCACGATTGTTTATCTTTGAAAGTAGTCCTGATAAACTGTTCATTTTTTAACCACAAATAAATTATCATGAAAGCGAATTTGCTGATTGTTTTCCTCTTCCTTTCCTTTTCAAAACTCTTGGGTCAGTCAGTCGAATGGGTTATTCCATTTGGCGAAGAATTAGATGAAGCCTCTTCCAATATCACAGTTGATAAAGAAGGAAATGCGTATATGGTCGGCTATTTTTCAACTGTATTAGATTTAACGCCTGATGTTTCAGGTGATGAGTTAATTGCTCAGTCGACTATAGATATATTTCTTTGCAAAATTAGTCCTAATGGAGATGTACAATGGGTCGTTAGAGTAGATAATTACATCGATCAAGGTTCAGTAAATATCGCTATAACACACGATAAATCTGGCAATATAATTTTAGAATACTTTTTTCTTACTGAAGAAGGGTTTAGCGATGTTCGAGTAAAGAAATTTAGTCCATCAGGAAATCAATTATGGGAGCGAGATTTTGCTTGGTTTGGTAGTGTTGATATAAATCAGCCCTCTGCTATAGAAGAGGAAATAGCTATAGTCGATGTTGGATGTGATGATGAATTTTATGAAGATCCAGTTACTTTCGTCGATGCTAATGGTAATTGTATATCTACACAGACAGTAAATGAGGATAGTAGAGGATTCATTACTTGGGAAATATATGAGCAAAAAGGAGATACGATTTATTTCATAGGAGATTTATATGGAACTGTAACCCTGAATTGGTCTAACTCAAACATCACCATAGGTGAAGGTCAGTTTTTTGAAGACTACCGTAGATCAACAATTTTAGCTAAAGTATTAAGTACTGGTGAAATGATGAGCATTGATGTCATCAATGAAGGTTCTGACGATCAAGTGAGTGGTTTCGTGAATGGAAGTTTTCCTGTACATGTTCGATTGGATTCTAAGAACAATATATATGTCTTTAGTGCAAATGTAGGTCGAGTAACTTATGGAACAGGCGATAGAGCAATTGAAGTAAATACAGGGGTGAATTCTGATGGAGTGTTGGCTAAATACTCGCCTTCAGGAGATTTATTATGGATAGAAAGATGGGAATCTCCTTCAAATGCTTTCTTCTATGACATGGATATTGATAACAACGATAATTTAGTTTTCGGAGCAGCAATTTTTGGAATATATGATGTTGACCCAAAAGAGGGTCAGACGATCTTCCAGCCTATTACAATTGGACAGACCAACTTGCTAGTGTTCACTTTAGATAGTGAGGCAAATTTTCTTTGGGCGAAAGAGTTTGGATTTTCAGTAGGTAAGATTTATGTAGATGCTGATAATAATCTAATTGTAGATGGTCAATTTACAAGCGACTTATCACTAAACGTCCAAGGAACAAATGTAGAGATTAGGAATAGTGGGTTTGAGGATGGATACGTCATGAAGATTAATACGGAGAATATCGTAAGCACTGAAAATCTTGACTTAAACCAACATGAAATATCAATCTTTCCGTCGCCCGCTAGTGATTTTATATCAGTAGAATCTGCTGAAAAAATGTGTCAGGTGCAAATCTTTAATCTCAACGGAGAACTGATAGCATCGGATGATACTAATGATTTTGATGGTCTGTCTTCACTTGATATAAGTTATCTGCCTTCAGGAAGTTACATCTTAAGGTTCTTGACTGATAGTGGTGTTCAATCTGTTTTACTTCCTGTCGTCAAGTAGAGAAACCTTGCTCGCGCCACATATATGCTGCTAGTGCGGATTTGCAATCCGTCACTGACCTACTTCCGATCTCCTGATCGGTGTAAGCTATAAAAAACACAAATCAGGAGATTTGAAAAAAAGTCGCTTCGGATTGCAAATCCTTGTGAGCATTTCATGATGAAGAAGCGTGAAAGAACAATTCAGCCTTAACGCAAAAGCAATATCGTCATCTGAAACAAAAATACACAGAAGAGATTTTGGAGTTATTGGGGGAGTATCAGCTGCCGATACGGTTGGAAGCGACTTAGAGTAGTTTCTGATAGTATGGTTTTCCTCAACCAATCATAGTATCCATTGGTTTACTATCCAAAGCCATTAATATGACAGTAGAACGTAAAAAGATAGAGGCAGCAACTTGGATTCTTCATCTAGAAAGTGAACAGCTATTGGATGAAATATGGACATCCATTCAAGAAATTAAGCTACGTCCCGTTTCAGATTATTATAGCTCTTATGAGCAAGTAAAAGATCGAGCGTTTGATCTTGAGGCGGTCAAGAAAGAGCAAAATTACGAGAAACCTACTGCCGAAGAACTCACTCAAATTGCGCAGGAAGCAGATATACAAGAATCAACGGAGCAGTTACTAACCGACCTTAAATCCTTGGATGTATGAGGTATGTATTGGATACGAATATACTCGTCTATTACATCAAAGATGGAGCAACGAGGAGGCAGATAGATGAGCAGTATAATCCATTTGGAACAGATAACGAAGCAATTATTTCTGTCGTCACTATCGCCGAACTTAAAGCATTAGCGGTCAAGAATGGTTGGGGAGAGAAGAAGCAAGCTGCCCTTGAAAAGTTAGTGAATAAGGTGATCGTCATTGAGGTGAAGTATGGAGAACTTCTTCAATATTACGCGGAAATAGACGGCTTCAGTCAAGGGAAAATCAGGTTACCTGATACGAAGTTTTCAGCTAGAAATATGGGTAAGAATGATATTTGGATTGCTGCGACAACTCGCTTAGTTGATGGTATACTGATGACTTCTGATCACGACTTCGATCATTTAAACGATCAGTATTTTAAGGTTTTGAAGGTGGAGAATATAGATTAGTTGCTTCCCCACGATCGTCTCCATCTTCCAAATAAAACCGATAAGCTTGGTCTACGACCAAGTTTGACCTACGCTCATCATGCCTTTTAGATGATACATGTACTGCTAATTTTCCAGCAAGAACTTCATTTCTAATTGCTCCGTTCAAAAAGAACAGCTAACATCAAACCCATGCTGACACGAAATAAACCATTGACTTCCTTGCAACTAGAACTGTTGAAGATTTACAGTTTCGGTATTCAGGACGAACAACTGTTGGAAATCAAGCAGTTACTAGCGCGCTATTTTGCACAAAAAGCAACAGAAGAAGCAGATCAACTTTGGGAAAAGAAAGGTTGGACAAATGAGACAATGAACGAGTGGCTAAAAAGTGATTGAAGATAATACCTGCCCAACTATACAAACAAACAGATGTTTACAAAGAAAATACTACCAAATGATGGATTGGAGAACCTACATCACACAAGATCCTAAAATCATGTATGGCAAGCCTGTCATCAAAGGAACACGTGTGCCCGTCGATCTGATTACAGAAAAACTATCCAAAGGAGAAACATTTGATTATTTGCTCTCTGCCTATCCACATATCAAAATGGAGCAGTTATTAGCTTGCTTGGCTTATGCGACTCACCTTATCAGAAATGAGGATTATATTCTGACAGAAGTATAAGCTGATATGAAACTGATATTAGCAGACGAAAGTGTAGATTTTAATATTGTTAGGCGACTTCGAGCGCAGGATTACGAGATCGAAACCATCGTCGAAACATCACCAGGCATTCCTGATGAAGAAGTGTTAGCGTTAGCGAACCGATTGAGGGCTATTCTCTTGACTGAAGACACTGACTTTGGTGAGTTGACTTATCGGTTAAATTACACCCACCACGGCATTATACTGCTCAGAATGACAGGAGAAGATATTGATTTGAAAATGGCTCAACTTTATCGGCTTTTTGAGAAGTATGAAGCGCAACTCAGTGAAAGCTTTTCTGTGGTTACCATCCGAAAGATTAGAGTTGTTAATCGAGAGAAATAGGCTCTAAAAACACCCGTATAATATTAGAAACGGTGTTAGCATATTCCTCCTTTGCTTTCATTTCGTTCCATTCGGGATGCTGTAGAAATGTTGCCCAATTGGCATCTCGTTCTTCCATATCTTTAAAATTCAGTAGATAGACGAGACTAGGGCGATGTGGTCCTGCGATCATATCACCGAAGAATACAGGATGTAAACCCACTTTTAGAAACAGCTCAATTTCTTCCTCATCGAACATTTTGATTTTGCGTCTGACCGCATCCTCGGAATAGCCTTCATAAATTCGTAATTCAAAAAGACGGGCATTTTCTGTAGGTGCTTTCAGCTGAGGCATCCCTTTGAAAGCCAACAGTAGCATAGAAGAGAAGCGGTTGTAGATGGTCTGTTCAGGAGGGACGGTATTGTAAGACTTGGCAGCTTTTAGGAAAGAAGGTTGGGCGAATAATTGCTGTGCTTCTACATACGTCGCTGCATCGGGATAGCTGATGAGCAACCAAATCTTTTTGGGTGTCGCTTGCCCCAATTCAGTAAACAACTGAAAGTAGTTGACGCCCACTTCTTTCAGGGCAGGCTGCAACACATTTTTTAGATAATCTAAGAGCGTATTTTGATTCCCTCTGAATCGCAGCTCGTAAGTGCGCAATTCATAGAGTTCGCTTTCTTTTGCGCTGCTTTCTTGTTGTTGAGCATTCAGGGAGGTGATGGGTAAAGCAGAGGCAGCTAGACCAGTTTGTACAAAGTGACGTCGTTTCATCTTTTTATTTTAATAATGGTAAGGTAAATCTACATGCAGTCAATAGCTGTATCCATCCGCCTCAGTTGTGCAACAATGCAAGTTAAGCAATTCATGTCAATCTGAGTTTGATATATGTGTGCGCATAGGTTTGGAGCACCTATTATTTTTTCTCACTCTCTGATGACAACTCTGTTTTTCCCACCACCTCATAAGACAAATAAGGCGCAATCTGCTTGATCTTCTCTGCGGATAAAGCTTGTATCTTCTGCACATCTTCGAGGCTATAAAAATCGCCATGCTGCTCTCGATAGCGGATAATGAGTCTAGCTTCTTTCCAACTCAGATACGGATGACTTTTCAGCTCTTCTATATTTCTCCAATTGATCTCCAAAGGACGATAGACAGGCGACGGTCGCAGCGACAACAAGATATTTTGAAAAACACTATCAGGTAAGTGATGCGTAGCAGCCACTTGATCGACACTACTAAATCCACCCAACGCTTCTCTAAATCGAACAATACGTTTGGCGTAATAAGGTCCGATGCCTTTCAGAGCTTCCCACTCTTCCTGACTAGCACGATTGATGTCGATGATGACTGCAGGGTGATTGACGTTTTCGTAAGATCGAGGGACGGCGGGAGTAGATGTTGGTGATTGACTATCTGCGGCTGCAATGACTGGCTGTTCTTCTACTGCGATTTCGATATAGTCTGCAACGCGCTCATAATCAGTTGCTTTCCAACTGTAAAGTTTCTTCAAGTCTGCTTTACTGCGAAAAGTAGCACCTGCATTTCTGTAGTTGATGAGATTTTTGATGGCAGCTGGTCTGACACCCATTTTTCTCAACTCTGCGGCGGTCACTGTATTCGGGTCGAAAGCAAAAAGTTCGTAGGTTTCCTTGACGTGTGTAGCTTGTTGAGAACGCTTTTGTTGAGCTTTGGGAATGATGGCATAAGCGACCAATTGCTGTTTTTCCTCTTCCGTCAGTCCATATACTTTTTGGATGTCTTCCACTTTTTTGAATCCACGGATAGCTTTGCGATACTTGAGAAGGGTCTGACTTCTCTTTTCGGATAGTCCCATCGCGACTAGATCAGCAGCGGTTACTTCATTGGCATTGAAGGGTTGCCAGCTGTAGTTGGACTTGGATTCGTCGGTGGTTGCGACGGGTTCTTCTGTTGTAAATTTGTAATTGAGGATTTCGTCAGCTGCTGTCTTAGGGAAAAGTAAAGGTGTGATTTTTGGGCTAATCAAAATGATAAAACAGAGCGCAATAAATATAGATGTTCCTCTTCTCTCACTTGCGGTGAAGTGAAAGAAACCTTTCTTTGAGCTTGGCATTGCTGTACAAATGTTTTGTTATATGATGTGTATGCCTTTTAGACCAAAGAGTATATAAAAAGTCACTATGTGACAGCTAAAATTCGATTTTTTGAGTTAAAGAGCTAAAATTAACGAAATAAAATTAATTATAAAGCATTGATTAACAAGGCAATATAGCCTCATATTTCTATTGACTAATTTTAAATATTTATTGTCCAAGCAACTCAACCACTTGCTCACTTCCCATATAAAAACTATTTTGTGTCTTTTCTTACGGTCAATAAAAACGGACAAAAGCGACTAGACATGAAATACCTGATCCTTCTGATTTTTTCAACGCTATTTCTTTACCAAATACAAGCCCAAAACGAAAAAATAGTCCCTGCTTTTGAGCAGGTCATTGCCTTACAGCGTCCTTCCAATCCTGTCATCTCTCCCGATGGTAAACACACGCTTTTTACGGTTTCTGCTACAGATTGGAAAAACAATCGATTTGATACAGAAATATGGTTGTCCAAAAATGATGGAACGCCTTTTCAGTTGACGAGGACAGCAGAAGGGAGCAGCAGCTCGCCAGCTTGGTCGCCCGATGGCAAATACATTACTTTCAAAGCAAAACGCGGCGAACACACTCAACTTTATGCCATCGCAGTGGAAGGCGGAGAAGCATTTCCGATCACTTTCGAGAAAGGCAATATCGGAGGCTATGAATGGTCGCCCGATGGGCAACAGATTGCATTTACAAAACAGACAGATCAAGAAGAAGAGAACAAAAAACGCAAGGAAAAATATGGTGCTTTCGAGGAAGATGATGCTGAGTATGGACTGACTTGGTTGTATATCGTTGACTTTGAGCCGAATGCTCGGATTCATTTGCCTTGTTACGACAAAAAGAATAGCACCGCTCAAGCTTGGAACTGCGAAGAACTGCCCAAAGCCACAGCGATAATTGATAGCGTGGAGTATACCATTCGCAATTTCAGCTGGTCGCCCGATGGAAAGACTATTGCCTTCACGCATACGCCCGATCCGCTCATCAATTCCTTTTTTGATGCAGATATTTCTCTAGTCGATGTCGAAAGTAAAGCCATATCATCATTAATCGCCAATGCTAGCGCGGACTTTTTGCAAGCTTGGTCGCCCGATGGAAAATCTATTCTTTACAGTAGCAATTTAGATGATCGTGAGTCTAATTATTACAAAAACGACAACTATTTTATCGTCAATATCGACAATAAAAAGTCTAGACAAATCGCCGCCGATTTCGATGAAAACATCAGTAGCATGACTTGGACACCAAAAGGTATTTTTGGAACAGCTTGGCAGAAAACGACTCGCCCGATGGTTCAAATTGATCCGAAAACAGGCGTTGCAAGTATCTATCGTTCTCAACCCAAAAGCGTGTATGGTTTTTCATTCAGCAAAGACGGTTCAGAAATGGTGCTGTATGGTGAAAACGGTGATGATTTGGCAGAAATTTATCGTTCCAATTTAGGGAAGACGACCACGAAATCATTGACTAATTATAGCCAACAAATCGCCAATTGGCAGATTGCTGAGAGCGAAGTCATCAGTTGGAAAAGTAAAGATGGCGCGACCATAGAAGGCATTTTGCACAAGCCAGAGAACTATGATCCGAACAAAAAATATCCATTGTTGGTCACGATTCATGGCGGTCCGACAGGAATAGATCGCCCGACGCCAGTGCCTGGCTATGTCTATCCTGCTTTGCAATGGCTCGCCAAAGGAGCACTGATTCTGCGTCCCAACTATCGAGGATCGGCTGGCTACGGCGAAAAATTTCGGGAACTGAATGTGGAAAACCTAGGTGTCGGCGACGCTTGGGATGTGCATTCGGGCATAGATCATTTGGCAAGTAAAGGCATGATAGATACCACTAAAATAGGTGCCATGGGCTGGAGTCAAGGCGGTTACATTTCTGCTTTTTTGACGACGACTTCGGATCGGTTCAAAGCGATTTCTGTCGGAGCAGGTATTTCCAATTGGATGACTTACTACGTCAACACGGACATTCATCCTTTCACCCGCCAATATCTGAAAGCCACACCTTGGAGTAACGAAGAAGTGTACCGCAAAACCTCTCCGATGACTTACATCAATCAAGCTTCTACGCCCACGCTTATCCAGCACGGAGAGTTCGACCGCCGCGTGCCTGTCGCCAATGCATACGAGCTGCTACAAGGCTTACGCGATCAGGACGTTGAAGCGAAACTCATGATCTATAAAGGTTTTGGTCATGGCATCAGCAAACCAAAAGAACGGTTGGCAGCGATTACGCATAACTGGGAGTGGTTCAATGCGTATATTTGGGGAGAGGAGGAATAGTAGTGATGTATGGGTGATTTAAGCCAACACCGTTTTTCATAACAAAAACTTTCACCTCGAATACTTCGTTTAAAGAAAAGAAAGTCAGCGTCCATCTCTACTTTTAAATCATCGAACGCAGATATACATATAAGTCATGGAGCAAGAAATACAACGGCTATATTTGAACGACATGACGCAGCAAAAACTCTATAAAATTTTTGGACTGCGTAAGGTGGCTGCCATGCCTGAATTAACGGATTGGCTCACTGATTTACCGACATTGACAGAGCGCGAAATTACAGTCGCCCAAGTATATCAAGAACGATTACTGGAAAATATAGATAGCTGGAATGAGCAAGAATTATCCTTGGGTTTTATTGGTCCTATACTAAATTAAATTCCTTTCAAAATCCCTTACAGACTCAACTTCTTTGCGCAACGCCCGCTAGCTGCTGTCGTAGATCATTATGAATTGGTGGGTAAACCTGATGGATTGTTAGCCAGTGGATTTCATGAACCAGAAACACCCTATTTTAGCTTTCATGAATATAAAAAAGAGGTAGATCATAGTGGCGATCCTGCTGGACAAAATTTAGCTGCCATGTTGCTTGGTCAAGCTTTGAATGAAAAATCCATTCCCATTTATGGTTGTTATGTTGTCGGGAGAAATTGGTTTTTCATGTTATTGCTAGAACATCAGTATGCCATTTCTAAAGCTTATTCTACAGATGACTTTGAGGAGCTTTGTGTGATTGTACAGGCATTAAAAAAGCTAAATGCCATCATTCAGGCGACTATACTTGATCCTACTCCTCCAGCGTCCTAAAATACTCCAACATCGCCCGAGCCTCCTGTTCCGTCACATTTTGATTGGTCATCAACTGCCCATTGAACTCCATAAAAAGTGCCTGCGCCAAAGAATCTTTTTGGATCATTTCTTCGGTATTCAAAATCATATTCATCACCCACTCGGGCGTTCTTCTTTTTAGGATACCATTGGGTGGTGGACCAATAAAAGTCGTCCCTACTTTGTGGCAGGCGTTGCATTTTTGTTCGTACAATGCTTTGCCCTCACTCGCCAATTCTGCATCAATCACTGCGCCTATATGGACAGAATCAATCGGTCCGATACCTTTATTCTCTAAATTTACTAATTTGGAAGCGAGTATGCGGTCTGGCTTTTCTTTTTTAGCAAAAGAGAAGTCTTGCTTGGTTTCTTTTTCTTGACATTGAAAGGTAAGGAAAGAAACTGCGACTAAAATGAATATTCGATAGTACATTCAAATAAAGATAATGATGAAGATAAAATGTGTTTTTTTAATGGCAATCGCCATTCTGACGTGGAGCTGCAACACTGATGAGCAATGGACGAACTTGTTCAATGGCGAAGACCTAGAAGGCTGGCACATCTACCATAAAGGTAAAGAAAACTTCAATGGGTGGTCAGTCACAGATGGCGTCTTAGTTTTCGATCCTGCGGATAGAACGGAAGCTACGAACGCAGATCTGGTTACCGATCAGCAATTCACTAATTTTGAGCTGGAGCTAGAGTGGATGATCTCTGAAAAAGGCAATTCTGGTATTTTTTGGGGTGTCATCGAAGAAGATCAGTATGAGCATACTTATAACACAGGTCCTGAAATTCAGGTCTTGGACGACAATTGGGAAGAATACGTCAATGAAAGAGGAGACATTCAGCGCGCAGGTTCTATTTTCAACCTAATGGCACCTTCTGAAATCGTGAGTAAGCCAGTCGGCGAATGGAATCATTATTTACTCCACATTGATCATGCTCAAAATATCGGATTTGTTAAATTCAATGGCGTAGAGACGCTTCGTTTTCCAGTCAATGGAGCAGAATGGGAAGCTTTGATCGCTCGGTCACCATTCAAGGATGCACCTGGTTTTGGAGAGGCGCAGACTGGTCACATTGCTTTGCAAGATCATGGCAATCAGGTGGCGTATCGGAATGTGAGGATTCGGGAGTTATAGAAGATGGTCGTTAAAGAACTTCGTTCTCGATTTGCTCTAAACTCCCTAAGAGCTTGTTTGGAGCAGGATTGAACTGTAAATCAGTAATTTATGGTTCTGGCAAAGAAAAAATCAATGAGCTTAGCGAGCTAAGTGAGTTTATTTTTTCAAAGTCAGGTTCATAAAGTGTTGGTTTACAGGAAGATAGTACTCCAAACATGCTCTAACTATTTCTGCTCTGTGAAAAACAATCATTTAAATCGGTATAAGCAACTCCTTTTTTACTGTAGCTTGCTAGTTGCAACAAAGGAATGAACTCACCAACAATCATTTGTACTGCCACTCAATACTAAACCATCCAAGCAAAAGACCGCCACTTTTCGCAGATAGCACTGGGCAAATTTTCTTTCCCATCGGACTCAATCATTTGAATATTTATGGTTTACAAAAAGATCTACACACCAAAAACAAAAATCTAGCATCTCTTAAAATAGGATATATCTATAACAGACGCATAGTCGTCTACTGATTAAATGATCTAACACCCTATTTTCATGATGAAGTTTCAATATCTATACCTATTCATGCTTGGCTGCTGGCTGAGTAGTTGTAGTACACATCAATCTATTGGCAGCTATGTGCAGCAGCTGGAGCGCGACCAGAAAGTGATGGGAACAGTAACTGTCTTCAAAAATGGTCAATCACGCTATCAGCAGTCCATCGGTTTTGCGAATATTGAACAACAAAAAGCTGCCGATGAACAGACATTGTATCGCATTGGGTCGATCAGTAAAACATTTACAGCAGCCCTTATTTTGCAATTAATAGCAGAAGAAAAGCTATCTTTTGAAACACCACTAGCCACTTATTTCCCGAAGGTGAGCCAGGCTGCACAGATCACTATCGCCGATTTGTTGTATCACCGAAGCGGGCTGTACGACATCACTCGTGCAGCGGACTTTGAAACTTGGGTCAGCGAACCTAGAGAACAGTCGGCAATATTGATGCGAATCTATGAAAGCGACCCACTCTGTGAGCCGAATACAAAAACACAGTATACTAACACCAATTATTTGCTCCTCAGTTTTATCGCAGAAGCCATTGAGCAACAGGATTTTGAAGACATCCTAGCCAAGCGTATTGTAGCTCCATTACAGCTTAAACACACCATTTTTGGAAAAGCAATTGATCTTTCTCAAAATGAAGCCATGTGCTACTATCCCGAAGATGACATCTGGCAGCCTATCACATTTCAGACCTATCTTGCCAATACAATGGGAGCAGGTGGCGTCGTTTCTACTGCTCAGGAAACAGCGTTTTTTTATGATGCGCTATTCAGTGGTCAATTGCTGCCTGCCGATCTCCTGACAACCATGACTGAGCCAAAAGACAACATGGGTATGGGCTTTGAAGTCACACGTCGAAAAGGATACAAGATATATGCTCAAACAGGTGCTATTGATGGATTTCGCTCAGTCGCAGCTTACTTTCCTAAAGAGCAATTGACCATTGTCTGCACCCTGAATGCTGCTCAGATTTCAGTTCAAGAAATATTGTTTTCGATCTTGAAGATGTATAAGAGAAGTGGATCAAAAGCGCTTCACTAATTAAAACGCATAGGTTACTACCGATGAAAGCGTGGATGGAACCTGATCAAGTACATAAAGACAATACGCCAAAATTCTGTACTTTCACTACCCAATCAGCCAGACCATTCAATGAAAAACTTCCTATTAGTCGCGCTACTCCTTTGCACTCACCAATGGAGCACTGCCCAATCCATCCCGGACACCTTAAAGGTAGCATTCACCCAAGCGCCGCCTTTCATCATAGAAGCAGATGGAAAGCTAGAAGGCATCAATATCTGGCTATGGAATAAGGTAGCTCAGGAGCTAGACATTATCTACGAACTGCAACCAATGGGCTTTCGAGAGATGTTGGAAGCACTTTACGACGGCTCTATTGATGTGAGCATTAATCCGTTGACGATCACAAGCGAGCGGAACAAGAAGATGAATTTTACCCACTCTTACTATGCGTCTCACTCAACAGTAGTAGTCGCCAAAACATCTTCTTTTCAGCAAATCACGCAGTTTTTACGCTCATTTTTCAATCTCAATTTCTTGAAAGGAATGAGCATTTTACTTTTCATTATTTCCCTATTTGGGGTTGCTATCTGGTCGGCTGAAAGGCGCGCCAATCCACAAGATTTTCGTTCAGGTTGGAAGGGAATTTGGGATGGACTATGGTGGTCGGTAGTGACGATGACAACGGTGGGTTATGGAGATAAATCACCCAAGAGTAGAATGGGAAAATTCATCGCTTTGATCTGGATGTTCAGTGGTCTGTTGTTTATCTCAGGTCTTACAGCAAGTGTCGCTTCTATGCTCACCGTCGATCAATTGAAATCCAATCCCGAAGGCTTTATTGAGTATAAAGATGCTGCTGTTGGTTGCATCAAAAACTCTAGCACGAGCGAGTTCCTAGAAGCCCTATTCTTCAACAACATACAACCCTACAACAATGTCACAGCAGGTCTTGATGCTTTGGTTAATCAAGAAATTGATGCTTTTTTGTATGATGAACCCATCTTAAAATATCGCATCCATCAAAACTTAAAGTTTCAGCGATTGCGTGTCCTACCTTTTCAGTTTGATCTTCAATTTTATGCTTTTGGTTTGCCTGAGGACAGGCTTGAGTTGAGAGACAAAATTTCTCAAAAGATATTGGAAATTATGGAGAGTATGGAATGGAAAATGGTGTTGAAGGAGTATGACCTTTCGGAGATTTAGGACGTGTACAAACTTAATAATCAAGGAACAAATTTAGTACTTGCGCCTACAAAGCCAACTTCTATCGTTGTAAATCAGTATATATTCACAGGAACAGTACCTAACTTATTCATAATCAAATTCTTATTAAAAGAATATTAATTTGTTGCCTCAGGCTGTCTTCTTGTTGCGCCGTACCATTTTTCCGCTTATCTTTGCTGTGATATTATTTGTAATCGAATAACGTTAGAATTGAACTTTTCTTGATTAGTTTCTCTTTTAACAGTGATTCACTTACCTTGCTTTGACGGCATCAGCGTCTAGTTTAAGTTGGTTTTAACCCGTTCTTTCACTTACTCTTTTTCCTTCAGACAAGTTTTTTATTTCATTTTGTTTTTTATTTTTTATGAACATTTTTGTTGCTAAGCTGGACTACAATACAACCAGCGAAGATTTGGAAGCTGCTTTCTCTCAATTCGGTACGGTCGATTCTGCTAAAGTCATTATGGATCGTGAGACCGGACGCTCTAAAGGATTTGGATTTGTTGAAATGGCTGACGATGATGAAGGCTATGCGGCTATTGAAGCCCTCAACGAGTCTGAAATGGATGGACGTACGATCGTGGTGAAAAAGGCACGACCTAGAGAAGACAATCGCGGTGGCGGTGGCTACGGTGGTGGCAGACGCGGCGGTGGTGGCGGTGGCTACGGCGGTGGCGGCGGTTATGGCGGCAATCGTGGTGGCGGTGGCTACGGCGGCAATCGTGGTGGCGGTGGCTACGGCGGTGGCAGCGGTGGCGGCAGACGCGGCGGCTATGATAAAAACCGTGGCGGTGGTGGCAGTAGCTACGACAACAACCGTTGGGACTAATACACGATACTTGTTTTAATTGAATAATATAAGCCGATCAGCATGAAAGTGTTGATCGGCTTTGTTGTTTCTATCGCTTCGTACTCATATTTTGATCTTAGTTTCCCTTCAAGCTCTCCGAATAAAGAAGAATCGTTTTAGCAGCACTTCAACAGACTATACGTTTTGCCGGTAAACAATTCATCATGGCGGTCAAAAATAACTCTCCTAAACTCAATCTCACCAACCTTCCCATTTGCAATCAAGTTTGGGAAGAAATGACGCCTTGTGAAGGCGGACGACTTTGCGCAGGTTGCCAAAAAGTCATCATTGATTTTCGAGAAATGACAGATCGTGAAGTGACAGAGACGCATCTTTTTTCTGATCAACCAGTTTGTGGCGTCTATCGTCCCGATCAGTTGCGCATGGAGCAGCTGTTGCGTTGGCGCGTCTCGAAAGTTTGGCGCAATTGGTATTTGGGTGTTATTACATTTTTGTCTTTTAAGTCATTAGAGGCAAAAATTATACAAAATGGCGATCCAATGGAGCAAGTAGAGCCGAGTTATGCGGATACAATTTCGATACCTCAAACAGCGTCAAAAATAGATACCGCCGTTCAGGAGAAAGTGGTTATACACGGGAAGGTAACGGATGGAAATAATGAGCCTTTGATCGGTGCTGCTATTGGAATTGAATCATCTCAAACTTATGCACTCACTGATTTAAGCGGTTATTACGAGTTAGATATAACAGAAGTATTAAAAGATACAGATAACTTAGTACTTGATGTTAAATATGTAGGATTCACTGACGTTACTTATCAATATACTCAGGGGAATCCACGAAATATTGATCTTCAACTAGAAGAATCTGGAATGATAATTGACTTTGTGGTTGTCGCTCCTCCATATAAACCAACACTTTGGTGGCGTATCAAAAACCTTTTCCGCAAAAAACGCTAAGTAGGATTACGATTAAAAGTGGAGTCAAACCTGCCAAGCATTTCACTCATATTAAAGCGTAAATATTTGATTATCAGTTAAATAGTCTATCATCTAATGTCTAAAATCTAACGTCTAGTATTCTCACCGATCAAACACCTTCCCTTTAAACCGCAAAAAAACCAATACAATCGCCAGCGCATACACCACCAATCCAGAAAGATACCAAACCACATTTGGAGCAGCTGCTTCCACACTTTTCTCATAAAATGAATACGTCCAAAAAGTAGGAATGACCGCGAATGCATATTGCCAAATACCTTTGATGAAAAAGGTGACGATGGGAAGCAGTAAGAACAAATTGACGCCTTTGAAAAAAGCCATGCCCTCTACTTTATTGGCAGCAAAAGTAGCGACGAGTAGCGCGATAAATGGCGCTACCAAACCATACTGAATTGCCAAAAGTGCCGTATTCACTTCTCCAGGAAAAGCGATACCCGAAAAGCGAATGACGATGTAGGCACTCACTGTAGAAAATATAGTCGCAAAAAGCACGCGATACAGAATAAAGTAGCTCGGCGAAATCGGTAACACCCGAATCACTTGTAGCACTTGCTCATCCTTCTCTTCCAAAATCAGGAAAGCAACAATGAACCCAAAAATAACAGATGTTTGTACGCCGACGAGCATCATGACAAGCACATGATAGTTTTCGACGATGGGGTATTGAGCGGTCAAATAAGGAACTAGCGAACGCACGACCGCCAATAAAATAAACGGCACGAATAAGAAAATCAGGAGTGTTCGATCTCTGAAGATCTGGCGGAAATCGCCTTGTGCTAATGCGATAAATTGGCTCATGACGTAAAAATGTATTTCTGTATCAAGCGATACGCCCATAAATAAGTAACGACGCTCCAGACTAAACAAGTAGAAGACAGCAACGCTACAGCTGACCAACTCGGCGCAGCCTGAAAAGACAAATCGTACAGCTGAATCGGTGCCCAAGTCGGGAAGACCCAAAACAACCAGTTGGGTAGCACTTCAAAGTAGCCCAAGAATGGTAACGCCAATCCCAGAATGATACCTGTCGCTTTCAGAATGTATTTGTTGAAGTTGTTTTGGTCGGCAACGGCAATGAATCCAAACATCGAAAAGATGAAAGTAGCAAACAAACTTGCCAATGTAAAGCTCAGCCAATGTACATCTGTTCCTCTCGTCGCGATTACCATTGCATAGCAACATAGCACACCAATGATGGTCAAAACGATGGTTTTGGAGAGGAGATAGTTGTGTAGTTTAATGGGGGTGACCGAGAGGGCTTGTAAAGTATGCTCGCTTTTTTCAAACAAAATCAAAACGCCAACGAAGAGAAAACCAAGCAACGCTGGATCATTGAAGATCAGTAGAATGAGGAGTTGATCGACGTTGCCGAGGTTGGATAAGCCTTTGAAGACGCCCACATAGACTGCTGTCACGATGATAGAGATGAGGACAACTTGGTATTTTTGTAGGAGTTTGAGGTCGAATTTTAGGAGATGAAGTAGTTGATTCATAGGAACATCTAAGTGTTACACGTTTTGTAAAATAGATTTGTCCTTTTTTGTTTGATCAAAAAAGAACGAAAAAAATCAAGACCTGGATTTATTTCTTAACGCTCCAAAAGGACTAAAAATCCTAAACATCTCAAAACTCGCCCTTACGACCTGTCTCTAAGTTTGAGATCAGCGGTCACTGTAAGCAAGTCTTCTAAGTTGTGGTTCTATTTGGCTCATACAGTGGTCTGTTTTTAACGGATTTCAAGCCCTTTTTCCACTAAAATAAATAGGTTCAAACCAAAGCTCTTCTAGCATTTTTCGTTTTACTTAAAGATTATTCATATGTCTTTAAACCAAACTTTCCCCCGTCACTTCAATAAAAATATCATCCAAGCTCGCTTCTTTGGAGTGGATAGTTTCGATGTCGTGCTTCTGAATTTGCGCTAAAAACTGCTCGTTTTGTCCAAGATCGGCGAGCGGAAAAGTGGCTTTTTCTGCTTTGCCTTTGAAGCGGACTTCTACTTCTCGTTTGCTGTGCTGAATGCGGAGTTGTTCGGGGCTGTCGGTTAGTTTAATTTCGCCATCGACGATGAAAGCGATGCGATCGCAGAGTTGCTCAGCGTCTATCATTTGGTGGGTGGTGAGGAAAATGGTTTTGCCTTGTGCTTTGAGCTCACGGATGATGTCTTTGACCAATTTGGCATTGACGGGGTCGAGTCCACCTGTGGGTTCGTCCAAAAATAGGATTTGAGGGTCGTGGAGGAAGGCGCGGACAAAATTGAGGCGCATTTTCATGCCTTTGGAGTAGTCGTCAACTTTCTTGTGTGCATCTTTTGCCAAACCAACGCGCTCTAACAAGGTCATCGGATCAAGCATTTTAGAGTAAAACTGCCCAAAAAAATGCAAGTTTTCTATCGCCGATAGCTTCAAATAATGATTGGGCAATTCAAAGCCGACGCCTACTTTTTCGTATAGTTCTTTATTCCATTTGCTTAGCTCTTTGCCTTCTATTCTCGCACTACCTTCATAACCATTCAGCAGCTTGAAGAGTATCTTCTGAGTCGTACTTTTTCCTGAACCACTCGGTCCTAAAAAGCCAAAAATCTCGCCTGCGCCGATCTTGAAATTCAAGCCTTTGAGGACGTAAGCATCTGTTTTGGGATATTGATATTTGAGTTGTTGGACTTGGATCATGTTCTTTTTTTTGGAAACACATAGCAGCATAGACCACATAGCAATTCTTGCCTACGATTAATGCAATGCCTTTTTCAGTAACTCAATAATTTCATCAAGGACAGCATCAAATTCATTGCTGTCATGATTTTTCGCTAACCACAAATCAGCAATCGCTTGACTAGTCGCTATCATCAAAGCGACTGCGGCGTCTATAGAAATCTCGCTTGAAATATGTCCGCTTTGCTGTTCTGCTTTAACGAGTTCGGCTAGAGCGGCTTTAGCTTGTTGCTGCCAAGATTGGGTACGGTCGAGTACAGATGGACTTCGCTCCAGATAAGCGATTCGATGTAATAAAGCATAACAAAGTGGTTGCTCCACTTGAAATGAAATGCCATGTTTGTACAACTGCCGATAATACATCCAAAAGTCATCAAAATCTGCTCGATTGATTGCTTTGACGAATGTTAGTTTTTGCTGCTGTGCATATTCGTACAGATATTGCCACAAGCCCAACTTGTCTTTAAAATACTGATAAACGCTACCTCTTGCAATACCCAACTCTCTCACAATCCGATTGACACTGGCCGCATCGAAGTTGTGGTGCGCAAATTCTTGCAAGGCAACTTCAATGAAACGATTGCGCTTGTCTTCGCTTAGTTTTAGGAAAGTATCAGTTGGCATTTATACATTTAATGACAGGGTTGTCACAAAGGTAAGGAAATAAATGACAGGGGTGTCATTTTAGAGATGAAAATGTAGAAAGTCTCGACGGAAAGGAGGCAAAATGGTAGCCAAATAATTAGAGAGCTATTTTTGAGCTACATCCAGAGTAGTTTTAATATGCTGCTCCACCTTCTTCAAAATGACGACCATCTCTTTCATGTCGTCTTCTTGAGTGGCATCATAGGCTCTACTCACGCCATACTCTTTACCTTGCAATAGCACAAAAAACCACATCCTTCCGATGATGTAGCAACCGTAAAGTACTTGCTGCTTATTTTCGTTTTTGGCTTGTGCATCTACCATTGAAATTAGCAATTGCCCAAGCGGGTCATTGCCACTTGTCTTTTCGGGTTTGTACTCTTGAAGAAAGAAAAAAGGCTGACGAGGGCGTTGTTTCCCTGTCGCAACCATCCATTCCACTCGTCCAGAACTCTCTACACGTTCTGTTTGGAGCTTCATAAATCGTTGAGTGAAAACGCGATAAATAGGTGGATTATTGAAGTCGAATTCTAGTAAGAAAGGGCTAATGAAGAGCATTTTTAATTCGTCTTCGTTCCAAGTTTCGACATTCTTTTTGAGCGATATTCTTAAATCTTCAATGCCTGCGGGAATACTCTCTACACCTTCTACATCTAACCATTCTTGAAGTGTAGGCATATCTTCAATTCTTTCGATTGCAAACTCAATCTCTACATCCTCAAAAAGCCATTTTTCAAAAGGTCGGACTACCATAGCATTTCGTTTTAAGTATATACCTGTAACACTTGAAACTAAATTTTGGTGTACTGCTTACACCGAAAAAAGAACTAATCCAACCTATGGGTTAATCATACTTCACTTATTTTTGCTGACCATTTCTGCATATAAACTTTCAATCTCCTCCGTATTGGACTCTTGGCGCATCCATTTGACTCGATCTTCTTGATGATCCATCCAACGATAGATCCAAGAGATACCTCGATGGTCATAATATTCGTCTGCCTGCTCATATATGGGATCAGTCAACGCTTCATCTAAACTGATGAACTCGTACTGTTTTTCTTCTAGTTGCTGCATGATGTTCCCTAAGAAGTCAGCATTGATTTGATTGTCATGGCAGAGATAAATATGACTGACTGCTCTTCCATAAAGTTTTTCAGAAAGCTGCTCAAAGAAGTCGAAGAAAGCGATGGTAGTTGTTACATATTGTTGCCCGATATAATTCGCTTTTGAAATGTCGCCTTGCCGTAGATAAGTTTCATACACATAATTAAACATCCAATCCATACTCTCAATCGTAAATGGTGTAATCGCGTATCCAAGACTATCCAAAAGATGCTCCATAGATACGTGTTGTACAGAATCCTTGCCCAGATCATTGTAAGGAAATCGAAAATGATGAAGTGGCTTATCGTATATTTTCGCCAACTCTATCGAAATATCATCGCCCTTCATAATGTTCGCTTTAAATTCATCAAAGCCGACTTTGGAGTACCGAGGATGAGTGAAAGTATGATTGCCCAGCGTTATGTAATCACGCTGAAACCAATCGTGTAAGAGTATGAAATTTTCATCAATCGCATCGGGTTTATAGATCAAGCCTTCATTGATGAAAATGGCGATTGGAATAGACAAACTATCCAGCTGCTGCATCAGTTTAGACTCGAACTGTTTTTGTTTATAGAGTCTCGTATTTGGTACATCATCTATAGTGATCGCCACTTTTCGTTGTGCTAGAACAGTAGCCTGAACAAGCAATAGCAGCGTAAGCGTACTCAATAATAATCTCATTATTTTCTTTAAAAGGTGAATTTGAGATTGCTTTAATCCCGATACAATAGGTATTGTTTTCGAGTTTGTTTAAACTCATCTAATCCAGCTTGCCAGCTTTCCCGAATTTCTGCTTCGCTCATACCAGCTTCTATCTGCTTGCGCAATTCGTCTGTTCCCGCCAGCAATTCAAAGAAGCCATCTTTTCTAAAAAAATTAGACTTATCAGGAAAGTTATTGTAAAAATCAATCAAATAACTCAAATCAATTCTTCCTCTTTGTTGTAGCGTTTTCATCGGAGGCGTATCCACTAGACTATAGCCTCTACAAAGTTTATTTTCATGCTTTGGATATTTCGCGCCTGGCATAGAAACAGGCGTGAACGTGTAGTCGCCTTTTGGATAGTCGGGATGTCCATATACCTGAAACTGCGTGTTCGTACCACGTCCAAGGCTGGCTGTTGTACCTTCAAAAAAACAGAGCGACGGATAGAGATAAATGGAGCGAATATTGGGTAGATTGGGCGATGGTTTGATCGGTAATTCGTAGAACTTTTTGTGGTTGTAGTTCTTGCATAACACCACGTCCAATCTACATTTCTTGCCATCTTTCAGCCAACCTTCGCCATTGACCATTTGGGCATACTCGCCGACTGTCATTCCATGTACAACAGGAATGGGATGCAACCCAATGAAGGAAGTATGTTCATCTTTCATCATTGGTCCATCGACGTAATGTCCATTTGGATTGGGGCGATCTAGTACCAAAAAGTCGATGTCATTTTCTGCGCAGGCTTCCATGACATAGTACATAGAATAAATGTAAGTGTAAAATCGTGCACCCACATCTTGAATATCAAAAACGACCACGTCAATACCTTTTAATTGAGCGGCACTCGGTTTTTTGTTTTTGCCGTAGATGGAAATGATAGGAATATTCGTTTTAGGATCGCGTCCGTCGGTGACTTTTTCACCTGCGTCTGCTTCTCCTCGAAAACCATGTTCGGGTGCGAAGATGGCTTTGATATTTAATCCTAATTGATGTAAAGTATCTACTAAATGTGTCTCACCAACCATCGAAGTTTGGTTGACCAACATCGCAACACTTTTATTTTTTAGCAACGGCAGATACAAATTCAATTGCTCTGCCCCAACGACAATTTTTTCATTATCGAAGTATTTTTCGTGGTAAGGCAATTTAGAGGTACCACAATTGACTACAAACACACAGAAAATTGCAACAATTATTTTTATCTTTGAAACCATTTTGTTTCATTTATTCACAAACTGAGTTTTCGAGCGAATCAATCTGTTTTCACTCTATTTGTTAGACGTACTTTTCCAGCACTTGGGTTCGTCTTTCGCTCAATTTTAAGGAAAATTTAGAAAATGGAGATTTTGAGAAAGGAGCCTGTTCGAAACCGATAGGGGCGGAAGTTTGAGAAAACAGAGCTTCGAGAGTTGGGAGAGCGAGGAGAGCTTCGAGAAAGTGAAATTTAAAGATTTGATTGAAAGTGCAGAATTTAAGTTACTTGCTGAATGGCTAACAGCTAACAGCTCGTGGCTCAAAGCTAAACTATGGCAGACAAACTATATGCAATCGTTGACTTAGAAACCACAGGTGGGAAAGCGACGCGACATCGCATTACAGAAATCGCGATTGTGTTGCATGATGGCGAAAAAATCGTCGATCAGTGGGAAAGTTTGATTAATCCTGAGCAGTACATTCCATTTGGGATTACAGAATTGACAGGTATCACGCAGGAGATGGTTCAGGACGCGCCTAAATTTTATGAGGTAGCAAAAAAGGTGGTCGAAATGACCGAAAAAGCAGTTTTTGTAGCGCATAATGTACGTTTTGACTATAGCTTTTTAAGGGAGGAGTTTAAGCGATTGGGATATACGTTTTCACGTCGGCAGTTGTGTACGGTGCGATTGAGTCGAAAGGCATTTCCTGGTTTGCGTTCGTATAGTCTGGGGAAGTTGATTAAGCATTTTGGGATACAAGTCGATGATCGTCACCGAGCGATGGCGGATGTTTTGGCAACTACAGAATTGTTTGAAAAAATACTCAGAAAAGAAAAAGGTGAAGATCAAGTCAAGGAGTTGGTTAATCTGGGAATCAAGGAATCGCTTTTGCCTAAAAATGTGACCTTAGAGCAAATGCACGAGCTCCCCGATGCATGTGGCGTTTATTATATGCACGATAAAAATGGCAATTTGGTCTATATCGGGAAGAGCATCAATATCAAAAAACGAGTCGCGGAGCATTTCTCGAAAGTGACAGAAAAGGCGCGGAAGTTGCAACAGCATGTTCACGATATTAGCTACGAAATTACGGGTAGCGAACTCGCTGCTTTGCTCCTAGAATCTCACGAAATCAAAACCCAACGTCCTTATATCAATCGCGCTCAGCGTCGGCGATTCTTTCCAGTAGTCATTCATTCTTATTTGGACGATCATGGCTATATCTGTTTGGAAGCCAAAAAAGTAACCGCTGCTGAGCGCAAATCGCTCAATATCATATCAGAGTATAGCAAGCTTTCTCATGCTAAAGGTCGGCTGACGCGCATGATGAAGGAGTACAGTTTGTGTGCGCGATTGTGTGATTTGGAGAAAGGGCATGGTAGTAAAGTCTGTTTTCATTATCACTTGAAGTCTTGCTATGGCGCTTGTGGACAAATCGAGGAAGTGGAAGAGTATAACGAGCGGGCAGAAGAAGCGATAAAGCATCTGCGGACGGTGTTTGAGGACGATTTTTTGCTAGTCGATCAAGGTCGAACTCAACAAGAGAAAACGGTCGTTTGGGTGCAAGATGGTGAGTATCAAGGGTTTGGATATATCGACGTGGAAGAAGGCATCAGTGATCCTCAAACGCTTTGCGACTGTGTCAATACGAGTTATGAAAGTAATCCTGAGGTCAAGAAGATCATTCGGCGGTTTATGATGGATGCGCAGTTGCAGGTGATACGGTTGTAGGTGTCACCCGTTAAATTACTGAGTTTAAGGCTTCTGATGTTTTGCTTCCGATAGCGTCAAGATTGCCATTCAGCGGATGACTTTGGTTGTATTTTGAAGTCACCCGCTGAGTCTGCACGCTGCTAATGCTTTCATTGTTACTTTAGTCTGATTTTCCAAGCTTGAAATCTCCACTCAACGGGTGACAATAGAAGTGACTTTTTCGCTGATAAATGGTCTGAAAATAGAACCAATTATTAGCACTATGCACTTTGAGACACAGACTATCTACCACCTTTACAATCAAGGAAACAAGGGACAAGAAATCTTCTTTTCGCGCTCCAACTATTTATTCTTCCTGCGCAAAGCCAGAACCTATCTCTTACCTCATTGCGATATTCTCTGCTACTGCTTACTGCCCAATCATTTTCACTTTTTGATCTACGTCAATGAGGTTGAGCGATTGGTCAAAAATAAGAAGTCTGGTCTTTTGAAACCAAGAACAATTAATGACAGCATATCCATTATGCTTCGTTCCTATACGCGTGCTGTGAATGAATCAAGAGGAGAAAGCGGTTCTTTGTTCAGACAAGAAACCAAAGCCAAGAACGGCGACAAAGAGCACTTCATTACGCTACTTGGTTCTGAGGAACTGTTTTTTGGTGGTGGTGACTATGGTGTGATCTGTTTTGATTATATCCATGAAAATCCACCCAAAGCTGGGTTGGTCAGTCAAAGTGTGGAATGGGAGTTTTCTTCGGCTCAGGATTATGCAGGATTGAGAAATGGGACATTGTGCAATCAACAATTGGCGAAAGAATTGGGCTTATTCTGATGTCACCCGTTGAATTATCGAGTTCGAGATGTAGATGTTTATATGCTGTTGAAATGGAGCTTGACATTCAGCGGGTGACTTTAGTAGATTCGATACTTTGGAGTCACCCGCTGAGTCAACATTTCAACCTTAACGTTTCAGTTATTCTACATCAATTCACACTCTTAATATCTCTACTCAACGGGTGACACTAGAATCCCAAATTATCCGTTATATCCAACAAATTCAACCTTGTCAAATCCAATCGAAACGTCACGCGCTGAAAGAAACCTTCACGCCCTTGGGCGTCGTGATTGGCTTGAATCAAATCGCTCTCCAAGATAGGCACATAGATTTCAAAAAGACCATTAGCTAATGAAAGTGCAGCTCCGGTGCTATAATAAAAATCACCTTCGCCCTTTTCGGGACTCGCATACGCCAAATCCGCAAACAAATCGACCGGAATCTTCGGTAACGAAGAGCGCACATTACCACTCAGCATCCAATTGGTCGCGGTGCCGACACTCGTCAAGGTCTTAAAATTGGCATCTTTCATGAAGACTTGTCGCGACAGCAAACCTTCTACTTCTGAGCGTCCCAGCAAGACTTGATCGTAGAGGTAGTCTTCTTGAAAGGTATTGCTAGTATTGCCGCCGAGCAAGAAAGAAGGGCGTACAAAATCTTCCAAAGCTCTACTAGCGTCGAAGTTGAAAAAATAGCCGCCAAATAAGCGAATGTCTAAACCTTTATTCTCGCTATTGTAAGGAAACGATTGAGAAAAGCTACCAAATATCTTGCTATAGCTAGATGACTGTTCAAAGGTGGTAGAGAGCAAAGAAGGGGTGAGTGCATCGTCGTTTTTTAATTGATAATTGACTTCATTGACTACAAAAACAAGATCTCCTCCACGCCTGGTAGCAATATAATCAGGATCTTCCCTTCCGAGATCAAATTGACCAATGTTGATATAACGATAAGATAGTTGTTGCGACCATTTGCTCGTCGGAGAAGGTCGACCAAAACGCACTTCTATCTCAGGCGACCATTTGGTGTAGTACTCTTCAATCTCTGAATCTTCAAGATAATTATAACTAAATGTCCGTCCATTCAACTGCAAGGAAATACGTTCCACTGCATCAGCCTTCGGATAGATATTATAGCGAATGCCACCAACACCGCTTAGTCGCTTGGCGTTGAAAGCATACATAGGCGCGACAGCAAACTCTAAGTTTCGGAAGGGTATGGTCTTATTGTGTAAGCCCAAACCGAGCATCACACCATCATAATTGTTCCAAGCGATAGCCGGAAACAGGGAGACATTTTGCTTTCGGGAGTCATCAATTTGAAAGCCAAAATTGGCGGCAAGTCCTGGATTTCGTTTGCGATTGTCTTTACGATTGACGTCCATTGTTTGCCGCTCCACATCAATCACCAAATCTTCATAACCCACCCTCGGAAACGAAATCACCTTTTCATCCTCCACGCCTTCGTACCACACTTCTTGAGCAACTTCTCCTTCACTGATAGCAGCCACCGGAAATGGCGCAACGATGTCTCCTTTATTTTTGACCGTAATTCTCAACTCACCTCTCCCCTGCTCTACCTTCGTGATGGCATAATCTAACTTCTTTTTGGAATACAACATATCATCAAATACCCAATCCAACGACTGATCCAAACTTTCCTCCAAACTCGCTCTTAAGTCTTCTGGATAAGGATGCTTGAATTTCCATTGATCGTAGAAGGTTTGCATCGCTTTGTCCATTTGTTCTGTCCCGACATAAGCTTCCAGATGATTGAAAATGATGGTTGGTTTGGTATAGGCACTGATGCCGTAATTAATGTTAGTAAAAGCGTCGGAAGGTGTGTCAGGAGCTTGATCTAAATTTTGACGAGCTTGTAAAAGATAGCTGATTTCATTCAGATCTAGCTTTGATTCTCCTTTGAGAAATGACGGCAAAGGCAAATTGCTTCCTTCATAATATTCATCCATGTAGCGATTTTCGTAGTAAGAGTTGATACCTTCGTCCATCCAGGGATGTATGCGTTCGTTGAAAGCAAGAATCCCATAGAACCAATTGTGTCCCACTTCATGCGTGATCACATTATCTAGTGCTTTGTCTGTCCTGCTTTTCCCAATCACTGTAATCATAGGATACTCCATGCCTGCCCCAGCACTCAGCGCACTTTGTACTGCTGTGGCGTGTGGATAAGGATATTCACCGACGTAATCTGAGTAGAACTTGACGGAACGATTGAGGTATTTGGTAGCATCTTCCCAAAGGTCGGTTTCCACGGTCGTGAACATCGCCCAAGTATCGACCAGTTTTCCCGACTCCAGTATCACGCTGTCTTTCAAGACTTTAAACTCCCGATCTGCAAAAATCGCAAAGTCATGTACGCGCTCGGCAGTATAGCGAAGCGTCTTCATTTTGGTACTCGTTTTGGGAAAATCATTGCGCGATAAATATGTCTCTTCCCCTCTGTAAAAAGCTCTAGTAGCAATTTCGCGCTCTTTCAAAAAGTCATATTCGCTTCTCGTCTGTAGGTCTCCAGTCGCACCGACGACATAGTTATCCGGCAGCGTAATGCGGACATCAAAACTCCCAAATTCTGAGTAAAATTCGCCCTGATCTAAGTACGGCATCGGATGCCAACCTTTGCGATCATAGACTGCCGGCTTTGGATACCACTGCGTTAGTTGATACGACTTACCGATATGCCCCAATCGAGAAAAAGAAGCCGGAATGTCCAGCGTAAATGGCGTCCGAATCTCCATTCGCTCTCCCGACTTCAACGCTTTTGGCAAAGTCAATACCACCACATCAGGATGATTTTCCCATTGTCGCATCGCTACTTTTTGTCCATCAATTTGAAAGTCCAAATTAGATAGACCTCCTAAATCTTCTTCCTTGGCAAAGAAAAAACGAGTCGACCCATTCCGCTCTTTCTGCTTCGCGAATGCTGTCTCTTTGGTCGAGTAGGCATTGGGCCACAGGTGCATATAAATTTCCGTCAGCTCATCCGGCGAGTTGTTGATGTATTCCATCTCGATTGTACCGATCAGCGCGTGGGTTTCGTCATTGAGTTGTACGTCGATTTTGTAGTTGACTTCTTGTTGGAAGTAGTTGGTTTGTGCGGGGAGGAGTTGTCCTAAAGAGAGAGAGAAAAAAAGAAGGAAGAATCGCATATATCGGAAAGGTTTGAGAATTTGAGAGAACAAGAGTTGGAGAAGTAACGTATCCTCTCAAACTCTCATTTTCTCAATGTCTCATTATTCTATAGTTAGACGGAAGGGCATCATCGCTTGCACGCCGCTTTGCGTTTGCAAACTCTTAATCGCTTGATAGTGTTCGTAGAACTCGCCTAATTCTGCTTGTAGCAGTCGCGTTTTGGCTTGGTCGGTATTGAAGATGTCTTCTAGGATTTGCTCCGTGGGTGTTTTCAGACGCGGATAGTTTTTGGTGCGATAGTCGTCTAGCTCTGCAGCATTTGCAGCATATTCGATAGCCGCATCTAAGTCTCCAATTTTATCGACCAATCCATTTTGAACAGCTCGATCAGCCGTCCACACGCGTCCTTGAGCGATTTCATTGACGGCTTCTTTGCTCATGTTTCTAGCATCGGCGACACGCTGTAGGAAGATGTCGTAGGTGCGTTCTGTTTCTGCTTGTAGATAGCGACGTTGGGCTGGATTGAGGTCTTTGGAGATATTGAATCCTGTCGCAAAAGGCGTCGTTTGAATCGTATCTATCGTAATACCCAAATGCTCTTCGAAGGTATTTTCTAAACTTGGCAGTAGTCGGAACACCCCGATAGAACCAGTCAAGGTATTTTCTTCTGCAAAAATATAGTCACCTGCCGCTGCGATATAGTACCCCCCCGAAGCCGCAAAATCACTCATGGAAATGATGACAGGCTTGCCCGCTTCATTGAGTAATGTGAAAGCTCGCCAGATGTTCTCAGATGCCATCGCGCTGCCACCAGGTGAATTGACCCGCAAAACAATTGCCTTTACATCATCATCACGGCGTAGTTTATTCGCTACTTCTACATAAGGCTCGTCCCCGATGATGCCGCTACCACCTTCACCATCCAAAATTGTACCTTCCGCATAAACGACGGCGACTATGTCATCTGCGTCGTCATCGCTCAATTCAATTGCCGAACGATACTTATCCAAACTCGTAAACCGAATCTTCTTATCTTTTTCGATGTCCAATTGCACCCGCATTGCATCCATCACTTCGTCCTCGTAGGCGATAGCATCTACCAAACCGACAGACAATGCACGATCTGTATTGCCGCCGTCGTAGTTTTCAGCGATCTGCTTCAACTTGTCTTGCGCAATGCCTCGCGAGCGACTCAAATCTTCGACATATTCGTTATACATATCATTGACGTATTGCTCTAGCTGCAATCGGTTTTCAGGACTCAAGTCCGTACGGCGATACGGCTCAGTTGCCCCTTTGAATTTTCCGGCATAGAATATCTGCATATTGACGTCTGCTCGGTCGAGCATGTTTTTGTAGAAAGACAGTACGCCGCCAAATCCTCTAAAATCTACCAATCCCATTGGATTCAAATAGACACTATCGGCTGTTGCTGCTAGCAAATACGCGCCTTGCGTATAATATTTGGAGTGGGCATAAATAAATTTACCGCTCTCTTTGAACGTCTCAAATGCTTCACGCAGCACATCGACTTTGACCAGACCACCACCGACGGTATTTGTCTTCAGATAAATTCCTTTGATGTTGTCGTCGTCTGCCGCATGAACGATGGTGTGTGCCATTTCGTGGACGCCCATTACTTTATCCGTCTGAAAATCACTGAAATCAAACTGAATGTTATTAGAATGCTCTGGGATGAGTCGATTGAGATCAATTTCCAAAACGCTGTTGTTGCGCACTTGTACATTACTACTGGAAGTCGCCGCCATCGTAATCAGCGTGACTAAGAAAAGACCCGCGATAAAAATGGCTAGAAAAGTGCCGAGTGTAGAGGCGAGTAAAAACTTGAAAAATTGTTTCATTGATAAAGTTTTACAGCTATTAGGGATGCGAAATAAATAAGGTCAGAAAGATTGACACAGTTATTTTTTTCGAGTTCAAGGCGAAAAACGTAGAAGATACAGGGCATCAGCGAGGCTTTTCAACGCAGAAATCGGGAAAAAGAACAAGCCAAGAATCTTAGATTATTTGTTTCACATCCCTTAGGTTTTGGCTGCTAGCCATTAGCTGATTTGGGAGAATAAGTGATTAAACGTTAAATACTTAAACAACAAAAGTAGCGACTTGCTCTGTTTTGCTTCAATAAATGAGACAGAAGGGAGGAATGTTTCGATGAATGGAGCAGAAGTCATATATTTCGATACCTTGCGCCTGAAATCACTTGTCAATCATGAAGTATTCTTTTCTACTTTTCTGTCTTTTATTATCCGGCTTTTTATCTGCTCAGTCTTTCCTAAATGAACGCTACTTCGGCGTCTTCATCCAGCACGGTATTTCGTATTATGATTTACCAGAAAACGATAGCTACCACCCAACAATTATAGGCGCTATTTATCACCTTCCTTTCTATCAAAGTCAAAATCGTTTTAACGTAGGTGTAGACATAATGCCGCAAATCGCATTGGGCAGATTTAATGGTAAAACAGTGGTCGAATTCGGGGCAAATGTGCAGTTCAATTTCAACTACGCACTCAGCGAAAACGACATCATCAGTGCACGAGGTGGCGCAGGTCCGCATTTCATCAACATCAATACGAGACGGCAAGCGAAAGGCTTTATTTTTTCAGACAATTTTGCTTTTTCTTATCGCCGAAAACTCAATGAACGACAGCAAATGGGCGTCTTATTCGGCATCCGACATCTATCCAATGCAGGTATTATGCAGCCCAATACGGGAATAGATAATTTGCTGATTGGAGTAGAATATGCTCGGCTGCTAGAATGATAGGTGTGTAATAAAACCAGAATTTTTTTATATTGTCAAAGATAATAGAACAAACGAAATTACCTATGCACATCGCCATCATCGGCAACGGCATTGCCGGAGTCACCGCTGCCCGTTACATTCGGAAACTCAGCGATCACCAAATTACGCTCATCTCTTCGGAGTCAGACTATTTTTTTTCACGCACCGCACTCATGTACATCTACATGGGACATATGCGACAGGAAGACACACAGCCCTACGAATCTTGGTTTTGGGAGAAAAATCGCATAGATTTACTCAATCGACATGTCGAGCAAATCAACTTTGAAGAGCAGCTTTTGCACTTCAGAGGTGGTGAGCAGTTTCACTATGATAAACTGATTTTGGCAGTTGGCTCTGTCCCCAATCGCTTTGGATGGCCAGGTGAAAATCTAGGTAATGTGCATGGTTTGTACAGTCTGCAAGACTTGGAAGCGATGGAGTCAGCTAGTGACAATTTGAAACGAGCGGTCATCGTCGGCGGTGGATTGATTGGAATCGAAATGGCTGAAATGTTTCATACGCGACATATTCCTGTCACTTTTTTGGTCAGGGAAAAGAGCTTTTGGAACAAGGTATTGCCGCCCGAAGAATCTAAAATGGTCAATCGAGAAATTTTTGATCATCATATCGACTTGCGACTAGGCGAAGAGCTGAATCGGATAGAAGATGATGGCACAGGAAAGGTCGGTGCGATCTATACCAAAACAGGCGAACGCATTGACTGTGGCTATGTGGGACTGACAGCAGGTGTGCGCCCAAATATCGGCTTTTTGAAAGACACTGATCTAGAGATCAATCGCGGTATTCTGGTCAACAGATATTTGGAAACCAATATCCCCAATGTCTATGCCATCGGTGATTGTTCCGAACAGCGCGATCCCGACCCCGGCAGACGCGCCATAGAAGCTGTCTGGTATACCGGACGTATGGCCGGCGAAGTTTGTGCATACAATGTATGTGGCAAACCAACAGATTATCATCCCGGCATCTGGTTCAATTCTGCTAAATTTTTCAACATCGAATATCAAATCTATGGCGATGTGCCTGCCGAGACGCCAGCGCAAATCGAGTCGCTTTATTGGGAACATCCTGAAGGTAAAAAAGCCATCCGCATCAACTTCGATAAGGTCGCCATGACAGTGACCGGATTTCATCTGATGGGTGTCCGCTATCGACATGAAGTCTGTGAGCAGTGGCTGGCGCAGATGACCCATATTGAAGCTGTTTTGGAAAATCTAGCCATCGCCAATTTCGATCCTGAGTTTTATAAAACGTATGAGCAACATCTGCTCGACGACTACACCAAAAAGACCGGACGGCAAGTACAATTGAAATCTAAGAGAGGTCTCTCCAGAGCGCTTCGGTTTTTGAAGAAAGCTCCTTTTAGGATGGGCGTGAGGGAGAGTGGTTGATTGAGCATATAGTATATCTGACCAAAGGACATCCACCAATTAAAATTCATGTTTGAGAAACTGATGAACCGATGAACTGACAATTCATCAATTTATCAGTTCTTCGATTTATCAAAAAAAATATGAAAACACTACAATACATCGGCATCGCCCTAGTTTCTACCGCTATCATCGTCTTCACCTTATCACTTGGTTGGAGCAACTACGCATTGGCAGGAGATAACTTAGGTATCGAAAATGAAACGCATCGAATGGCTGTACTCGAAGCGGCAAAGGACATAGGTATGCTCGACAAAACGTATTCTACCAACTTGACTTTCATCAGCGATTATCAGCAAGCAATTGCGACGGCTCAGGAAGAATTGAAACAGCGCGAAATTCCTGAAGGGACAGATCAGTGGGACATTCATCTCGGCAATTGGAAGATACAAGAATATACTTTGAGTGCCTTGGACGGCGCAGCTTACGGAGGTGTGCACGACAACAAAGGATTGCTGTTGTTTTTGACTTTTGGATTGGGACTTTTGGGTGGATTATTCTACATTTTACCCAAATTCATGACGATGCCGGGCATCAAGAACGACCATATCTATCACAGCCCGATGACGCGTGGCTTGACTTGGAGTTGGCGGACAGCAGCACTCGGATTGGGTATTGTTGGTATCTTAGTTTACGGCTTTTTCAATTTGAGTAATTGGTTTTGGCCTTTGGTGACTGCCGTTATAGCCGGATTGATTATTTACTTAGTTTTCTATCCACAAAATGCAAAAGAAAATCAACCACCTCGCTCCGCTTCTCCTAATCGGACTGGCTGGTTGGGTGTGCTGACAGGTATTTACTTCATTGGCTTTTACATCCTTTTGTATTGGGCACCGATCTATATTCAAAATGGTGTCGCTATCGTCGATCCGGTCAGTCAAATGCTAAGTGGTGGCGAAGCGAGTCAATGGTTTTTGTATGGCTTTCTATACACTTTGGTCATACTCGTCATGGGTGTCCGTATGTTTTCCAAATATCGCCACAATCGATATCAGATGATACGGACAGGTTCGGTCATGTTCTTTCAGACTGCTTTTGCTTTCTTGATTCCTGAGATATTGGTGCGACTCAACAAGCCCTATTTTGATTTTAAAAACATCTGGCCACTCGACTATGATTTCTTTTTCACTTACAACTTAAAAAGTCTATTGGATAGTGGTACGCTCGGTTTATTTATGCTCGTTTGGGGTATCGCGCTCATCGTCTTAGCAGTGCCGATTATTACTTACTTTTTTGGTAAAAGATGGTATTGCTCTTGGGTATGTGGCTGCGGTGGTTTAGCAGAAACATTGGGTGATCCTTATCGGCAGTTGTCTGATAAGAGTTTGAGAGCTTGGAAATTTGAGCGGTGGATTATTCATGGTGTTTTGGTGGCTGCCGTGGTGATGACCGGAATGGTACTCTATACTTATTTTACAGGCAATTACAATGTCCTTGGCATGAATAGCGACAGTGTCCGCTCTTGGTATGGTTTCTTGATCGGCGCTGGATTTTCGGGTGTCGTTGGTACTGGTTTTTATCCATTGATGGGCAATCGAGTCTGGTGTCGATTTGGCTGTCCGCTGGCAGGCTATTTGGGCCTGGTACAGCGATTCAAATCTCGTTTTCGCATCACGACTAATGGTGGTCAGTGCATCTCTTGTGGCAACTGTTCTACCTATTGCGAAATGGGTATCGACGTGCGCGCTTATGCCCAAAAAGGACAAGATATTCTGCGCTCCTCTTGTGTCGGCTGTGGTGTGTGTGCTGCAGTTTGTCCGCGAGGTGTTTTGCGTTTGGAAAATGCAGGTAATGATGTGGAAGACAGAACGCAAGAATTGAGAGCGGTGCATGTGGGTGAGGTGTATTAGTCCTGTCTCACTTCTCTTTTTTCTTAGTTGACATTTTTTGATCGTCATCAATAGACATTTACGATTTGTGATTTCGGATGTCGGATAGACATTACAGTAAACTGTATATCAATACATTATACTTTAGTTGAATTACAGTTTGACAATGTCTAATTTGTGATACTTCTTATATTTGAAGTATCGCACATTGTTTTTAAGCCTACGATCATGTCAAAAAATATCATTTCCTTCCTTTTCCTACCCTTATTGCTGATTGGGTGTAATACAAAAAGCGAGATGACGGAAGATATAGAACTCGTCTCTGCTCATTTCGAACACAATAGAATCTTTTTGGACATCGAAAGCGAGGATGGTGACTCCATTCGCTTGTATACGGATACTGGCGGCGGGAAAATTATATATGCTGAGACAGCCGATCAGTTGAGACTAGAAGGAAAATTAGTGACAAGAGGCGGTGAAGAACTAGAGGTAGTCGATCTCGCACCGATTTTGGAAGCACGACATTTGCCACCTACTGTCAGTCCTAGTATCATTTATCGTGGCGAACGAATATTTGATGACAATACTGGAGGAATGTTGGGCGCGATTTGGTTTGCAGATAAAATCTGGCGATTTGATTATCAAAATCAAACGCTGACTTGGGTACAGCAAGTTGATTGGGAGAAAATACCGACAGAACATCGAGTCGAATTGGGATTCATAAGCAATATGTTTGGCAAACACGCCACTCACTTTCCACGCATCCCTATCATGGTAGAAGGCAAAACGATTCAAACGCTATTCGATACAGGAGCGACTGCTTTTTTAAGTGACTCAGCAAGTACTTATTTTGACGGAGCGACGAGTGTAGGTACGAGTTTCATGAGTGCTAGTGTTTTCGATCAATGGCGAGCCGATCATCCCGAATGGTCATATATTCCGAAGGGTGATTCTTTGATTCAAGCAGATATGATAGAAGTGCCGGAGGTAAGCATCGCAGGGCATACGGTCGGTCCGGTTTGGTTTGCTCGACGAAATGATCATAACTTCGCCGAATTCATGTCGCAGTGGATGGATGAACCGATCAAAGGGGCTATTGGTGGTTCTTGTTTTCAATACTTTTCGACCATTTTGATTGACTATCCCAAAGAGCTGCTTTGGATGGAAAAATAGCCATTCTAAAAGCTACTCTTTGATGCTATTCGACCGCTTTCTCAATGATTACAACCTTTCCCTAATTTTTTCGTATATTGTGTAACAAACAACTTGTCAAAAACACGATGACACTCAAACTGATTTTTCCTAGCTGTTTATTGATTGCTTGGATTGGTTTTTGCGCATATTTAAGCAAAAATCGGTGTTGTGGCAATGAGCTTCCAGAAGAGACTATTCCGCTATCCAGTGATCGGCTTTCTATTCAAGATCGCTCTACGTTGGTCGCAAAAATGGAAACTGGTTTTGACTTTCCAGCTCAACGTGCCAATCTCCTCCATCCGATCTCTGCTCAACAACTGAAAACCCTTCGTCGTCTTGCCGACTATCTAGCTACGCATCCTGAGCGTCGATTGACCCTGACCGGCTACTACACAGCGCAGGAAAAGCACAGAAATGCAGACCTAGGACTAGCTCGTGCGCTCCTGCTAAAGCAAGAGTTACAGCACTTTGGTATCCCTGCGCTTCAAGTGGCGACTCGACAAGATATGTCCAGCAGTCAAAGTGATGAATTGCCGATATTGAAAAATGCTATCCGATTTGACTTCGAAGCCATGCCTGCACCACAGCAATTGACGCAAGAAATGCAGACGGCTATCAATGACCAAAAGGTCATCCTTCATTTTGATGTGGCAGAAGGCAGCATCGAGCCTACACCTACTCAGCTTGCTTACTTTGAGCAGTTGCAGCATTGTTTGACCAACTACCCGACTCAATCCATCAAAATTACCGGATATACAGACGATCAGGGTCAGCCGCGTCAGAATGTACGCCTAGGCAGAGAGCGTGCTTTAATGGTCAAAAACTATTTACTCGACATGGGCTTCAGTAAGGAAGATTTGTTTACGGAGTCAGCAGGCGAGCGTGACCCCATCAGCAGCAATACCTCTGCGGCAGGACGTGCCAAAAACAGACGTGTTGAAGTAGAATTGATATCGGCGGAGATCAGTGCGCGGTAGTCGTCGTAATGGCGTCAGCTATGATGCAATAAAATAAAAAGTAGTCGTCCTCAATCTCAAGTCCCAGAAAAGTGTTTTCTAGTAAAACAGATCACTTTGCCGCTTCTCCGCACCTTTTTTCATTTCATCCTGTATAGCAACATTTGGATTGCGCTGGCAGCGGTGGCGAGCGCAGCGCAGACTTATCTATTGCTAGATGGCAAAATAGATGGGACACTCTTGGTCTTTATCTTCAGTGCCACTGTTTTTTTGTATGCCTTGCATCGCCTTATTGGACTCAGTAAAGTCAAAGCTTATCAGCACGTCAATCGCTTTCAGATCATCGGGCGACTGCAATCCTCTATTTTCCTCTGTGCGGCGGTGAGCGCGCTCATCAGTGGCATTACTTATTGCCTACTTCCTGCTATGATTCAGTGGTCAATGCTCGTTCCAGGCGCATTATCGTTTGCTTATGTACTACCTTTCCTGTCCAGAGGAAAAAGGCTAAGAGATGTACATGGCGTGAAGATATTCATGGTGGCAGTGGTGTGGGCTTGGGTAGGTGTGTTGTTGCCGGCTTTGGAGATGGAGCAATGGCAAAAGGCTGCTGTGGGATGGATGATGCTGGAAAAGACGTTGTTTATTTTCGCGATCACATTGGCATTTGATATTCGAGATTTCCGAGTGGATAGCGCGACCCATGTCAAGACATTCCCGACCTATCTGGGGATGAAAAATACCAAAAGATTGGCGTGGCTGCTGCTAATTTTGATGATGATAGTAGTGGGCATCAATGTTGCCAATGGATTTTATCATTGGAGTACTTGGATAGCTTTATTTATCTCGGCGATCAGTAGTGGCTTTTTGGTGCAAAATGCCCATCCAAATCGAAGCGATTATTATTACACAGCGATCTTGGATGGGACAATCATTTTGCAGTCTTTGTTAATAGTAGCCGCTCAGCTATGGAGCGGATCATCAAACATGTGATGTAGTCATGTGCCTACTCTATTTTGGGTTTTCAGCTTCCCCCGTATGAAAAAATCGAATCGTTTTATAGTGTGTTTCGATGCTACTCGCTCAACGAATGATTTAAGTAGTTAAGGGTAAATATTTTCCTTTGCTAACGATGTATATTTTTCGGTCAGATAAGGCGAAAAAGATACCGTCATGCAATCAGAAAATAAATGCGCTTACCTACTTAAAGTTAGGCGCGTACCGTCGCTCCCTCCAAATTTTCACTCCAAAATGTTCTGAACGGTCGGTTTTTTGTTCTGAACGACATACTTCGGACTCTTTGGCAGCTAAAGGAAACAAAAAAGCGAAGCTGAATACAAGACTCAACTTCGCTTTCTGAACAAATATGCTACTCAAAAATCTATCGAATAGGCTCTAAAGTATACCCCGCCTTTCTCAATAGTTTAATGACGCCTTTTTCACCTCCTAAATGTCCCGCACCGACAGCAAAGAAAGTTGTTCCTTCTACCATCATTTCTTTCATGAGCGGTATCCAATTTTCGTTGCGCTGCGTCAGTAAGATAGATTCGTAATCCTCTAGTCCTCCATCTTCTGCGGTTGCCATACTTTGCATAGCTTCTATATTTTGGTCTTTGTATAGCTGTACCATTTGCTGGTATTGGTCATTGCTATCATCGCTCACTTGTATACTTTCGAGCAGCATTTTTGCTTGTGCGTCATACGGTATGCTATCGAATAGTCCCATCTGAAATTCCATGGTTTCCAGTCCGCCCATGGTTTTCTTTTTGTTTTTGGCTGCTTTCATGAGTTCCATTTCGTAAGACATCACTTCACCACTTTGCAAGCTATTCGGAGACAGATCAGTAGACGCGAATACAGACAAAAACATCGGTTTCATGCGCTCCAAAAACATCAATGGTAGCCCCATTTCTTTGAAGTGAGCAGCGACGATTTCGTATTCTTCTTCTGTCAGTAAATCGCGTAATGTTTTGCCATCACTCATAAAGACTTTGCCCATCATCGACATCTGCGCACTCAGATCAGTCATGTCTTCCATATTGATTTCAAAAACGATATTGTCGCTTTCGTCAAAGGCTGCTTTCATCTGATCAGTGAAGAAATAATCTTCTTTTCCAATCATGTGTATCGTTCCGAAAACGTAAGAAGGTTGGTCTAGATCATCGTGGCTTACTTTCCATAGTAGCGACTGCTGTGTAGTATCTGCTTCGACAGCGATGACTTGACTGTCATCCTGAGCGAATAATGTGACTTGCCCAATGCAAAATAGCGCGACAAAGCACAAGGATAAATATTTCATATATGGTAGTTTTTAAATTTATTTGTTTCAAATTGTTTGGTCTATTTAAGGTCAAACGGTCTGTGGTAATATATGATAGGCATAAGGAGAACGCTAAAAACTGAACATCAATTTAGTAAGCTAGGTTAAAAATTATATGCGAAAGTTTACTTTTTTTCTTTTCCTGCTTCACCTGGCTACATTCACTGTATTGGAGGGTCAAAATCGACCTAGCATTTATCCGAATCAACTCAATTCACATAGAGACCTCAACCCTTCCGCCTATTGCCGCCCAGGCATTAATAATCAGTCTCGCTCCCGAGGACTGGAACTTTCCTACCGCTATATACAAGGTAGCCAACTCGAAAGAGATCAAGATCCCAATCAGGGAGCGTTTGTAGAACCTATAACGAACCGACTTTCTAATCTGACTTTGAAAACAAAATTTCCCATCTTCCTAAAGCCTAACTTAAAAGTGATCGGTGGCTATACACATGAGCGCGAACTTTATGATTTTGATAGCTTTGGGGATCGAGATATTTTTCTTTACGAATCCATAGAACAATCTGTTTTTAAAAGAAACTCTTTTAATCTGATCACTTCCTACTCTTTTAATGATCGCTACTATATGGTCGCTAGTGGTCAGCTATCTTTGAATGGCAATCAAGAGGCATGGATTGATTCTGATAAACGTTTCCGCAATTATAATTTCATACTGGGTTTCGGGAACAAACGCAGCCAAGATTTTGAGTGGGGTGTGGGTGCTGTGCTCATCCATAATCTGGAGAATAGAAACAATGTCATTCCTTTTCTACTCTTCAACAAAAACATCAGCGATCGATGGGGTGTAGAAGGGACGCTGCCTATTTCTTTCTTTGTGCGCCACAATCCCACTTCTGGCACTATTTTGCTTTCAGGCGTTGAGTATGTCAGTCAGGCCTACGCAATGGTCAATTTTGACTTTGTCGCTCCTGACAACTACATCTTAGATCATGGAGAACTGCGGTTTCAGCTGGCACTAGAGCAGCGGATCGTACCTTGGGTTTGGCTGGATGTACAAGTGGGCTATCAACTCAATTTCAACAACAATCTTTCTGTGATGGGACGCGAAGATCTGTTGGTACAATTTGATCCGAAGGATACTTTGTTTTTTAAGATTGGTGTTTTCGCTTCGCCGCCAGATGATGTGATGAATCGATAGTATCAATGTGCAGCAAACAGTGAGCAATGAGCAATTTTAATCCTCAGCACCTCACGTATCATGTATCACGTATCATGTATCACGTATCATACTCTCTTTGCTCTCGAAACTCTCCCTTCTCTCGAAACTCTCATTTCTTTCCTATCTTTACGCTTTACAACTCAACTACAGTATGAAATCACTCCTGTTTACACTTGTCACCTTTTTGGTGGGCACTACTCTATTGGCACAAACTGGCACCATTCGCGGCAATTTATACGATCAAGAAAGCGGCGATCCCATCATTTACGCCAATTTACTCTTATCTGGCACTGATCTTGGAACAAACACCGATCTCGATGGATTTTTTACCTTTAGCAATGTTCCCGTAGGGACGTATCAGCTCGTGGCTTCTTATGTAGGTTATGATAGTACAGTTGTAGAAGTCTTGGTCCGCGAGAACAAAATCACGTATCGACAACTCTACTTGAACGAAAGCACTGTCGAACTAGAGACGGTCAATATTTCAGCACGTCGAGAGCAAGCTCGATCAGATGTGCAAGTCTCCAAACTGACGGTTACAGCCGAGCAGGTCCGATCCTTACCTTCCATAGGTGGCGTCGCAGATATTGCGCAATATTTGCCGGTACTGCCGGGTATCGTCTCGACGGGCGATCAAGGTGGTCAGCTTTACATTCGAGGAGGTTCGCCCATTCAGAATAAAATATTGCTGGACGGGATGACGATTTATAATCCCTTCCACTCACTCGGTTTCTTCTCTGTCTTTGAGACCGAAACGATTAAGAGCGTAGATGTTTTGACGGGTGGTTTCAACGCAGAATATGGTGGTCGTATTTCGGCTATCGTAGACATCAAAACGCGAGAAGGCAACAAGAAAAACTATGGTGGTGTCGTCTCCGTCAATCCTTTTCAGTCCAAAGTCTTGGTGGAAGGACCGTTGCAAAAACTGAAAGAAACTGGTGGTGGAAGTTCGTCTTTCATTTTTACTGCCAAACGCTCTTACATTGACCAAACGGCAGATATTTTTTACAATTATCCACCGATTGACACCATTGGTTTGCCGTATAATTTTACTGACTTTTATGGAAAAGTATCATTCATCGGTGGCAATGGTAGTAAAGTCAATTTCTTTGGCTTCAATTTTATCGACAATGTCAATTTTGAAGGGCTTGCCAATCTGGGTTGGAATACGAGTGGTGGTGGTGCAAATTTTACCTTGATTCCCTCCAACTCTAAAGTCGTCATCGACGGTACAGCAGGCTTTTCTAATTATGATATTTCACTTCAAGAGGCAGACGGCAATCCACGCGAAAGTAGCATTACAGATTACTTTATTCGCCTGAATTTCAGCAACTTCGGTGCGACTAGCGAAACCCAATACGGCTTTGTTTTCAACGGCATCAACACCGATTTTCTCTTCCGCAATTTCGTCAATAACACCATTCAGCAACGCGACTTTACGACGGAGTTGGCAGGTTATTTGAAGCACAAACAAACGCTAGGCAAGCTGATCGTAGAGCCTAGTGTGCGCTTGCAAGTCTATGCTTCTCAGTCCAAAGCCGTCGTGGAGCCTAGATTGGGTGCGAAGTACAATGCGACAGATGCCTTGCGTTTTAAGTTGGCAGCTGGAATGTACTCACAGAATTTGGTCAGTTCTGTCAATGAATTGGATGTCGTCAACTTGTTTGTCGGATTTTTGGCAGGACCGGAAGAAACGATCTTTGAGCCCGGTACACGCACGCCAACAGATGATCGTTTGCAACGTGCCAATCACGCTATTCTGGGCATCGAGTATGATTTTAATAATGCACTAAGTCTGAATGTAGAAGGTTATTACAAAGATTTCAATCAACTCATCAATCTGAACAGAAACAAACTCTCCGAGCAAGATCCCAACTTCGCCACGGAGACTGGAGAGGCATACGGTATTGACTTTTCACTGCGCTACGAAACGCCTCAGCTTTACGTCTGGGCGACTTACTCTCATGGCTACGTCAATCGCGACGATGGCGAGCAAGTTTATCCGACCATTTTCGACCGCCGCCACAATGTCAATTTTTTGACGACTTATACGTTTGGGGATAGCCGACTATGGGAGGCAAGTGTGCGTTGGAATTTGGGGTCGGGTTTTCCATTTACCTTGACACAAGGCTTCTACTCTTTGTATGACTTTACAGAGGGTTTGAGTTCAGATGTATTGCAGGACAACGCAGAACTCGGTATCCTCTTTTCGCCGGAGCGCAATGACGGGCGCTTGCCGTACTATCACCGCTTGGATGCTTCTGTGAAGAGGACATTGGAATTTGGTAGACGCACCAAACTGGAAGTCGTCGCTAGTGTCACCAATCTATACAACAGAGAAAATATTTTCTTCTTTGATCGTGTCCGCTACGAGCGTGTCAATCAGTTGCCGATTTTGCCAAGTCTAGGGCTGAATTTGAGCTTCTGATGTGTACTGTACCTTGAGAAACTAGACTCGACAAGTTTTAGAAACTTACCAAGTTTTTATCTACAAGAGGCTATTCAAATCATGTATTTGAATAGCCTTTTTCTTTTATACAATTAATGTTCTAATATTAAATGTATATACATTATATTTGTACCATTAACTAAAACTTATTAGCTATGGCAATCAATAAAACAAGAAAAATCGTCGGTTGGGTACTCTCTGCTTTACCCGCAGCAGCAGTCACTTTTAGTGCTTTTGGAAAATTAGCAGGTCTGCCGGAGGTCACAGAAGCGTTAGGTCCATTGAATATCAATCCGACTTACTTAGCCATCTTAGCTCTGGCGAGTGTGGCTACTTATCTTTATCCAAAGACTTCCAACATTGGCTTTTTCCTATTATGTAGCTACTTCGGAGGCGTTATTGTTGGAGAGTCTTCGACTGGTGAGTTTCCGGCAGTTGGCATTGCGATGTCTGTTTTCTTGTATGTCGGTACGATGTTGCGTAAGCCGGAGCTATCCGGTCTGGGCATCTAGAGATTTACTATTACACGGGAACACAATAGGGTTTGATTCAATATCAAGCCCTCCCCTTACTCTTCGAACTCAATCGCCTGCTTCAGGTACTGACTGAGCGGCTGTAGAGTTAGGAATGCTTCTTCCGCCAAGTCTACAAAATCATCACTCACAAACTCTGCCTGCGTCAATGGACGGAGTGCTATAAAATTCTTGCGTCGCAGCAGGTCTATATGCCGATGGTCTTTGGAATACGCACGAGGTGATGTTTTTAGCATATCAGGATCATCTCCCCATCCACCGAAAAAGTCCTGAAAAGCCTTATTGGCGATAATATCATTCAGTCGCTCCCCGTCATAGTCGATAGCAGCACGCACCTTATTGAGTGTCTCTGTCGGCGGTTTGTGCAGTCCACCACCAATAAAGGTCTCTTTTGGACTCACATGTAAATAAAAAGAAGGTAGATACATATCGCTGACGGGCGCAAACCCAAAATTGTCTCTATAAATGGGTTTGTCTGGATGAAAACGGCGATTGGTGTTGATGCGCAAAATGGATTTTCGCGGCTCTACACCTTCTAAAGTTGGATCATGCTTTTTGATGCGCTCCAATATGCGTCCGACTTCTTCTATAAAAATATTTCGTGCGTTTTGATAGGTTTTTTTATTCGCGTGCATCCATTCTTTGGAGTTGTTTTGGGAGAGGTCGCGTAGGAAGGTGTATATGTGGCGTTTGCTCATGTTGGTTGACTTTGGAAGGGAAACAGTAGAGTAGGATGAGTGTTTTCAGCCACCAAAAATATGCTCTATCTACATCTATTCTAGAAATCTTGATACGATACGCTTTTTCTTGCTTTGCTCTGTCCTAATGATGTGCATGAATTGTCTTCCTGAAGACCCCAAATCGATTTGGATGGAAGAGATGCGGTCGATTGTTTTGGTAGATACGTTTCGGAATGAGTTGGTACGAAATGGCACGGAAGATAGAGGATATAGCAATAATAACTATACTGTCATCAGCATAGGCAATTATGAAGATACCATAAACATAGACTACTGCAAACACAACAATCCTTCCAAATACAGATTTGTCAGTTTCGATCTTTATGATTTAGTTCCATTTCCTTACAGGTGGGGTGATTCCTCTGATTTTTGGTTATTTGTAGATACTTCTCAATGCATTGGTCGATCGAAATATTTTTATAGCTCACCCTCGCGTTTACCAATTTCCGATCCTCGCTATGACACCAATGCGCCTCATTTGTGCCGAGATAGCCTTTTATCTTATCCTATTTTCATTAAAAATATAAGTACAGATAGTTTATTAGTCGCCAACGCTTTAAAATTACCGCTGACTCTGGAAGCAAAAGATAGTTTTGGTAACTGGTTATACATCCAAAACCCTGTACGCTATCATAGCGGTCAAGCTGTATGTCTTATCGCACCTAATGAAACGCTACTGAGTGCATTTCCTGTTCTGGCAGGAGACTATAAAGCCGATCTTCGTCTTGTTATGGGACTTAGAGGTATGGATCCACCGATGACTTATTCCAACACATTTCAAGGATATATTGATGGAGATAATCTTAGGAAAACAAGTGAAAGATATAGAGCATGGCAATTAAAACAGAGGTCTTCATTGGAGCGGGAATAACATCATGCTCATTAGTGAATATCAAATCCTTGAATGGCACTCAGCATGCTACTAAACAACTGCAAAAACATAAGCACAACAATGGCTGCAAGCGATAAGAAATAGTAAAGATCACACCTTTTACGCGCTTTAGGATAGAATAGTAGCTTTCCTATGTAGAACAACCTGCCGCTGTCAGGACAGATGTCGTTGAAACCCAAAAACCTGGCACGTCTATTCCTCTATCTTCAATGATCCATCGCATCTCTTTAAATGTAACGCTGATGATAAACAATCCGCTGAATAGCACGAAGGGAATGAAGAAAGTGCAAGCTAGTGTTTTCATGGTTATGGATGTTTGATGATTTACTGTCTGGCAAACGCTATCAAAGCATCGTAATCTCCTTGATCAGCTAGCCGAAGTGCATCAATATACATACTCCGACTTTTGTCTTTAGCGATTCGTTGACTGCCCCATGCAAAAGGTTTGTTACCCATAGCTTCTGTTAAAATATCTGCGACTAAGCGCGAACGACAACCGTTTCCATTAGGATATAAATGAATCGAAACTAATAGATGCTTGAATCGGATTGCCATTTCATCAGGAGCGTAAACATTTTCCTTATTCCATACTATACAGTCGTCGAGTAGCACTCGAAGCTCCTGTCTAATTTTGTAGTAATCGACACCGATATTTTTATTCGTCAATCTGTATTGTCCTGCCTCCTCTTCTTCACTGATGGGCGTTTGTCCTTTTGAATATGCTAATCTCAATCCCATAAATAACTAGGCATTTCCTGAATGATTCGTTGTGTTTGTGTTTCTACAGACTGTTCCAATTTTTCAGCAGCAACTGCCTGGTCTTCCAAGTGCATGGTTTGTGCAGTACGATTGACAACTGCTGTGGCAATCTGACGAGCGCGATTTTCAATCATTTTTTCCAAGGTTTCTTCTTTAGGAATCAGTCCATAGACCAATTGCAAATTCAGGGCTGCTGCTACTTCTTTTAGCTTTTTCAATGTGATGGTTTCATCTGCTTCCCTGTCTTCTATCTTTTTTACCCCTTGAGGAGAGATATTGAGTCTTTTCGCCAGTTGTTTCAGCGTCATGCCCAAACCGACACGTATAGATCGAATCCATCCAGAACTGGGTCTGTGCACAGTTTTTAAAGCTGAATATTTTTTGATGTTGTGATCCGTTTGAGCTCTAATCAACTCGTTTCTTGTAGCCATTATCAATATATACGTTTAAAATTAGAGTTTATTTAAACTTATACGTTTAGCAACAACTATTTGTTTAAACACATACGCTTAAAAGCTTAAAATAAGTGACCATCTCCCAATATCGTAGTCATAACCGTATCGACTAAACGAAAGCAAACAATGCGCTACCAAGACATCATCCATCTTCCCATCACTGCTACCGAAGTCAAACAAGCCATCACAAGAGCGCAGCGCGTCCACTTCATTGACAATCTGCGCTATCGACACCCCAATGTGTCATTCGATAGTAAAGTGAGAGGTTATGTAGGTGAAATTGGGTTTCGGAAATGGCTGAAGCATCATAACGTGCCTATTGAAGCACAAAATCAATGGTCAGAACGAGCGCAGATGGATGTTGACTTTCAGTGCAAAGGACGATCGCTAGAGTTGAAAACTTCCTTAATTCCAAATGTTGATAACAATCTCAAGACGAGCTTTCAACGACGAGATATCAAACTCATCAAGCGAAAAGCAAAAGTCAGCGATCTGTGCAGCGACATTCACGTTCAGATTTATTTTAATCAAAACAAGAAGCTAAAAGAACAGTGGCTGCGTGAGCAAAAAATAGATCTGACCAATGCGGACACCGATCAATTATACAATCAACTCCTCGGTCGAGCTTATCTAAAACATACCTATCTAGTTGCGTGGATGGACAAACAAAGTTTGCAAGACCGCCTACAACAGCTACCTTTAGCACAGCAAACTTGGTCACACGCCAAACGCCAATTTTGGGTTTGTCCACTGCGTCATTGTTTCGCACCAAATACATTAATCGACTTTTTAAATGCCAGATCGTAAGCTTCCTTTTTTCATCACTGAACATCTACGCTATCAGCTGCGACCGTATCAGCGATCAGCAGTGGGGCGGTTCATTGAGCATTGGGAAGAAAAAGATCAGCAGACTGCCTATCTATTCCAGATGGCAACAGGAAGCGGCAAAACGCTCATCATGGCTGCTTTGATGCTGTATTTGTACACCAAAGGCTATCGCTATTTTCTATTTTTCGTCAATAGCACTGCTATCCTAGACAAGACTCGCGATAACTTTTTGAACGAAGCTGCTTCTAAGTTTCTATTTCAGTTTCCCATCCAGCATCAAGGACAACGTGTCCAAATCAATGCCATTTCCAACTTCGACGACGGTCATCCCGACGACCTCAACATCTTATTCACGACTGTACAAGGTCTGCACGCCAAACTACAAATAGCAAGAGAGAATAGCGTGACGCTAGAAGACATCAGACAACAAAAACTCGTCTTGATTTCCGATGAAGCACACCACCTCAATGCAAGTACCAAATCAAAAAAAGAAGCTGCCATTTCTTGGGAGCAAAGTGTGGACAAAGTGATCGCTGCTCATGCTGAAAATGTATTGTTAGAATTTACGGCGACGATTGATTGGTCGAATAAAGCTATACAAGAAAAATATGCTGATCGGCTACTATTTGACTATTCGCTCAAGCAATTTCGGCAAGAAGGCTATTCCAAAGAAGTCAAACTCCTACAAGCCGATCTGCCACCTTTCGAGCGCGCTTTGCAGGCCATCATTTTAAGTCAGTATCGAAAGCAACTCTTCGAGCAACAGGGTCTGGTGGTCAAACCCGTCGTCCTTTTCAAATCCAAAACCATCAAGTCGAGTCTCCAATTTTATGAGACCTTTCAAAATCGACTAGCGCAACTGACAGTAGACGATCTAGAAACCATTGGGCAACAGGGAGCAGATACCATCATCGGGCAAGCAATGGCGTATTTTTCAATTTTTAATACTTCTTTAGCTCACTTTTTGAAAACCCTACGATTTGACTTCGGCAGCCACAATTGCTTGATTGTCAATAGTCAAAGCGATAGCGAGCAGCAACAATTACTACTCAACCGACTAGAAGACTCAGACAATCCTTACCGCGCCATTTTCGCTGTAGATAAATTGAATGAAGGTTGGGATGTGCTAAATTTATTTGACATCGTCCGACTCTACGACACCAAAGCCAACCAGAAAAAACCAAGTCGCACTACCCTATCCGAAGCCCAACTCATCGGTCGTGGGGCGCGCTATTTTCCATTCCAACTGACCGACGATCAAGTTCGCTTTCAACGAAAATTCGACAATGATTTGGAACATCCCCTCCGCATAGGCGAAGAACTCTATTACCATGCGGCACAAAATCTGACTTACTTACGCGAACTGGGAACTGCATTGAAAGACATTGGCATACAAGCCATTCAAAACGAGCAAAAAAGAGCATATCCCACAAGAAGAACAACCAACAAGCAATGGAATCCTATTCCTTCTACAATTACGGTAGCACTAAAAAGTGGCACAACAGAAGTGATGGCTGCCTTTGCTACTCATACTGCAATAGACACCAAAAAAAGCACAAGAATTATTCAGTTGAAAGAAATCAATCGAAAAATTATTTTCAAAGCCATGCAGCAGTTGCCGAGCTACCGTTTTGATCGCTTACAATTGCTTTTCCCCGAACTGAAATCGACGAGCGAGTTGCTAGAACAATGGCAACACATCAATATAGAAGCGCACGGCGATGAAATACAACTCAAACAACCAAATCCTCAAACCCAACTTTCTATCACAAGATCTGCCTTGGCCAAAATCATGGAAACACTGAGTTCTGTTGAAAACAAATGATAGTGTTACACACTGTTCATTGCACATTACTACCTGTACATTGGATATTACAACCATAAGCTAAAACCGAATGTTGATTTTCCAATAGAAGCACTAAATTTGTACTCATGCAAATCACACTCAAAAGAATAGACGATGCTTACCTCATGGAAGCACAAAACGAAAACGGCAATACCATTCAGATGGACGGTTCTCCGGCTATCGGCGGCGGCAATCAAGCCATGCGCCCCATGCAAACGGTGCTGTCTGCTTTGGGTGGATGTAGTGCGATTGATGTGATTAGTTTTCTAAAGAAGCAACGTCAAGAACCGGAGCACATCGAAATTGATGTATCCGCTGAGCGAGTGGAGGGAGAAGTGCCTTCTTTGTTCAAGACCGTTCATGTCCACTATCGCGTCTATGGTGATCTGGAGGATAAGAAGGTCGAGAAAGCCGTCAAGCTGTCGATGGAAAAATATTGCTCCGTCGTTAAAATATTGGAAAAAACAGCAACAGTGAAATGGAGCTACACAATTTCAGCAAGTATTCCTGCATGACATATTAAAAATAAATATATCAATTAAACGTTCCCCTATTAATCGCGTCTAACCCATAAAGATTTTTACCCTTTTCATCTACCTCTTGCAACAGTCACTGAGCTGTCGCTACATTCTCTTCCACTGCTAGTAGAAAAATTACACGATAGATAGAATTTGTCTTATGACAAACACCCAATCTATACTGAATATCCCAAGTAGAAATGCTGTAGATTTTAGTGCTTTGATGTTTTTTCTAATATCTAGTATCTAAAGTCTATCGTCTTTAGAAAAGTACAGAAACACGATTACAAACACGAGTGCTGCTCACAGCATTTGAAAACACCGCTAGCTTATGAATAGAAGAGCCTTACTTCGTTCCGCGCTCGGCTATCCTACTACAGAAACACAGACTCTGGAAGCACAGCCACTTCCGATACCCGAAGACGCACCACTACCACCTCCCAATTCAGGACTCGCTCCTTATAACGGAGAATGGAATCGAGCCACTGCCGCGCACTTGCTACGCCGAGCTATGTATGGTCCCACTTTTGACCAGATCGAAAGTGCCAGACAAGCCGGACTGCAAGGAGTCATTGACCAACTACTTGCTGATCTACCAACACCGGATTTGCCATTAAATGTCAATGCGCTGGATACCGGAGTAGCTGTTGGTGAGACTTGGGTGGATACCATCATGCCGCGAAATGATGCACGTGCTTTGGAAGAGCGTCGACTGTCACTGCGCTCTTGGATGATGGGCCTGATCGTCAATGAAGGCGTCTCTATTCGGGAGAAAATGACCATCTTTTGGTTGGATCATTTCGTCGTTGAGCAGTTTATTATCCGCGACCCGACTTTCATGTACAAGCACGTCGCCTTGATGCGCGAATATGCCACAGGTGACTTTAGAGCATTGGTCAAAAAAGTGACGATCTCTCCAGCCATGTTGCGCTACTTGAATGGCAACGAAAATGAAAAGGGCGCACCCAATGAAAATTATGCTCGCGAACTATTTGAGCTATTTACCGTCGGAAAAGGCGCGTTGGCAGGCGAAGGTGACTACACCACATTTACAGAGCTAGATGTCGAGCAAGCTGCCAAAGCATTGACCGGATGGAAGGATGAAGGCTACATCAAACAGCGAGCGGATATTCCGACCGAAGGCAGATTCATCCCCAATCGACACGACACCTCCACCAAGCAACTATCACCTCGCTTCAACAATGCCCGCATCAATAATGGCGGTGAAAACGAGTATGCCGACTTGATTGATGTGATTCTGGAAAGTCCGGCAGTGGCGACTTATTTGGCAGAAAAACTGTACCGCTACTTTGTCTACTACCTCATCACAGACGAAGTCCGCGAACAAATCATCGAGCCACTGGCACAGGTCATTCGGGACAATAATTACAACATCAAAGCCGCCTTGGAAGTCTTGCTCAAAAGCGAACACTTCTTCGATATTTTGAATCAAGGCCCGATGATTAAAAATCCGCTGGATTTTGTGATCGGTCAAGTCAAACAGTGCGAAATAGATTATCCGCAGGATTTGGAAAGTCAGTATCGCGTCTGGCTGAAATTGTATGGTGAGTCCAAGAAAATGCAAATGCAAATCTTCGACCCACCAGATGTTGCCGGCTGGAAAGCTTACTATCAAGAGCCGCTATACTATCGCATTTGGGTCAACTCGGTCACACTACCGTTGCGCTCTCGCAGTGCGGAATTACTTTCCAAAAATGGCTATCGGATTGGTAGTATTCGAGTGCGTGTAGATGTACTGACTTTCATCGAAAAGACCAGCGATGCCTCTGATCCCAATGTGCTGATCGGCGAATTGGCAGAGCTGTTCTATCCACAACCACTCAATCAGCTACAACTGGATGCACTCAAAGAAGTGCTGATCCCCGGTCTGCCAGATTTCGAGTGGACGGTGGAGTACGAAGAGTACAAAAACAATCCGAACGATGCTAGATTGGCTGCCAGCATAGAGAAGAAATTGCGTGAGCTGTTTGTGTCTATGGTCGCTATGGCGGAATATCATTTGAGCTAAATAGCTATGAGCATTCAGCCATCAGCTGTTAGCTAGATCACGTCTAATTTTAAAAATACACCTGTACTTTCAGGTTCAAAATACAAACCCAATGAAAAGGAGATCTTTTCTTCGCACAGCGACTACTGCCTCTGCTGCTCTACCGATTGCTATGAATGGCATGGGCATGGGCGTCGCTACACACCCTTTACTGGCTTCTGCTTTAGATGAAGACAGCGACCGCGTTTTGGTCTTGATACAACTAAATGGTGGCAATGACGGCTTGAGTATGCTACCACCATTGAACCAATACGACAACCTACGCCAAGTCCGCCCGGGTATAATCATTCCCAGCAATTCCGTCCTCAAAATCAACGATGAAGTTGGCTTCCACCCTTCTTTTGAGCGCATCAAAAATGAGCTGTACGACGAAGGCAAATCACAAGTCATCCAAAGTGTCGGCTACCCAAATGCGGTACGCTCCCACTTTAGAGGGACAGATATCAAAATGTCCGGTTCTCCAGCTGACGAGATCTGGTCAAGTGGATGGCTAGGAAGGTATTACGACCAAATACATCCCGAATATCCTTATGGCTACCCAAATAGCGATTTTCCCGACCCTTTTGCGTTGACGATGGGTTCTCTGATATCATTGACTTGTCAGGGTTCGGCAGTTAATTATAGTTTGGCGATTGAAGATCCGTTCCGTTTGTTCCCAATGGCACAAGGCGCAGGCGATACGACGCCGAATACACCTTATGGTCGAGAATTAGAGTTTTTGAGAACGAGTATTGCACAAACCAATGCTTACTCAGAAGTCATCACCACAGCCGCCAACAAAGGCGCAAATACCGTGGCGTATAACGAAAGCGAAAACAAGCTAGCGCGACAATTGAAGAATGTAGCACTGCTGATGTCAGGTGGTCTACGCACAAAAATCTATGTCGTCAAATTGGGTGGTTTTGATACTCATGCCGGACAGGCACTGAATGGTAGTCCGCTCAAAGGCGCACATGCGGAATTGTTAAATGCTATCTCGGATGCCGTTGCTATTTTTATGGAAGATTTGAGAAATCAAGGTATCGAGGAGCGCGTCTTAATGATGACCTTCTCCGAGTTTGGTCGCCAAATCAAAGAAAATGCCAGCTACGGCACCGATCACGGTACTTCTACTCCGATGATGCTATTCGGTCCTTGCTTGAAAGGAGGGGTGATCGGCGATAATCCTGAAATCCCAAGTCGAGTGCGCTCCCAAGAAGCCATCCCGATGCAGTATGATTTCCGAAATGTCTACGGTTCTATTTTGATGGACTGGATGGGCGCGTCCGAAGATGCGGTACGGGAGATTCTATTCAATGACTTCCAATATATGTCCTTATTGGAATGCTCGCCGACCTCGACAAGTACGAAGGAAACATTGCGCGATGAGACATTTGAGTTGAAGTACTATCCGAATCCGTTTCAAGATTGGGTGCAAGTCGAGTTCACTTGCGGACATGAAGATATTCGGTTGAGTATATACGATGCGCTTGGTCGAGAGCTAAAAGTCTTATTTAATCAGAAATTGCCAGCTGGACTGCATACGGCAAGATTTGATGGACGAGATTTACCGGCGGGGACGTATTATTGTCGAATTCAGGGAAGTGGGTTACGGCAGTTGACGAAGAGTTTGATTAAGCTTTGATAATTCGATAGCTATCGGATGAACAATTGATGAACTGACGATCACTATATGGATTATCAGTTCATCAATTCATCAGTTTTTCAACTTTTACGCCATCTCCAACAATCCTTCCTGATAGATCGGCAACTCCAATTGCCCTTTCAAGACATTTCTAGAAATAACGATACGCTGTACTTCCGAAGTGCCTTCGTAAATCTGCGTAATTTTAGCATCACGCATCAATCGCTCGACATGGTACTCTTTGACGAATCCATAGCCACCATGTACCTGCACAGCCTCTACGGTGTGCTTCATGGCTACTTCTGAGGCGTATAGCTTTGCCATAGAACTGGCGGCATCATAGTTCAAGCCAGCATCTTTCATCCAAGCGGAACGATAGACCATCAAGCGAGCTGCTTCGATGTCTGTTGCCATACTCGCCAATTTGAAAGCAATAGCTTGATGACGGCTGATCGCCTTGCCGAAGGCTTCGCGTTCTTTAGAATACTGAACAGCCAATTCATATGCTCCAGCAGCGATGCCTAAAGCCTGAGCCGCAATACCGATACGTCCACCGGATAAGGTTTTCATCGCAAATTTGAAGCCAAATCCATGATCGCCGATGCGATTTTCTTTCGGCACTTTGACATCGTTATACATGATGGTATGGGTATCCGAAGAGCGGATGCCCAGCTTATCTTCCTTCGCACCTATGCTCACACCATCCCAACTTCTTTCGACGATCAGTACATTGATACCGCGATGTCCGGCTTCTGCATCTGTCTGTGCGATGACCAAATGAACGCTAGATGAGTTACCGTTGGTAATCCAGTTTTTAGTGCCATTCAATAAATAGTGATCGCCCATATCGATGGCTGTGGTGCGCTGCATCGTTGCATCGCTACCTGCTTCCGGTTCGGACAAGCAAAATGAACCAATCCATTCTCCACTTGTCAATTTTGGTAGATATTTTTGCTTTTGCTCTTCTGTCCCAAAGGTTTCTATACCCCAGCAAACAAGGGAGTTATTGACAGACATGATGACAGAGCTGGAATTGTCAACTTTAGAAAGTTCTTCCATCGCCAAAACATAAGACAAGGTGTCCATGCCACCGCCACCATATTCTGGAGAGACCATCATACCCAAAAAACCCAAATCACCCATCATCTGGATTTGTTCTTTTGGAAAGGTCATATTGCTGTCGCGCTCGATCACGCCTGGTTTCAATTCTTTTTGAGCAAACTCACGAGCAGCCTGCTTGACCGCCCATTGCTCTTCGGTTAGGTTGAAATTCATATTGTTGTAAGAGATTTTAGACAGTAGATATTAGATGGTAGACTCACTCAATAAGGGTTATTTATAAAAAAGAGAGCTACAAAACTTCTAATTCTAAAGTCATTGATGACTAATGTTATGTTTGGTCAATAAGATCAAGGAAGCCCTAGCGAATATTCGCTAGACACTTTTTTGATAGCACGAAAATACGAGATTTATTTATCCAAATCAACGTTGATTTTGGAAACTGACGCATTCTCGACTGTTTTGCTAAACGGAAACCGCCATTGTTGAGTTTTAAAAGCGGACTCACTACTCTTGCTCATGCGCTTCTTTCTTTTGCTATTCTGCTCTTTGGTTTCATTTTCTACTTCATTTAGTCAAAATGATGAAATTGAACCTAATTTTCATATAAAAAGCATCTTTTTCGGTGGTGGTAGCTACATCATCGACGATGGACAGTCTGCAGAATTGAGGGATTTTTTAGAGCAATTTCATCCCATCGAAGAATATGAAATTTTCATACAAAGTCACACCGACAACATCGGGAGTATGGACTACAACCTTTGGCTATCCAACCGAAGAGGCGAAATGACACGCGCTCACATCATTCATCATGGTATTCCATCTCATATCCTTACCAATCAGGACTTTGGAGAGATCAAACCTCAATTTGAGAACGATGATTTTCAGGGTCGATCTGCCAATCGGCGTGTAGATATCATCATCCGCAGAATCGTTTTTTGAGTAAATAACTCCTTCTCTTACTATTCCTTTATTCATACAAAGTCATAGGTAGTCTGACATAAAAATTCCGAACCTAACATAGAGTTTTCAGTTGTACAGCGTATAAGGATTCACCTGAAAGAAGTAAAAGTAACAGTCGCTTCTCTCAGTAAATATTATCATACATTTATCTTAAAACACTATGAAATTAGGAAACGCAACCTTTGAAAACTTTATCGGCGCAGAAGTTGGGTTTGATGAGATGGGCTATCAGATGGTCGCTCATTTGCTTACGCTGGGCTATGCAGTCATGCTAGCTGCGCTTTTGTATTTTGCACTGACGATTAAGACGGTCGCACCTCGCTATAGAATGTCTTCTGTACTTTCTGTGGTCGTGATGGTCTCTGCCTTTTTGCTATTGTATCAACAAGCTCAAAACTGGACGACTTCCTTTGGGTTTGATATGGAGCGCGGCAAATACTTCTTGATAGAGGGCAGCGATTTATTCAACAATGGCTATCGCTACCTTAATTGGTTGATCGATGTGCCGATGTTGTTGTTCCAGATTTTGTTTGTTGTGACTTTGACAAAAAGCAACTTCAATAGCATTCGCAATCAGTTTTTCATCTCTGGCTCATTAATGATTATCACTGGCTACATCGGTCAGTTTTATGAAGTGACCAATCTTCCTGCCTTCTTTATTTGGGGCGCGATTTCGACTGCTTTTTTCTTCCATATTTTGTATGTGATGCGCAAAGTCATTCAAGAAGGGAAAGAGGGCATCTCTCCCAAAGGACAAAAGATTTTGGGCAACATCTGGATACTATTCTTAATCTCTTGGTTCTTGTATCCTGGTGCTTACTTAATGCCACATCTAGCAGGTATAGAAGGGGGCTTGTACAATGAAGCTGGCGTCGTTGGTCGACAAATGACTTATACTATTGCAGATATTACCTCGAAAGTGATTTATGGTGTGATGCTGACGCAGCTAGCAGGTGTCTTGAGTAAAGATGCTGGCTACAAACAGCCCGATTCACTGGGTTGATATTAACTACATAACAATTGTTTCAAATAAATAAGGGGTATTTCTGGATGTCAGGAGTGCTCCTTTTTAGTTTTACCACTGCTGGCACAAAAAATTAGACGAATTTGTAATAATATTGGGGCTTCATTAAATAGATGTAAGCGTGCAAAAACGAAAAGTCCTCCTCCTCGGCTGGGATGCCGCCGACTGGAAAGTCATCAATCCGCTCCTCGATCAAGGGCTGATGCCAAGTCTCGAAAGCCTCATCAATAGAGGTGTCATGGGGAAACTAGCGACCCTCGACCCTTCTTTCTCTCCTATGCTTTGGTCGTCTATCGCCACTGGAAAGCGACCTTATAAACATGGTGTTCATGGCTTTATAGAGGTCACACCTGATGGCAATAATGTACGCCCCGTGATGAGCGTTTCTCGTTCTTGTCGTGCGATATGGAACATTCTGACTTTACAGCAAAAGAAAACCCACGTCGTTGGTTGGTGGCCCTCCCACCCTGCCGAACCGATCAATGGTGTCATGATCTCCAATTTTTTCCAAAAAGCACCAAAAACAATCCAAGAAGAATGGAAAATGGCATCTGGTACGGTTCATCCCGAAGCGTTAGCCGATCATTTTGCACAGTTTAGAGTACATCCACAAGAATTAACAGGTCAACATATTATTCCCTTTGTCCCAGAAGCTGCCAATATTTTTAAAACGAAAGGAAGAGCCATTTCAGGAGTCGCTAGTGTCACAGCTCATGCCGCCTCTCTTCATGCTGCATTTACGAATATCTTAAGAATGCAAGAGTGGGACTTTGCTGCTTTGTATCTGGACGCTATCGATCACTACTGTCATGGCTTCATGAAATATCATCCGCCAAAGCGACCACATATCCCGCAAGCGGACTTTGATTATTTCAAAGACGTAGTGACAAGTGGCTATCGCTTCCATGACATGATGTTGGGGCGTATTTTAGAATTAGTTGATGATGACACGACCATCATGCTTGTGTCCGATCATGGTTTCCAACCGGATCATTTGCGTCCAAGGAACATTCCAAAAGAGCCTGCCGGACCAGCATACGAGCATAGTCCGTATGGCATCTTTGTAGCTGCCGGACCAGACATCAAAAAAGATGAACTCATTTTCGGTGCTAGTATTATTGATGTGACGCCCACATTACTCAAACTCTTCGATCTACCTGTAGGCGAAGATATGGATGGCAAAGTGCTCGATCAGATTTTTGAGACCCCTAAAACAACTCGTTTTATTCCAAGCTGGGAAGAAATAGCCGGAGAGGATGGCCGTATCAAAGATACTGCTGAGGCGGTTTCTGATGAATCATCAGAAATGGCGATGAAACAACTGGAAGACTTAGGTTATATCGAAAAAATGGATGGCAATGCCGAGCAAAAGATCAAAAATACCAGAGAAAATACACAATACAATCTAGCACGAGCCTACATCGACGGCGGAAAAATCGCAGAAGGGCGACAGCTACTACAAGAACTAACTGAGCAGAATCCCGACAAACCTTGGTATTGGTTTCGATTGGCTATCGCGCAACAGATGAGTGCTCAACCACAAGCAGCTCGTGAAAGCATCAATCGACTGAAATCCCTCAATGTCTATGAAGAAAGTACACTAAACTTGATGGAAGCTAGCTTGCTCATCAGTGAAGGCAAAGCAGCAGAAGCCATTCCAATTCTACAAAAAATAGAAGCTGAAGAAGAAGCAGACACACGCGTCAACCTTCAATTGGCAAGATGCTATCAGCAAGTCGGTAGATGGAAGTCAGCAGAAAAATGCCTACGAAAAGAACTGGAATACGATCCTGATACGGCACAGACACATCACTTATTGGCACAAAATCTAATGCGCCAACAAGAATATGAAGCTGCCGCCGAAGCAGCACTAGATGCCTTACGACTCGACTTCAATCAGCCATCTTATCACTTTACACTGGGTCGAGCACTATACGATATGGGAGCTTATGAGGATGCCGCACAAGCCATCGAAAAAGGCTTACTGATGCAACCGCAAAACAATGCTGCTCGTGAATTACTAAAAACGCTCTACAAAAACCATCTAAAAGACCTAGAACGCTACGATTTTCATCGCTTACAGCAGAAAAGTCAGCGCGGTGAGACCATCTATATTGTCTCCGGTCTACCTAGAAGTGGCACCTCTATGACGATGCAAATGCTACAAGCTGGAGGACTTCCGATCTACACAGACGAGAAGCGCGAAGCAGATGAGAACAATCAAAAAGGCTATCTGGAGCATGAAGCAGTTAAGTCGCTGACTCGCAATAAAAGATGGGTACGCGAAGCTTCGGGACAAGTCGTCAAAGTCATTACACAATTGCTAAAACAGCTACCGCTCACATTCAACTATAAAATCATCTACATGGAGCGCGACCTGACCGAGGTGCTTTCTTCTCAGCAGCGAATGCTCCAACGGTTAGGCAAAAAGGTAAAGGAAGATCAATATCCATTACATATTGCAACTTCTTATGAGCAGCATGTCAAAGAAGCTAAAAAATGGGCGTCGGAGCGCGACAATGTGCAAATTCTTTATTTGCAGTATGCCGATGTGGTCAATCAACCGCTAGAAGCCGCCTTAAAAATGAGCGAGTTTGTAGGCGAACCGCTGCAAATAGAAAAGATGATTGGTGTGGTCGATCAGCGATTATATAGAGAAAGAACTAAGCGATAATGTTAAATTTTTCTTCCATACGTTGGAGTAGTAAATTTAACAATATACTGATAATCAACGTTTTACAAGTCAATTTCTTACTATTTTGCAGTTAGCTTTTGTACCAACCACAAAAGTAATTTTGAAAAAACGTTCACATTTTATTTTCTTTGATGTGTTTTTAGCAAAGTATCAATAGGTAGAGATAACTTTTTATATGTCTATCTTTTCCTATCTTGAGGATAAGTTGTGCGTAGCTAATTCTACATGCTAACATGAATTTTCTCTTTTTGGTAAATATATAAAGCCTACACATATGACAAAAGTCTCTACACCTTTTGCAGATAAACTGCGCACCTATCAGCGTACTTCCGTTGATACTACATCTCCAAATACTCGCGCAGCTAAAGAATCTAAACTCAAAAGTACACTCCTTACCCTTGCTCCCTTTGCAGCAGGTGCATTAATGATGCCGACTTCTGCACAGGCACAGTGCGGGCAAGGAACAGCAGTATTCAATTCCACAGGTGGAGCCTATGGTGATGGTCAACTAGATGTCGATGGAGATGGTAATCCTGATTTTGATTTTGATATTGCTAGCAATGGTTTATTTATAACACCTATAGGTACAATGAGTGTGGGACTAGCCACTACTAATTATGTCAACTACCTAGGTTTAGGTGCTACTATCACTACTACTTCTCCTCCAGCTGGATTCGGTACGGGTAGTTTTGGCTTTGTTCAAATATCTAGTGGTGGCTATTTTAATAATGGAACTGCTGCCTTCGCCTACATTCCAATTATAGATGCTTCAGGAAACCTAGGTTTTATTCGATACACTAAAGATGGGGTTGGTGGTTTCACTATTGATATCACGCAAACGGGTATATCTGATACAGGAGGTGATCCAGTCGTTACAGGAAGCTGTGGTACACTCCCTGTGGAGCTCATCAGCTTTAGCGCAACACCAGAACCACAAGCCGTCGCCCTACAGTGGAAAACGGCTAGCGAAATCAACAACAGTGGCTTCGAAGTAGAACGCAGCACCGATGGTGTCAACTTCTACAAAATAGGCTGGGTTGAAGGAGAAGGTAAGAGCAATCGTGAGGTGACATACAAGTATGTAGATCAAGAGGCGATGAGCAACACGACTTACTACTATCGTCTGCGTCAGGTTGACTTCGATGGCAAGTACGAGTACTCTAATGTAGAGACAGTTGAGATCAACGATAAAAACATCAATATTCGGTTGTTCCCGAATCCAAGTTTGGTGAGCGAATCTGTTCAGTTGCGCATCAATGCAGATAGCGATATTAGTGGGCAAGTGGAGTTGTTTGATATGAGTGGTCGTTTGGTACAATCGACGACTCTTGGTGTACAGAAGGGAGAAAATGCCTTTGAATTGACGACAAAAGAACTTTCTAGTGGAACCTATATCGTCAAAATGCAGCTGGGTGATGTGGTGAAGTATGAGAAATTGATGTTGGAGTAAGGTAGAACAATCACAATTGGCTTATATTTGAGCAAGTTCAAGCGTATTGGGCTTGCTCAACTTATTTTTAACTAACATGGATACTCAGAATAAAAGTACATCAGCAGATTTTCCTGATCTCCACATCCAAACCACTCAAGGTCAGCAATTTGACATTCCAGTTGAAGGCTCTTTGGGCTTATTGGCACTGGGCGACATTGGTTTAATCGCTTGGCGAAAGAAGAAAATAGAATTTCTACAAGCACAAATGGAAGAGCAAAACAAAACTAAGTAGTAATTTTCCTACCTTCAAGACATCAAAATACACGCACCGATGTCTCGACTTTTCACACTCACACTACTCCTTACCTTACTATTTTCAGAAGCTACCTTCGCGCAGCAAAGCGACTGCGATCCCGATGCCCCTAAAATCCGCTATCGCTCCCGCGACTTTTTTACCACTTTCCAGTTCATTCCTGATGTCATTTATTGGGACAATGGTTCAGAACAGTTCGGGATAAATATTTTCTTGCCACCTATGAGCGATACAGAAACGAGCCGACCATTGGTACTTTGGGCACATCCGGGTGCATTTGTGAATGGCTCAAAAGATACAGATTCTGCCAATCTATGGTGCGAGACACTCGCTAAAATGGGCTATGTCTGTGCCAGTATTGACTATCGAAAAGAGCTGCTCGGTGACGCCCTCAATCCTTTCTTGGGTGCAGAACGAGGATCGTACAAAGGGATTCAGGATGGTCGTTCTGCTATTCGATATTTGAAAGCAAATGCGAGTACCTACGGCATCAATCCAGCGGAAGTCTATGCTTCGGGGGAAAGCGCAGGTGGCATCATTTCGATCAATGTGGCATATATGGAAAATGCGGAACGTCCGAGCAATACATTTGGCGGTTTGTTTCGCTCTGATCTGGGGTGTCCCGACTGTGGAGAGGGCGCATTGGTAGACAATAGTGCTTTTGATGGCGATGTAGAAGGTGCGGTCAAACTGTGGGGTGGCGTAGATGATCCAAATGTCGTAGATGGTGTCAGTGGAAGCGGTCAGACGGATGACGAACCTTGTTTGCTGATTCATGGCGATTTGGATTTGACTGTAACACCAGGCGTAGGACCTCCATTTCAAGACAATCCATTGATTAGCTTCTTCCTCCCGGATGCTTTTGGTACTTATCCTATCCGAGAGCGGTTGACAGCTTTGGGGAATAATGCACCGAACTGGGAGGCTCATGTACTGTGTCGAGAAGGACATGGACTTTGGGTCGATAAAACAAATGATAATGGTGGCGGCAATGGAGATTTTGGACTGAGTGGCATTCCCGATGAGAACTTTGATTATGTGATGAATGAGGCGACTGATTTTTTGGCACGCACCAGAGGAATGCTTTCAGGCACTTCTGATACACTTTCTACTTTTGTCAACAATGGTAGAGGAGCGCTAGACGAGTGTGACGATCAAAGTATTGGGACGTATATAGCGGATACCTACAATGAGTATTTTGTGCCGAATTCTACTGCCGGACATACCTATTGTTGGGATATTACAAAAGGAATAATTCTATCCGGTCAGGGTACACCAAGTATTCGAGTCAGATGGAATGACACACCCGAGGTTGCCGTCAACCGCACTGGAACAATTCTCTGCTACGAAACGGATATGAATGGAAACATCTTCGATGCAGCGACTTTCTTAGTGACGATCAATGGTGGATCAGATGTCGCCCCTATTGCCGATTTTACCGCGACGGAGACGATGCCTTCCACTTTTGACTTTATGAATACGTCTACCAATGCGGTGAGCGCAGAATGGATGTTCGGAGACGGCGCGACGAGTACTCAATTTAGCCCGACACATACGTACAGCCAGAGCTCCGGTAGCTTTCCCGTCCAACTCCGTGTTCAAAATAGCCAAGGCGCATTTGCAGCAACGACACAGACTGTTATGATAGGTGGTAATGTTTCTGCTTTGGCGATCAAAATACTGTTGGAAGGCAATTATGACGAGAATACGCAGCAACTCACGCCTCCACCTTTTCCATTGCCCTCCACCAATCCATTTGACAACCCAATGATGGACAATTTTGGTGCGACAGTCACGCCAAGTGTATTCATGCAGACAGGAACAGAGGCGATCGTTGAATGGGTAAGTGTAGAAGTAAAAAACGCAACGACTACGCGTATTAAGGCAGCTTTGCTACAAAGTGGAGGCGATGTCGTCGATTTGGACGGACTGTCAGTGGTTAGTTTTGATGGGCTACCGAGTGGAATGTATCAAATCACCATACAGCAGCGCAATCACCTGAGCATCACGAGCACGACTGTCAACATTGACTGAAGACATCTCGATGCTATTCGATTTTCGGAGACTGTATGTGATTACATCATCTTCAAGTACATTCATTCCATTTAGACACGATCTCTCACTCTCTCCTAAAGAGGAAAACATCATCCGCCATACGCAGTGCCTGAAGAAAAGCATCTTGGTTTAGTTGCAGTGACGTTTCGTGTTGATTGAAATAATGAACCATATTTTCCATCGGCATATTGCCGGTTAGGTCATCCTTTGCCATTGGGCAGCCGCCATAGCCCCTGATCGCACCATCGAAGCGGCGACAGCCATTTTCATAAGCCGCTATTATTTTTTCTTGCCAATAACTGGGTTCTGTATGCAGATGCGCACCGATTTCGATATCTGGATAATTGGGTAACAAATTGCCGAAAAGGTAGCTGATACTTTCTTTATTGGATACACCAATGGTATCGGAAAGCTGTAAAATCTTAATGCCCATACTCGCCAATCGCGCCGTCCACTTATCCACGATTTCTACATTCCAGGGATCGCCATAGGGATTGCCGAAGCCCATAGAAATATAGACAACCATGGTTTTGTTATATTGTATGCAAAGTTCCTGAATGTCTGCCACGCGCACGAGTGACTCTTCTATGGTCGCGTTAGTATTGCGCATCTGAAAAGTCTCCGATATGGAAAAAGGATAACCTAGATAAGTAATTTCGTCGTGTGCCACAGCATCTACCGCACCGCGTCTATTGGCAACGATGGCGAGTAGTTTTGTGTTCGTCTGATCTAGATTAAGTAAATTGAGTACAGCGGCAGTGTCGCGCATCTGTGGGATGGCTTTGGGCGATACGAAACTCCCAAAATCCAGCGTATCGAATCCTACTTTGAGTAGTTGATTCAGGTAAACTGCTTTTCGTTCTGTTGGAATAAAAGTTTTCAATCCTTGCATGGCGTCTCTAGGACATTCCACTAGCTTCATTGTGAGTGTTTGTTGTAACAACTATTTGTTAATACCATTTGATTCGTCAGACGTTGAATTTGACATTTCTTGTACGCTATGAATCAAATTCCAATTGACGCTCAGTAAGTGTGAAAGTATATCAATTAAATCTTCGGGATAGTTGCTCGGTTGCTGATTGGCGATTTTGAATTTTTTCAACTCTTGGAAGCCATCTACCAACTTCTGCATATCTGAAGTTTCTTTGATAAAGGCTTCTAGTTCGTTGAGAATGATTTCGGGAGAAGAGGCAGCAGTTTGTTCTTTGACCTGTAACTGATCGAGTGGTGTCAGACTTAAGTCTTGTGTAAACATCGCTACCGGATGCACTTGAAAATAAGCCGCCAGTCTCAGAAAAACGATAGCTTTTGGTTCTACTACACCGCTTTCGTAGGAGGCGATGTTGTTGCGCTTGAGTTGTACGATATCCGCTAGCTTTTGTTGGCTGAGTCCTTTGAGTCGCCGCAAAAATTTCAAGTTAGGTCCTAGATGTCCTGCCATAGGTGAGCGTAAATTTGAGTAACAAACTTATTGATAAACGTTCAACTTTGCCAATATACTAAACAAAGAGAGAAAAATACAAACAAAAACACCTCATCATGTTGCCATGAAGAGGTGCGTATAAGAAATCACCCGAACAGTTTATTTCTGACTTTACATCTTACGAATAGTCATGTTCGTTTGATCCTTTTCTGTTTTACACTACGATAATGTGTATGCTTTTTGGTCAGTTACTGATTAACTTACAACTATAAGTATTATAATCTTTTATTTGTTCGATAGATTAATCGACGAATTTGATTTTTTTTCTCTGTCCAATTTTGCCAGTGATTATTGAGCACAGATTGTTTGGCAATTTTAATAGTTGCTGCCTGATGTTGCCATTGCGAAAAAATGACTGCTTTACTTTGTGTCCACTTACCTTCTTCTTCCATCACTACTAACTTCGCCGCAACTGCATCCTCCAATTTTTCTATTTTTTCTAGAACCGTTACCTTCTCTTCCGCAATCGAATATAGTTGATCGGACTGTTCTGAACTAATATCATACTGATTGCTTCCGGCAGAAACAAATAAAGTCAATATTATTCCCAATATTATAATATATTTAGTGTTTAAACTTGTCATTGTGCAATTTTTTATCTATTATATCTTTCGTATTGTAAACATCAAGCACACAATACGTGTTCGATAGATATAAAACGCAACATAAGAACTTATAGCAAACAAAAAATACACTAAATAAATATATTAATTGTGAATAACTTAGCAAAAAATATTCGTTTCCTTAGAAAAAAGAATCGTTGGAGTCAGGAAGAATTAGCGAAAAGAATTGGTATCAAACGAAGTAGCATTGCTGCCTATGAGAGCAAAAACGTAGAGCCTAGGCTAAAGACGATTCTAGAACTGGGGAAAATATTTAATGTAGATATTGTCGACCTGATAGACAGTAATATTGCCGAGCAAGGAGACAATATCAGATCATTCAATGATGGCAATGCAGAAATCATTGATAATCAGCCCATAAAGATAGACTTCAAGAATAAGAGTGCTGTGCAAGAATTTATCGATACAACCATCAGTACACGCAAAATGCTAGATGGATTGAAGGTATTTTATAAGTTCAAGATGGATCGCAACAGTAATAATAACGATCAAATGAAAGCACATACCGCAGATATCAATAGCTTCATCATGCTAGTAGAGCATTTGTTGAGTAACAATGAAGACCTAGTCAATTTTATTACCAAAAATAAGCAAACTATTGCTTAAAAGACTTAAATTGTTATAATTTTTCACATTTTAGTGAACAAAAGTAGCATATTCATGTTTTATTATCGAATTAAATACTTGAACAACATGAATAGCGTAGATTTTGTAGATAATTTTAATGCACTAGAAAGTAAATTGTATGCTTTTGCTTTTAAACTAACCAAAGATGAAAGTAGAGCAAAAGATTTGGTACAAGAAGCAGCATTCAAAGCTTACAAAAATTTAGCCCGTTTTAAACCAGGTACTAACTTTAAAGCTTGGATTTCCACTATACTCCGCAATACATTTATCAATAACTATCGCCGTAAGAAAGTACGCAATATCACTAGTGAGCCTGTTTCTGTCATCATGCACAAAGTAGACAGTGAACAGTATACTGATAATGAAGGTACGGTGAATGTTGAGACGCAAGAGTTACATTCTATCATTCAAGATCTAAAGCCAAAATATAGAAAGCCATTTATCATGCAGTATAGAGGATATGAATATTCTGAAATTGCAGAGGCAATGGATATTCCGGTAGGGACAGTCAAAAGTCGCCTATTTGTCGCTCGCAAAAAACTTCAAGCTGCAGTCCGCAGTCGTTATGCTATCGCAGTGTAAATCTACAGCATAGCGTTTTCTAAAAACGAACATAACTACATTTTGGGCTATCTAGTGATAGCCGACGAACAATACAAGCAGATCGACGGTGTGTACCTCTATCGATAGGATAGTAGTATACTTCTTTGATCTTCTTTTTAATATAAATACAAGAAAAAAAAGACTATGAATTACTTAGGATTGAACGCAGAGAAGGTAGAACAGACAGTGAATGAATTGAATCAGTTGCTTTCCAATTATCATGTATATTATCAGAATCTCAGAAATTACCACTGGAACATCAATGGCGAAAACTTCTTCGACCTACATGAGCGTTTCGAGCATTTGTACAATATCGCCCGCACGAACATCGACGAAGTAGCGGAGCGTATTTTGACTTTGAGACATACGCCTGTCAGTACACTGACGACCTACCTGCGCAGAGCAGAAGTAGAAGAAGCAAGCGTCACCCATGACGAACATGAAATGATAGATACCATTTTGGACAACCACAAAATACTAATCAAGAGTTTTCGTCGCGTGATGAAAGAGGCAGATGATTGTGGCGACGAAGGAACAGTCGATATGATGGGCGGTTTCCTAGCAGATATTGAGAAGGAGAGTTGGATGTTGGATGCTTGGAGATCAAAATCTGTCGCACACGCCTAAATATTTTTTCCTATTGACTATTGAAACCTTATATCGATAAGCTGAACGAAATTTGGTATTTCGTTTGGCTTATCTTATTTCTTTACCATCATGAACACTTATCTTTTTTCATTCCTGCTGACTTTATGGTCGCTGACCACATTTGCTCAGTCTTCTTCTGCTGTTGATCATTTCAGAGGTGTCAGATGGGGTACTTCTTTCGATCAAGTTGCATTTGGAGATGGCGAAAGAGCGGATTTAGTATATGCTGCTAGCGGAGCGGACGGTAAGTACTATATGCGTAGAAACGAAGATTTGACGATTGGTACTGCTTTGCTAGAAAATATCTACTACATTTTTGATGAAAACGATCAGTTTTATAAGGTCATCATCAGTGGAAAAGCAGCTTCCAATGAAGACATGGAATTCATTTTACAGCAACGTTTTGGTAAAGCAGACAAGCGGTATCGCAAACGCCCAAAATATGTCCGCCAATGGGATGCAGGGGATGTTGTAGTAATCTTCTCAGAGCAACGATCAAAAGATTTTGTATTGCAGATCGAAAGTAATGCAGATGTGAAAAGCTACATAGAAATTAATTCAAATATAGAAGACTTTTAATCTGTATAATCAGTTGAATTTCAGTCATTTGAAAATTTGAACCGTATCTCAGATTCACCCAACTACTTACTAAAAAATTTAAATCAGCCGAACAATGGATTATACAACGGAAAAAAAAGCACGAGAAATTACGAGTAGACCGACAGATCAATATTACAAAGATCGTGTACCTTACGGCAGAGCTACTGTAGTAGGTGCCGTCACAGGTATAATAGTCGCATTGTATTTACTGTTGGTTGAGTTTCTCACACCGGAAGGAGCAGGTTCGTTCATCAAGATGGCTAAATACCTCATCATCGCTCCTATCTTCTATACAGCTTTAAAATCATATAAAGCTAAAATACCCACCGGAAAAATATTTAAGCGAGGTATTGTTTATGGTGCGACCATGAGTGCAGTGACAGCGCTTGTTACATTTGGCTTGGCAGTTGTTTTCCAACTAATCTTTCCAGATGTAGAGTACAGCCAATTTTTGAGAGATGTAGATACTGCCGGAGAGACTATCGTTTTTGATTGGATGGTTTTGTTTGAGACATTTGTCTTTAGTATGATCGTCACTTTCATCATTCTGCAAGGATTGAAAGATAGAGCAAAGCCGGAATAATACCAAATTCAATAATGAAGTGCGTATATAAAAATTAAATTGTTTTGAGTCTAATTGAGGCGAAAAACGTAGGAGACGCCCTAGCGTCAGCGAGGCTTTTCAACGAAAAGTAGGCTTAAAAGAATCAGTTTTTACACGTAATTGATTTTTGAAATTGGTATAATATAAGAAAGGAAGTATCCTATTAACAAAAAAGGGAATCATTGACATCAATGATTCCCTTTTTTAGTTTAAGATAGTCGAGATGACTACTACTCCATACGACGTACATAAGAATCGACACCATATTGGCTTTGTAGACGACTCACTAACGAGCGCGCATCACTCTCTGAGCTGAACTTGTCCACACAGACTGCATGGTAGCTCGGATAGTCAAACTGAATGACTTCTGCATTGTAGAAGCCCATATCTTGTACTTCAGTCAAACGACCCTGCGCATTGTTGTTACTGCGGAATGTACCTGCGATCACATAGAATGGACGGTCAGCACCTGCATCACTTGTACTGCCAAAGTCATCGTTGCTACTGTAATCATCACCGCTATTGTCGAAGTTGTAGTCGCTATCAGAACCGCCATCGAAATCATCGTAGTTATCATCCTGGACATCAGTGCCACCCTTATCTTCTTCTACATACTCCGTGATAGTATTGATCGCATCATCGTCACGCGCACTGCTAGAAAAGCTATCACCTAGATCTACCACGACTACTTCTGTACGGCGGTTTTCCTGATGTTCTACTTCTGAACATCGTCGTCCGTTCACACAACGATTACGTGGTTTGCGCTCGCCCATCCCGACTGGTGTCACACGATTCGCGTCGACACCCATTTCCAATAGATATTCGACAGCACGATTAGAGCGACGCTCAGATAGTGCTTGATTATAGCTATCTCCACCTCTAGAATCCGTGTGGGATACCAATTGAATCTCCATACTCGGATACATATCCAACATCTTTTTGACCAAGTCCAAATCGACCATCGCATCCGGTCGTAGATCTGCATCATTAAAGTTGTAGTAAATATTGGGTAGTAAAATGACGGAGCCTACTTTTACTGGCGCGCCTACGACGACATTGCCATTTTCATCTACAAACTGGATGCCGCCACCTGCTGTTGTACTTGCAAATCCACCGGCACCAGCATTCAGGTCTAGACTCTGATTGTCCAATACAAAATTGCCGTTGCAAGGCTGATCGTTGGTAGAAATCTGTAGCGAACCGGAACTAGATTGTCCTTTCTGCGCGTACACTTTGTACTTTCTACCACACTTCAAGCAACCATCATACTTTCCAGTACCGTCTGTGATCGCTGTAAATTCTTCTCCAGATGACTCATCACGGATGATGACATTGACACCGGACTGTGGTGTACCATTGGCACTAATCACACCTGAAAGTGGCACACAATCTACTGCTTTGTCCAAAGGTACGATGTAAGTATTGTTGTCATTGGTATTGGAAGGGACATCGAATAGCAACTGATAAGGTACATAGCCTTCTTTGCTCACTTTCAGTGCATACTGTCCTTCCGGCACACTCAAAATATATTTTCCTTCGGCATCTGTCGTTCCATCAGAAGGTACTTTCGAGTCCACTTTGAAGCTGAAACTGCCTTGTCCATTGGCAGGACGATCTAGCGTGATGGTTTCACTACCATTGCCCAAAATGACTTCGTTCAAGTTGATATATTTGACGACTGCGCCTTCTATACTTTGATTGCTAATGCCGTCGATGACGGTCACCAGGATTTCGTCGCCACCCGTTGCTACTGCACCTTCCACTTTGAAACTGTAAATATCATCGCTGCCTTGACCTCCTGAGCGATCAGAAGAAAAATAACCATTCTTTTGGTCACGATCCAATATTAGTGCCAAGTCGTCGCTAGACGAGTTGAACGGCTCACCCATATTGGTCGGACGTCTCCATATTTCTCTATTTTTTGTGGTATAGTATAAGTCAGCTTTCCCCATTCCGGCATGACCGTTGGACGAAAAGTACAAAGTATTATTGGGGTGGATAAAAGGGAAGGCTTCATCGCTAGGTGTGTTGACTTGAGGACCTAGATTAATAGGAGAACTCCATTCGCCACCGATTTTGCGGATGACATAAAGGTCATAGTTGCCGTAGCCACCTGGACGATCAGAGGAAAAGTATAGTTCCTCTTCGTCAGGGTGCAATGTCGGATGCTTGGTGTTATAGCCATCTTCGTTAAATGGCATTTTGGTGATATTTGTCCATCTGCCATCTACTAGCTGCGCGCTATAAATATTCAACTGCTTTAGGTTTAAGCTACCTGAAGTTTGGCTGGTCTCTCGCTTATCGTTGCGGGTAAAATAGATCACTTCTCCGGTACTATTGAAAGCGACTGCGGACTCGTGCATATCGGTCATCAGTTCTTTCGCCAAAGGTTCAGCATTCGCCAGTTCGCCTTCGCCATTGCGCACCGCTTTCCAGATAGATCTGACGTTTTGTCCAATGCGTGTATCTTCTACCGCATATTTCAACCGATCGTTTTGTGTTGTCGTGAAAACTAGTCCTTCTTTGTAAAAGACAGGGGCATATTCCTGATTTTCACTGTTGACACCAGCTTCGTTTTTGACAATGATTTCGTTATTTTTTCCATTGATTTGAGCTTGCAATAAGGGCATTGCAAATAAACTCAGGAGGATAAAGTTGAAAAGCTTCATGATGGAGCAGATTTTATTAGTTGTCAATATGTTCATGTTTTCTCTTTTACGTGTGAATACCTGAAAGGTTTATTGTAGTATGTTTGTAGGACGTATGAATTGTATATAAGTCATTCTTTTAAACTCTACTTTTTATCATTTGTATCTTTCGTTTTGTTTTAAATCAAGAAATGTAAAATGTAAAACGGTTCGCAAGCACTTGGTTTCTGGTAGTTTTTCTTGACTTTACTTCTTTGACCTCATAATGAAAAACAAGTGGCAAGATGCTCCACTTTTACATTTGGCATTTTCTATTTTGCGGTTTTTGCAAGCACAAAATTGTTCTGAGCACTTACTGTAGAAACAAAAAAAGAGAAGCCAACACTACCTCAAATCACTACTTGAGTCCATTAGTGTTCACTTCTCTAGCACGGGAATAATCTAAATCTTAGTTTGGGTTCTATCTTTTCTTACTCTTTTTGCTCTTGGAGCTACCTGAAGAGGCTTCTTTAAATTCGCGACCATCTTCTAGATCTGAGCGTTTCGCCTTAAAGTCGTAACGGAGCATCAATTCAAATGTTCCATTACTGTAGTTGTTAATTTCTGTCAAGGTATAATCATAGGCTGCACCTAGTCCCATACGCTTAGACAATTGTAAGAACATCAAAAAATCGATGGATTCTCCTGTACCCTCTCCACCCGTTCGGTAAGACGTACCCAAAGTAAATTTCTTATTGAATATCACGCTCAAGTTCGCATCTAACTGAAACGGTGCATTGGGAACATACCTACCTTGAAATGCCGGACGCAATTCTACTTTTTCACTCATCGGTACAGTCACACCTAGTAAGCCATAATAGTGCGCTTCTTTGAATGCGGTGATATCTACTTCGTCGTTAAAACCAATCTCATTACTCAAAAAATATGGACTGGAAACCCCAAAGTAGAAACGATCACTGTGGATGTAGATTCCTGCACCAAAGTTACCTTTCAACTGCGCCGGATCGCTATTCATGAAGATAGACATATCATTATCATCGAAGATAACAGCATCACCTGTCAAGCTGATCTGATTGTAATATGCTGTTCCTTGTAAACCAATACGTACGGTCAAAGCATCTGAAACCGGAATACCGTAAGAGTAAGCTAGATTGCCATATAAGTTTTGGAATCGCCCAACGCTCTGACGCACTGCACTGATCCCAAATCCAACTCGATCATTTAAAAATGGAGAGTCGTAAGCCAACACGATATTCTCAGGCGAGCCTTCAAAGCCCAACCACTGATTGCGGTACAGTGCCATCAATGACGGTATCCCACGACTACCGACATAGCCGGGATTAACGGTTTGTTGGTTGTACATGAATTGCGTAAAAATACTTTCCTGCTGTGCGTACAAACCGCTGGCACAGAAAGCAACCAAAAGAACGAGTAATATATTTTTCATGGTAAATATGATATTTGGACAATGGCTAGTCATACAGCCTGAGTGTATCAAACTGTATGACTAGAAATTGAGCGTGATTATCTGAATAAAGTGAGGTATCCGGTCTGCGCGTCTACATTTTCATTTGGTGTGAAGATGTAGAAGTAAGTGCCATCAGGAAGTGGCTCACCGTTGTAAGTACCATCCCAATCGTTGTTGTATGGACTTGCACGGTAGACCTCATCTCCCCATTCGTTGAAGACGATCAATTCGTTGTTCGGATATTCGCCTGCATCTGCACAACTGACAATGAAGGTGTCGTTTTTACCGTCATCATTCGGCGTGATATAGTCGGCTGCCACACACAATTCTGGTGGGAAGACAATTTCTACATTCACGACTGCTTGACCACAAAGCGTCACTGTCGGATCTAGACAACCTTCGTAGCAGACTTCATACGTGAAGTTATCTGTTCCGATTTCACCTTGATTGGACATATATGTCAATTGATCGCTATTGTCCGGGAATCTCGCTGTTCCTCTAAACGGCGAGCTCACGATACTGAATGATAAGTTGCTATTCGTCACCAAACTATCATTGGCGAATACATCTAGCGAATCTAACTGATCGACGGTCACTGTAAACTCATCTGTAGCCGGCTCTGGCGCACTTAATACCGTCACAAAGAACGGCTCTGATGGTACAGACGGACAAGTCGTGCTATCTCCCAACAGCGTCACCGAGTAGTCACCCATCAAGAAGCTTTCCGCTGTGATGCGGATAATGGAATCTTGCGATTCAAAACCTTCCGGTCCTGCCCACAATACCTCCACACTATCATTTGGCATACTGTCGATGCGGAGGACAATCTCTTCTCCTTCACAGTAAGTCGAGTCTCCTGTGATCGTCAACTGTGGCAAGCCACGCGTGAAGTTCAAGTCGATGGACTCAGAGGCTGCACAACCGTTTTCACCAATAATGGTGACGGTATATGTTCCTGAGCGACATTCTGCATTCTCGAAGTTGACGATGAAACTAGCATCTTCTAGCTCATTGCTAAAGTCACAAGGACCTGTCCAGTTGATCTTATCGCCTTCGCCTCCGATCTCAGATAAGATAATCATACTGTCTGTCGTGATACAAGTATAGTCTGTTTCGATTTCCATGATTTCGACATTCGGTCCTTCTAATATCTGGAACTCGACTGTATCAATAGGCGAAGCACAATCATCGGTCACAGCTTGTACGTAGATCAAGCTGACCATTCCGCTATCTACATTGGTCGGTAGTAGATCTAGCATACCGACATCCGTAGTGATAGAGCCATTGATCAAGCTTGTATCATTGGATGTCCAGACAAACTGTACGGTAGAGTCGTAGACTGGAAGTACATTCAAACGAAGCGTGTCCGTCGTACAAGCAAAGTCGATTGCTTCTAAAATTGGTTCTCTTAGTGAAGAACTCACTTCTACAGTCACACTATCTATCGTCTCACAACTTCCGATGCTTGCCGTCAAAATGTACGTTCCATTTTGTACGCTATCCGGATTGAGCATTGGACTGCGCTCCGTTGATAAGAGCGTACCATCTGGGTTCGACCAACGATAAGTCGTTGCTTGTCCTACATTTTCGACCAGCTGCAAATCAGAGTCTGCATTGATACATTCTACATCACCAACAAACTCGATGTCAATCTCAGGACTCTCGCCCACGAAGATGGAAACTGTCGCGGTATCGGATACACAACCTCCATTGCTGATCCAGTATTGAACGGTATAAGTACCCGGCGTATCAAAGTCTATACTGGCTACATTGTCGTCACTATCGACTTCTACTTCATCCTCATTATTATCATCACTAAATGTAGCAGCGAAGTTGTACACAGTACCCATTGTGCTATCTATCGTACCGATGAGCATCAATTCGTCGCCTAGACAAATGGAATCTCTCAATGGTACTATATTCAATTCAGGATTTGCCGGAGGCGTTCCGATCTCAATCGTGTCGCTCACAGTGGCCGTACAGCCTGCTGCTGTAGTAACGGTCAATGTGTAGACGCCTGCATTTTCTTGGCTCACATCATTGATAGTCTGATTTTGGTTATTCACCAAACTATCTACGATGCCTGGATAACTCCATTCCCATTCTACTATATCATTGCCTGCATCATCTGCACCACTCAACATCAAGGTGCTGCCTAAACAATTTGCATCATTTGTCAAGATGATCGGCTCTGGATTTGCTTGTACTTCGATTGGTATCATTCCTTGCAACGTACAGCCATCGCCGACTTCCACTTCGACAAAGATTTCATTATCCATTAGATCGTCTGCACTCACAGTGACGATTCTTCCAGTGGCATTGAATGCACCTGTCCATCTATATATCGCTTCTGGATTGCCTACATTTTCTGCCATGACAGTAATAGAATCACCTTCGCATGGTGTGCTATTGCTGATGGTAATTTCGACAGCATCCAATGGCATCACGACGATCACTACTTCACACTCTGTTTCATTGCCGGAGTCGTCTACTGCTAAGTAACGCAAAGTCGTTGTTCCGATCTCGAAAGTAGAACCGCTTGTGAGTCCGGTATTATCGGTTTGCTGTACTTCTATTTCTGTACAGCCATCTGTAGCTGTCGGTAGATCAAAGTTCAACTGTACGTTGCTACAATCATCGTCTGTGATCGGTGAGCCTATCAAAGCAGCCGAAGGATCGCTCACAACTCGACCGTCTGCACGTACCATGATAGTATCGGCACACATATCAAAGACAGGTGCTTCTTGATCGACGACGCGGACTGTAAATTCGCAAACTTGCGTATTGCCTGCGCCATCTACTGCTGTGTAGCGAACGACTGTTTCTCCCGTAGGAAATGCGCTGCCTGATGCATGAGTACTATCTAACTCTGTAATACTACAATTATCCATGACGATAGGCGCATCCCAGTTGTAAACTGCTTCACAATCACCTGCTTCTGAGAACAAGGTCGTATCACTCGGACAATTCATAAATATGGGTAGTTCCTCATCCTGAACAGTCACTAGGAATACACACTGGGTCGTATCTCCTCTTTCGCTCACGATGTCATAAATAACTTCTGTTGTACCGACCGGGAAAGTATCACCCGGATCGAAGTTGCTGGTCACTGTGAACGTGGTGCACTCATTCTCGAATACTGGTGGCGTCCAAGTTGCTACTGCGCTACACTCCCCATCTGCTGCCGGAATCACGATGTCTTCAGGGCATTCAGATTTGACATCGACCAAAGAACCAATGACGACGGCGAAACTACAAGTATCACTGTTGCCATTGATATCAATAGCTATGTATTGTACAGTCGTTAAGCCCAAGAAGAAGGTATCGCCCGGCTCATGAGAAGCAATCAATGTATCTATTCCGCAGTTGTCCTCTACTAGAATATCGTCCCAAGTCGCTACCGCTTCACATTCGCCCTCTGCCAATGGTACGACAATCGTATCCTGTGGACAGTTGGTGAACATAGGCGGTGTGACATCTTGTATTTCTATAGTAAAGCTGCAAGAGTCAGTATTACCGCTTGCATCTGTTGCTACATAAGTGACTGTCTGTAGACCGACCGGAAGTGGTGTACCAGGCGTCAAATTGCTGGTCAGAGTCACCTCGCCATCGCAGTTGTCGACAGCCGTTGGTTCTTCCCAACTCACCACACGACCACAAGCTCTGGAGTCTGAGATCACAATAGTATCGCTCGGACAGTCCACTATCATCGGTGCTAATGTATCCGCCACTGTTACTATAAAGCTACAGAGTGTCGTATCGCCAAACTCATCAATGGCGGTATAGATTACTTCATTGTCGCCTAGTCCGAAAGTATCGCCCGGCATGAAGTTGGAGAATAAAGTATCTAGCGTCGTATCATCTACAATAGTCGGCTCTGTCCAAGTATAATCGACTACGCATGTATCTATAGAAACGAATAGTGTCGTATCGGTCGGACAGTTTTCAAACGCTATTGGTAGTGCTTCATCGGTCACTCTGACAAAGAAGCGACAAGTATCTGCTTCGCCTTTCATGTTGGAGACAATATAGATCACTTCTGTTGGTCCTAATGGGAAGGTATCTCCCGGCTCATGTGTTGCTGTCAATGTTGTGCCACAATCATCTATGATAGCAGGTGCTACCCAGTTGACGACTGCGATATTGGTATCCGGCAGTGTCATCACGGTGATGTCTTCTGGACAGTTCGCAAACGCTAAGTCTGTTTCGTCTGTCACCGTTACTGTGAACTCACAGATCAATGTATCATTCGCTAGACCAATGATGGTATAGTTGACATTGGTGACGCCTTCTCCAAAAGCAACTTCATTCGGTACATCTGCTACATTACTTGTTGTAAACGTACTATCAGTAGCTCCGCTCAGCGTGAAAATCACACGATCTATTCTCTCTGGAAAATCAACTTCCGGTCGCAGTCCTCTCACTACTCTTCCACAACTACCTGCTAACTCTGCTACGGTTGTATCGGTTGGACAAGAGATCAATGCAACATCGAACTCACCCAACTCGACATTGAACTCACAAGTCGAGCCATTGCCATTTTCGTCGAGTGCGACATACGTCACTCTAGATAGGCCTCTATTGAAGAGCGTACCGCTAGCTGTTCCTGGTGTTTCTGTTACCGTTGTTGCTCCTACAATGGAGTAATTCAAAATCAAACTATCACTACAATTGTCCATCAAGGTTATCGGATCGATATTGTTGACGATTGCAGTGGAGTCTGCCATTGGAATGGAGATATTGACATTCGGTGGACAGACCAAATTTGGTCCGGCATTATCCACTACTGTTATGTCAAACGAACAAGAAGCCATGGCTCCTGTCGTATCTGTTACGGTATATGTCACCGTCGTTGTTCCTGCATTGAATATGCTGCCGGATGCATCGCCCATGCCCAAGCTATCGGTGGTCGTTGCGCCTGAGAACTCATAGGTAATCATCGCAACTGCCGCGCTATCGCCTAGTTGTACAGCTATATCATTGGCGATGCCGACACAAGAGTCTGCCACTGCACTGATGGTCATATCAGCCGGACACGTGATGTCTACTGAACTTTCCGCTACTGTGACTGTGAAAGAACAACTAGCTGCATTTCCAGCTTGATCTGTTGCAGTGTATGTAACGGTTGTGATGCCTAAATTGAAAGTCGTACCACTTGCATCTAGCGTAGCCGTATCTACTGTCGCGCCACTCAATACATAATCAATCGCCACGATTCCCTCACATTGGTCGGCTACATCTGTCAATGCTATATTATTGACGACTACTGAAGAGTCACCTAGCTCTACGGTCGCTACTAAGTCTTCCGGGCAAGTGAAAGTCGGAGCTTGCTCATCGACAACGATGACATTAAAGCTACAAGACTCTACTGCTCCGTTTGTATTACCTACAGTATAGGTAACGATGGTCGTATCTAGGTTAAAGAAGATACCGGAAGCATCTACCAAAACTGTATCATTGAATAGACTATCTGTGGCACCGCTAAGTGCATAACTCGCCAACATAATCGTATCGCCACTCGTCACTTCTAATGCAATATCATTGACGATAGCACCACAAGTATCCATCATGCTTGCTATAGTCACATCAGCTGGACAAATAATATCTATCTCTGCTTGCTCGACTATGATCGTGAAGCTGCAACTGTCTATATTTCCTGCTTCGTCAGATACAAAGTACCGAACAGTCGTCATGCCCACAGGGAAGCCAAAGTCAGCATCAATATTGCCAAAGCCTAAAGAATCTATCGCGCCACTCGTCTCATAAGTAATGGTCAGAGCATCTGCTTCGCTACAATTGTCTGCTGCATCTACTATGCCGATATTGTCGAAAGTAGCTACGGTGTCTACCGTTCTGATGCGTGTTGTTAGATTTTCGCTGCAAACGAAAGTTGGCACGGTTTCATCATTGACGGTGACGACGAAAGTACAGCTCACCACATTTTGTGAGCTATCGAATACTTCTACCAATACATCTGTCACTCCTGCGCCAAATAGTACACTATCCAATGACATTAGGCTATCGCCATTCATCATCAGTTCTGTTGCGCCACTTAATGTATAAGCTACGCTATCGACTAGCTCCTCTCCTGCCGTGATGGCTATATCCAAACTATCCACGAATGCGCCACACATCTCTGCCATACTCACTACTGTCGTGCTATCCGGGCAATCTAGCTGGATGTTTACTTCTTCTACTGTAATGTCAAAACTACAGCTATCTACATTTCCAAATTCGTCTGATACGACGTACTGAACAGTTGTTGTTCCTAAGTTAAATAAGGTATCCCCCAACATTCCTGTACCGCTGTACATCGTCGCACCACTAGCGGTGTAACTCATGCTCAAACTATCTGTACAGTTATCCGCTGCACTGACTAGATTGGCGTTGACAATAGTAGCAGTATCGCCACTGACGACTGTCGCCAAAATATTATCAGGACAAACGATGGCTGGTGCTATGGTATCGACTACCGTATAAGTGAAGGCGCAAGTCGCTGCTTGATTGCCTGTACTATCGAAGACGAGTACTTCGATATTGGTGATGCCCACTGGCAAGTCTTGTGCAGGCAGTGCCGTCAAGCTGCTGCGCACTAAAGTATTTTCAATAGCGCCTGTAATTTCATAAACAATGCTATCAATAGCATCTGCTCCACTGATAACTGGTATTTCGGGAACGATCACTACAGCACTACAAGCGTCTGCCGAAGCAAAGAATGTGCTATCAGTCGGGCAATCCAATTCGACAATAGCCGTCACGATATTGACATCGAAAGCACAAGTTCCGATGTTGCCATCTTCATCGCTCACGCTGTACGTGACTGTCGTCAGACCAGTATTGAATAGCATACCACTGGCGTCAACCATTCCGCTAGTATCTGTAGCTCCTGTCAGTGTAAATGTAGTATCGCCCAAGATGCCGCAATTGTCCATCGCGCTTATTAATGCAATATCACCGACGGCTATCATTGTATCTGTCATCACCCGAATCATTGTATCTGTTGGACAGATCAAGACCGGATCAATATCATCTATGACAGTAATGACAATATTATCAGGACATGAAATGCTGACACCAGCTGTATCAGTCACTGTATATGTTCCTGTTGTTATTCCTTTATTAAAAAATAGACCGGAAGCGTCGACGATGGTATCATTACCCATCATCATATCGCTGTATGTGGAAGCTCCGGTAAAGCTGTAGCTGGTGCTTGCAATAGCCGCTGAATCACCCAATATTGTCAGTGCCAAATCATTGACAATCGCTCCACAGCTATCTGCCATGACACTGAACGTATCGCTAGGTGGACACTCAAAATCCAAAACAGACGGAATGACACGTACATCTATGTTACAAGTACTCGTGCGAGTGCCATCTGTGATGTCATAAGTTACAACGGTCAAGCCTCTGTTGAACGCCAATCCATTCACTTCGCCCATACCTGTTCCCGTAGTCGCTCCTGCTAATGAGTAGCTAATCTCAATCGGACAAGCATCTGTCGCGGAAATATTGAGTCCATCAACGATGACGGTAGAGTCACTAGCTGTTGTAAATAACGTGTCAATCGCAGGACATTGAATGACCGGAGCTAGATTGTCGACTATGTCGCGTCCGACAGTACAGGTAGGTAAAGTGTCTCCTTCTATGGTCACTACTCCATAAGTCAGCCTTGTAATTCCTACATTGAAAAATACGCCATTGGGTTGTAAGATCGTATCTGCGGCAACCGTATCTTGAGTTGCCCCAGTCAAAATATAGAAAGTACTAGCTATAGACTCAGGATTGGTAAATTGGAACTCCAAGTCAGTCATGAAGCGACCACAGTTTTCTTCTGCCGGTAGTCGTCTTGCTTGTTCAGGACAATCAAATTCCGGTGTTGTTCTTGCTACATCTATATCAAAAGTACAGCTATCGATATTGCCGAATTGATCTTCTGCAAAGTAGGTCACCTGCGTCAATCCTAAATTAAATGTTTCTCCACTAGCTGTACCTGTACCACTTCCTTCTGTAGCTCCAGCAAGTCTATAACTCACCGTAGAGCCACCACAGTCAGACAAAACGCCTAGCTCCAACTGCTCTATCACTACACTGGTAGTCGTATCACCTACTGGTACCAAACCAATAGAAGGACAAAACAATTCCGGCGGTGTGACATCCATCACATTCACTTCCACGACGCACTGCTGAGTCGACTGGAACATGGTATCTGTAAACGAGTAAGTCACGATAGATGTACCCGCGCCAAACTCAATGCCCGAAGCATCAATGATGCCTGCCACAATCGTATCAGCGACAAGAACTCCATTTGTCTCAATGGTGTAGCCCATGCTATCGATCATCGTCGAATCAGAGAAACTAACCCCTATATCATTGATGACTGCGCTGCAATCACTTGCTCCTAGAGTTACATCAACTGGTGTATCTGGGCAATCAAAATCGACCGCCAATTGGAATACCCGCACTTCGAATGCACAAGTGGCGTCATTGCCTCGTCCATCGTCGATGATATACTGGACTTCCGTTGTATCCGGTAGAAATTGGAAGTTGGTCAGTTCGCCATTGCCGCTGGCAAAAACAGTATCACTACGCATCAATATATAAGACACATTGAATAGATCACTACAATTATCCATCGGGACAATGGCAGATAAATCTACTGTGGTACTCGCCTCATCTGTGAATACAGAAATCACCTCCGGACAAGCCAAAGTCGGCGCAATGGTATCCCGAGTAGTCACATCAAAACTACAAGAACTACTCAGACCTGAGGTATCTTTTACTTCATAGCGAATGGTGTTCATCCCTACATCTAGTAGTATGCCATTCGCACTCAATAAACCTGCACCTGACCGGATCAATGTGTCTGCTGTCAAGTCAGAGAAGAAGAAAATGAAGGTAGAGTCGATGATGTTCATATCTGTCGTGCTCAACATCAAGTCTGCACCTGCCAAGACAGCATTACAGCTATCACCTACAAAGAACTCAGTGGTCGCTAGCTGCGGACAGTTTAAGGTAAACGGTAATACAGTCACGTCAAATGAGCAATCTACAGAATTATCAGAGCTATCTCTAGCTGTGAATGTGACCGTCGTCGTTCCGATTGGGAAATTATCACCGGACTGAAAATCGCTGGTGATGATAACTTCACAGTTGTCATCGAAAACCGGAAGTGTTGCAAAATTGACGCTTACACTGTCTACATCACCACTCGAAAAGACTGTAACATCATCAGGACAGTTAACCACCGTCGGAACGATGGTGTCCAAAACAGTCACTAAAAAGGAATCGACAACCGTGTTGCCGCCCTTGTCTCTTACTGTATAGACAACTTGTGTCTCTCCGACAGGTAGATCGTCGCCCGAGCTAAAGTTGCTCGTCACAGTCAAGCTATCTACGCTACAGTTGTCGCTAAAAGTCGGCTCTTCCCAAGATACTGCTTTAAAGCAATTATCGCCATCTGTATAAATGGTATCTGTATCAGCTGGAAAAGAGGTAAAAACTGGCGCTTCTCCATCTGTGTTAGAGACTTGACCAGGTAGGAAAGGATCGTAATCAATCCGTACACCGTCAATAGAAATATAATTTACAGGATTTAATGGGAGCAAAATCGCACGATCTGCATTCGATACTGCATTAACAGTAGTTGGCATTCCAGCATCGATCTCGCCAATCACTTTTAAGACAATGGTCAGGAATATTTCTCCATCAGCATAATTCAATGCACCTGCACTAGAACTAGTAAATGAGACTGCAAGTGTAGAGTCATTTCTAGTGAAGAAGTTGGAGAAACCACCATTGAATAGTTTTGTCTCATTCTCTACATCTACATACTCAAAAATAGCAGGGTCCCACTCGAAGAGATAATCAATCGCTGTCAATGTATCTAAATTGGTCGCCACAATATCTAAACGAACGGTATCTTCTCCACAACCGATACTCGCATCTCCGATATCTAGAACAATATCTCCATTGTTGCCACCATTGCCACCATCACCACCATCGTCATTATCCCCTGGGCTTTGTGCTTCAAAGAAGAAAGTACAAGCATCCGAAGTATTCATAGCTTCATCTTGGAAAGTATAGGTCACTGTATTGACTACATCCAGATTGAGAACATCACCTGCATTCACCGTACTTGTCGCTGTGACACTCCCACAATTGTCCGTAGCAGTTGGGACCGGCCAAGGTAAGGGAGTCGGTACAGTGTAATCTGTTTCTCCTTCTGCTACCGTCACTCTGATCGTATCTGTAAATGGACAAGTCACGACAGGAGGTGTCATGTCGTTCGCGCCGCCGCTTTGGGTGAGTTGTGTATCAACTGGCGTATATGCCAAGTCAACTGCACCTCCGGATCCATCAGGAATGCGAATTAAATTTCTTGGTCTGTTTAGTGAAAGCGGACGCTCATTTTCGGGAAATTCGCGAAGCTGGACACCGCTTCCTATGTCGCCTACGACGTCGAATACAATCGTGTATAGTGTGTCTCCGTCTGAAAGTGTACCGGGTGCATTGTTATTGAACTGAACCCAATTTACACCTAATGTGTGAGCTGTATTTGAGCTAAAATCTGCAATATCAAAAGAGGGCAATCCGCTATTGATATTGGTAACACTACTCGAAAGATTGGCATCGAGCCGTAGAACTGTAGAATCCCATATCAACATATGAGATAGTTCTAGAACCGAAGGAATATCCTCCACGATAATATTGACGGTCAAAGTAGCATCCCCACAACTGGAAGGTTCTTGTTCGGCGAGTAGACGAGGTGTCTGTGCTTGGGTCTGAAAGGCTAAGCAGAGGCTTAGTAGGAGACCCGTTATTACATACAACGGCTTACTGTACATGTTCTTCATTTATATGTTCGAAGATTTGGATTAGAGCTGATTGAGAATCCACTTATTCACAATGAACTCTGACTTTTGAGCCGCAAAAGTAAGAAATACGCCAACTTAGAAAAGGGAAGAATTGTCAACTGGAGAAGCCCCCAACGATAAGCGAGAAGGGAATTGTGTAAATCGGTTTCCAATGATAACGCTTCGCCAAGTCTAAATTGAAAAATCAACTTCTACCTGACTCGGTAAGTATTGTTCAGTCTTCAAAATCATAAGGAAATTTGAAGCGATGAACGTTCCTAATTTGTTTTTTTCAACTAGCGAGCTGTGGGTAATCCAAGCTTTATAGTGAGGGTTTACGGGCTTTTTCAGCAATAGTTGCCTATGTTACTCATATTAATAAAAATAGGAAGCCAAAAACGAATTTTTGACTTCCTACCTATTTTATTTACTCAGTTAGCTTACAACACATAAGCTAATTTTTGAATATATAATCTATTTGATCAACAACAATTTATCTGTATATTTCATGTCAGAAGTGGTGATTGTGTAAATCAAAACACCAGATGCTCCTAACTGATCGGCACTCAAATTAAATTGATGCTGACCTGCATCAAAAGCAGCAGATTGCTCAAAAACAACCTTTCCGGTCACATCAGTCACGGTCAACTGCACTTGGTCAGATGTACTGATCGCAAAGTTGATGTTGGTCGTTGTGCTGAATGGATTCGGTGCACTTCCGTACACTTCCAAAGTAGCTGCTGATAATGCAGATGAGTTGAAGAACAAGTCTAAGTTATAAGACTCTTTTGCTCCATCAGTCACCATAGAATTAGCATCTCTAGCCACTTGCAAAGCAGAACGAATGCTCTTAGCATCCTGAACCGCTTCGTAGCGAATCGTAATCACTGCATCTTCCGCAGTAATGTCGCCTGCAAAGCTAGTCGCTGCACCTAGTTTGATCTGATCGTCTTGTACGACACCTGCTGTCAGACCATTGCTGATCGCATCACTGAAGATCACTTCTAGTGGCTTGATGACATTGGCATCATAGTTCAATACACTTTGTAGTGCTCTCAAAGTCGATAGGTCTTTGAGGTGTAGGTCTAGTTCATAGATTTGACCTTTCTCAATGGCTCTATCTTCTCCGATCATACCCACTACACTTCTTACAACAGGCGCACTGTTTGGTGCACAGTCTTCTTGAACATCACCCGGCTTGTAAGCAAAGAAGTCGATATTGCTATTGGTCGCATTGTAAGCAGAAGTCGTAAATGTACTATTCAAAGTAGCACGAGGCTTGTTCGTGAATAGAGATAATGGCTGACTCGCCAATACGAATACCCATTCATTGTATAGCATCGGATCTTGATTGATCGTCACTTGATTGAAGAGCATTCTAGCATCGTCGTTATCTACATCACCATCGCCATCATAATCTGCTGCCAACTCCTGATAAGGACTTACAGGCATTGGATTGTTCAAGATGATATCTAGTACTCTCGTTACATCATTCAGGTCAATCTCATATATTCCAGAATTCATCGGAACATAGCTAGATAAAGTAGGCGTGATGGTCACAGCAGAACCTGCAGTAATCGTCGCAGGGAATACAAATGAACCATTGTCACCTGTCGCTGCATTCTGAGTAGAAACACCTGTTCCACTGATCTCAACATTCACGCCACCTACTGTTCCATCACAATAGATGTAACGCACTTCACCTGCAGCCGCCAACTGAGTGCCACCACCTGTGATATTAGAAGTAACGATCTGGCAACTTACCGGACTTAACGACAAACTCATAGTACCTGTTCCGCTAGTTTGAGTTGCACTACCGACCGCACCGATGCTGATTGTCGTATTCGGAGGCGTAGACGCTGGAATATCCAATTGGAAATTGACCAAAGGCGTACCTACAGCAGCCGTCACTGCTCCCAATGTATTGGTCGCAAATGAGAACTGGAAGTTGCCCGGATTATTTGAATCCTCCGTCAATCCTGTAAATCCACCACCCAAAGCTGCGGTTGCGTTAGCACTCAAAGTGATACCTGATACACCAGTCACGCTGATGTTGACAATCATGTTCGTGATACTCGTAAAGTCTGCACCTGCCAATAGAGAGAACGAAGTCGTACCCGTAGAGACAAATCCTGGACAATCCAACTGCACGCCTACCGGCGTCATCGTATTGACGATCACTGTAGCAGACTGAGAAGAACAAGATTGGCTACCTGTCACGACTACTGAGTAAGTACCAGGATCTAGTCCTGTGATCTGAATTGGATTGGACTGAGGCTGAGCGATATTGACATTAGTAATCATACCTGTCACCTGCGTCACTGTATTCGTGAAAGTTACATTATAGTTCTGAGTAGGCGTATTGAAAGCCTCTGTCACTTGTACATTAATACCACCACTATTCGCGACACCTGTGCTAGCTGCTACTGCAGTTGCCTGAATGGTGAAAGCAGCATTTGGCGAACCAATGATACTCACACTACTTGTCTGACTATCCAATAGAGATACGACAGAAGAAAGATTCCTAGATGGTGGAGTTGTTGTTGTGTTACAGTTACTCACTCTATGAATTTCTACCTCTACGTTTTTCAATTGTCCGATGTCGTTACAGTTGAAAGTCAATAATGGATCATTATTTGAGCCTAGACCGATCAATTGAAGAGAAGGTGATGTCTGTACTTGGTAGATCGCCCTGTCTTCCATAGGATTATTGAATGCATCTGTACTTCTGATCACCAATTCCACACAAGAAGGAATGTCACACAAGTTGGACAAGAAGTTGATGATGTTACTATAAGGCGCTACATCCAAGTAATCGACTGTTCCGATATTGCTATTGTTGATAACAGTAGTAAACGGCGTCACGATATTCAATGGATCGACTGTACCACTTGTTGTTACTGGAATCTCTAAAGTAGCGAAGTTATTGGAAGGATCAATGTAGTTGACGATCACCACATACTCTCCTTCTGCAGGCAATGGGACGGCCGTACTACCACCTGACAGCGAACCTGCACTTACCGTAGAAGTTATACCGCTCGTGCTCACTGTATTTACAGTGTAACTTGCCACAACATAAGGTGTCGCACAGTTATCCATAATCTCAGCATCAATATTGATAGAAGGTGTACAAGTCGGATCTACGATGTTGACATTGCTAATTTCATACTCTTTGATATTAGGTGTAAAACCAGTCACTGCCGGTCTATCAGCTGTCAGTGTTGGTGTATACGCCAGAACAGCACCATTAGAGCTGACAGTCACTGTCAAACTCGGAATCATCGGTGCTTCTTCGTCGCGAATGCGGTAGATACGCTGTGCGATAGAGCGGAATCCACAATCATCTTCTACTACCCAACGCTTCAATAAATCATAGTTGTAAGACTCGCGATCGAAAGGATCGTAAGCCAAAGGATTATCATCCAAATCATCCAAAGTATCACCTGCTACTATTAAACTAGGATTGACGTAACGAGCTACACCTGATGTGCCTGCACCGGTACCATTTGCATTGTAGCGGCGTGTGTTGTCATAGTAGTACAAAGTACCAACAGAATCAACATCTCCAAAGTCACCATCGCTACCGTAATCAAATAAGTCATCAATGGGCAGCGTTGCAAAAATACCACAATTGTCAGCCGGAGCTGGCGCAAATCCATCTAATTGATCTAGCTCACTACAGTCAAATGTCTGAGTCGGCATCGCATAAGAGAAAACGGGATAAGCATAAGTCGTATCCGGTGCATTTTGTCTACGCTGAACACCTGCAAGCGTATTGGTATAGTTTGGTGTAGCCAAAAAACCTGCTGCAACATACATATTACTATCAGAAGCCACTGTTGGATTGGTCAACCGAGTAGTAGGTGTAGGCAAAACAGTTACTGTACCTACTGGCTGGAAGTAAGGCGAACCTGCTTCCATAACAGTCACAAAATTGGGACCTTCCATCGCTCTTCCACGATAGTCATCTACCACGTCAATTGTCTGAGTCCATAAAGCTTGGTTGCCATACTGATCTGTGGCTGTCCAGCGACGATTGATTTGCTCACACATACGGAAACGTCCGTCTGCAGTCGCATAGTCGCGGGGTTGTGTACCATAAATCTGTGCTCTTCTATTGCGATCAAAGAGGTCAAAAAAACTAGTCGTCACTACACCTCCACATAAGTCAGGCACATCATTGAAGTCAGGATTAGTCGTATAGTTATATACAGTATTACTGTTTCCTGAACCTCTCGCAGAAGGTGAAGTACCAGCACCTGGTATTCCAGTGGAAGGAACGTTGTCATAGAAATTGTTGAATACCAGACCATTACCGAAGCCGGAAGTGACGATTCTGTTATTCGCAGAGTCTAGTGTATTTGGAATATCACCAATACCATTGCCATCTGCATCTGCATCCAAATAACCGATACCGGGTCCTGTCATTGACAGATTCAAGGTAGAACCTGGACCACCCCGGTATGGGTCAGTGCTTTCTGTGCAAAGCAAAGCTCTAATTTTACCATTTCTAGCATCACCAGTAGCTGTGTCGAAACGAGTTGGGTTGTTAGCTGTGATCTCAATCAACAATTCAGGAGATAAACCTGCAATAGAAGTATTGGTCACATTCGCTACATTGCTGTAACGAGGATCACCTGCCAGATGAGAAGGTCCGTTATCCAAGATAATAGGCATTGTGTTGCACAAGTTCTGCTCGTAAGGCCCCATGATGATAGGTGATGTACGCTCTACAACACTTACGATACGGACTGCACGAAAAGCACTAGAGTTGCTACCCAAACCTGTGTATTGATAAGTAGCGAAATCTCCCGGTACGTTACGGAAATAGATGATCTGACCTGTCTCTGCACCAGGAAGGCGATTATTACAATTGCCAGGATAGTACTCACAGTTTGGTGGAAATCCAGTCGAGCCACCTACGTCACTGCCACCATAATCCGGCTGAAACGGAAAAGCCGCTCCTGGTCCGTTACCAGCAGAAGCAGTAGCCACACCACAACCCGCATTGGGTGCTCCAGGTGTACCAGGATTGACACCAGAAGGATAGCCCGGCGTACCAGGTATACCATCCAAATCCGAACCGTCAAAAATGACTGTACTCGTACTTGGATATTCCAGATGCTCTGCACCTATAAACTCTCCACGAGAGTTGAAATATTCGATAATGTTACAACCAGGCTGCGAAAAACCAATATTGTTAAATTCTAGACGCTCTTGGCAACCGGTCTCTATGGAAATAATGATATCCATATATGGTACCTGTCCCTGCCCCAAAGCAGGAGGCAAAGTCGCGCCCGGCAGTGCCGGAAAGTTTTCGTCCGGATCAGCCGACCAGCCAAAGGTACAGCCGCTTTGCGCCTGCATCATGCCCAGCCCGATGAACGATAACAACGGTATCATGAGTAAATACCGCATCGAGGGTCTCAAGTTCTTCATAGGAAAATGATTTTGTTTACTGAATAAAATTCGTTCTGAAAAATTAATTAATGGACAGGCTGTATTTCAAAAATAGCTCCCTGTCGTTGCTTTGAAATATAGTTTAGGTAAAAGAATAGGACAGCGTCATGAGGACACAGCTCTATTGTTTTTTCTTGGATTTTCTTTGACTCGATACCGACAAATAAAGATATGCATCCGCTTGTAGCAGATACATCAATGTAGGACTACTTATGGCAAGGTAACTATGTACCCATAAGTAATTGTAGAGGAGCTGTCATGACCAACGAAATGGGAGGGAAGGGGAGGTCAATGCTTCATGATTGAGCGGTGTGGTGGCTTTATTTGTATCTATTTGGTCAGATATTGTCCACACCATTCAGCCCTGCGGCATTGCCTAAATGTCCTCACCAAAAAATTGGTCGAGGAACGATAAAATAACGAATACTTTACGGTTCCAAAACTTTGAGAGATAACTATAAAATCAACTACTCAAAGTGTGTTTTGTGTGCTTTGCTTTCTTATTGTATGGTTTATACTACTAATGTGTAAAAAAGATGCAAAATCAGTTAAATATTGCTTAAAATGTTTTAGAATGTCTTGAAAGGCTGATTTGCAAGGGCAAAAATAGCAGAAAGCGACCGTTTGATTATCCCTTCATTTAGGTATAAATCATATATGTTATTTTTTTAATGTGTATAGCTTAGCTTATCGCTTCACTACTTCATACTTCCCGATCACTTCGCCTTTGAATTTCAGGATAAGTAGATAGCTGCCTTTGGGGATACCGTTGAGCTGGAAAGGTTCTATGAAGATGCCACCGTTGACGTGGAGATAAGTGGCGCGGCGGACGCGCTGCATTTTGCTATTGAGGAGACTCATTTCTACTTCGCCTTCTGTATGGAGTTCATAGCGGACATTGACGGCACCATTGGCGTTGGCGTATAGTTTTTTATTCGCTAAGGGAGCAGACTCGCGTATGGTAGATGTAGCAGGCGGGACACTAGCTTGGACGGTTTCTTCTGGTCTGTTTGCTGACAAGTTTCCTCTATTTGCTATGCGCAGCACACCACCTTTTGGTTCTTGCCAGATTGGAAAATTCTGAGGCAACTGAAACGGGTCGTACATCGGTACAGAAGCTGTCTTTTTCGCTTTATCCACCATGATTGTACGCACTTCAATACTGGACTGATCGACAAAAACAAGCTTGAATTGATTGAAACTACCACTCGCCAACGTCCATTTCTTGGCATCATTACTCGCCCGAAGCGGTGCGCCCCAACAGCCTTCGCCCACATAGACCGTCCCTGTCTCATCATCACGCACAAAACCATGATCGCTGCCTATCGCTTTCGATGGTCGCAGTGGATGTGTCATCTTGACGGTATGCGCATCTGACTCCACAACGAGATTGACTTGCTGCTCATGGAAGAGCTTTGCCCAGTTTTTGTACAGCTCCCAATTTTCCGGTTTCTCTCTAGTATGCGGAAACATACTATGGTGATATTGTGCTAGCTTCCATTGTACCTCCGTATGCGCCGCTAAATCTTTTTCTAGCCATTTCTTTTGTTCGCCGCCGGAAGGTATCAAAGAGTTCAAAGTATATGTACGCAATAGTCCACCTCCGAAAGTCATGCCATAATAAATGTCTGCATTGGGAGAATCAAAAAGGGCAGCTACGGATTGGTTATCGCGCTCGTGATTGCCGCGTGCTGCCAAAACTGGTGTCATTCGACCATCTTTGGCGATAGTTAGTTGCCAATCATTGAGCCACTGCTGCCACTCTTTACTAGAGTCACCCCCGGTCATATCTCCCGCAAACAGTACAACATGAGCGCGCAATTTACTTACCATGATATTGGCATTGCGGCGCGCTTCTCGGAAGTTTCTAGAATCGCCGCCAGCTATAATAGACAGGCGTTCATTCGGTTGATCGGGAGCTGTTTTAAAAGATAACTGCCGGCTACAACCCTCAGAGTCAGCGATCAATACATAATAAACGGTATTGGGTTTGAGGTTTTGCAAGCGCACGAATTGATTGTGCATTCCTTTGGCTTCCGTGTAGTGATTGGGCGTCTGGCTGTACGTGTATCGCTGCGGCTGTTTGCCTTTATTTTGTGTGTCATAATATAGCGTAGCACGCTGCCCGCTGATCTGATTCCAAGCCACCACCATAGTCGTCGCCGGGTCATCTCGCCACATACAGCGATATTTATCTGTAGCTGCCTGAACAGCAAAAGGACACCATATATATGTAAGGAACAGTAGGAGGGAAAAACGCTGGGCTGATTTCATGCAAGACAGGACAATTGTGATAGAAAGTGAGATTAGTACTTAGTCTAAGTTCAAAAAAATTGACATCCCAGATATTGGGAAATGACAATTTGCTTATTTCATATTGATTGGGCACATCTACGACGTGAAAGTATCAACGATGACGCTTTCGTGTTGAATAACTAATGCAAAAGCTAGTCGAATAATTGTAAAATTAATCATCTTTGTGTTTTTGAAAACATATCGCTGAAAATCGCAGCATTTCTAACAAAAATAGCTGTTGTTTCCGTCTCCAAATTTATAGATCATGATTGCTGATCCACAAGTGTTTGGGCTTATCCAACAAGAATTGCAACGTCAACGCAGAGGCATCGAATTGATCGCTTCTGAAAACTTTACTAGCCAAGCAGTCATCCAAGCGATGGGCTCTTGTCTGACCAATAAATACGCCGAAGGCTATCCTGGCAAACGTTACTATGGCGGCTGTGAGGTAGTCGATAAAATAGAGCAGTTGGCGATTGATCGTTTGAAAGAATTGTTCGGTGCGGCTTACGCCAATGTACAACCACACTCCGGCGCACAGGCAAATGCTGCTGTTTTCTTGGCTATTTTGAAGCCCGGAGATAAGACATTGGGATTTGATCTGGCGCATGGTGGTCACTTGTCTCACGGTTCTCCTGCCAACTATTCCGGCAAGGTCTACGACGCACATTTCTATGGTGTAGAAAAGGACAGCGGCTTGATCGACATGGATAAAGTAGCTGCCAAAGCCAAAGCGATACAACCCAAACTCATCATTTGTGGCGCTTCTGCTTACTCTCGTGACTGGGACTATGAGCGATTCAGAGCGATAGCAGATGAAGTAGGTGCTTTGCTGTTGGCAGACATCGCGCATCCAGCTGGCTTGATTGCAGCTGGAGAGTTGAAAGACCCACTACGGCACTGTCATATCATTACTTCTACGACGCACAAAACGCTGCGTGGTCCTCGTGGTGGCATCATCATGATGGGTAAAAATTTTGCCAATCCGCTAGGCATCAAAACCAAAAGTGGCAAGACCAAAACTATGGCTACCCTGCTCAATTCTGCGGTCTTTCCGGGTATGCAAGGTGGGCCACTGGAGCACGTCATCGCAGCCAAAGCAGTTGCATTTGGTGAAGCCTTGTCTCTTGATTTTAAAAGCTATGCACAGCAAGTCATCAAAAATGCGCAAACCATGGCAGATGCATTCGTGCAGAAAGGTTATAAAATTATCTCCGGCGGTACAGATAACCATTTGATGCTCATTGATCTGAGTCCAAAAGGTGTCACAGGAAAAGCAGTAGAAGAAGCACTAGGTGAAGCTGACATTACGGTCAACAAAAACATGGTGCCCTTCGATGAGCAGTCACCTATGGTCACATCCGGTATGCGCATCGGGACAGCGGCGATCACGACTCGTGGTTTCAAAGAAGACGACTGTTTGCGCGTCGTCGACTGGATAGATGCCGTGGTCAACGATGTGGAAAATGGTGTTTTAAAACAAGAAGTTCGTCATCAAGTCAATGAATTTATGGCGCAGTTTCCTTTGTATGAACAGATGGTTACTGCTTAATCAAATATTCGTAATTAGATGTCAAAAACACTGCTGACAGAGTTATTTTGGTGGATTGTGACGGCTTGCGTGACGTTGGTTATTTTGTTCCCAATTATCTCAGCCGGTCAATATCGTTTTCTATGGTCGAATGTCTTTTTAATCGTCGCCTTTCTAACCTTGACACGCTATATATTCTTATTGCCACAGACTTTTTTGAGTAAAATCGAATGGCTGAAAGGGGCAATGATTCTCTTTGCCCCCATCTTAATTTTCCTATTGGTTCAGGAGATCAATCGCTTCCAAACTTATCTGGACGAATCAGAGTGGAACAATGTCGTTTCTGGCGGTGCTGCCCTGACCAGTAAGGGACTATCAAAATATATTTATACCGAAATGCTCTTTTTTGGTGTGGCGGGTGTGATTGCTTGTCTAGCTTTCCCTATTCGGATGCTGATTTCGATTTGGCGAGTACGGAATTTGGGGAGGGAGTAGGAGAGCTTCGAGAGTTTGGAGAGCTTCGAGAGTTTGGAGAGCTTCGAGAGTTTGGAGAGCTTCGAGAGTTTGAGAAAGGTCGAGAAGTGATGCGCGAGAGGTGAAAGATGAGAGCTACGGTATATTTTGCCGACACAACCAACTATAAACAAATGATAAACTATAAAACAAACGGCAACTGGTTTCAGGACTTGAGTCATCTGTTCAAAAGCTGGACGATGGTCAAAATTTTTAGGGCGGTGCTGGTATTTGGTGTCTATACGACCATCGTTTGTGTCGGTCTGGAGGTGAGCGGGTGGGCGAATGATATGACTTTCAACACCTCCATTTACTCTTTGCTGGGTGTGATTTTGAGTATCTTCTTGGTTTTTCGGACTAATACGGCTTATGATCGCTGGTGGGAAGCTAGAAAACAATGGGGCGCATTGGTCAATAATACGCGTAATCTCGCTATCTATGTCGATACCATGTTCCCGGAAGACGATCAACAAGTGCGTCATTTTATGGCAAAGCATATTTCCAATTTCTGCATCGCGCTAGTGGAGCATTTGCGACAAGGAACGAAGCTGGAACAGTTGATTTATATGGAAGATGGGGAGCGAGAAGGCTACAGCCGCAAAGGGCACATCCCCAATTATATCGCACAAATCATTTTCGGTCGCCTAGCTGCCGGACACCGTCAAGGCGAAATTAACGAAGGCGATTACATCAACATCAAAGCACAACATCAATCTCTACTCGACATCTTGGGCGCGTGCGAACGTATCAAAAAGACGCCTATTCCTTTTTCTTATGTCGTCTATTTACGCTTGTTCATTATTATTTATGGTCTCATGCTGCCCTTCGCGATGGTGAGCAGTTTCCATTGGTTGAGTATTCCGCTGGCGATGTTTATCTTCTTTTCGCTACTCGGTATTCAGTTGATGGCAGAGGAAATTGAAGATCCTTTTGGTCTAGATTGCAATGATCTACCAACGGCTAGTATTGCACATACGATCAAGCAAAATGTTTTTGAGATTTTGGAAGATCGAGTGAGTAAGGCAAGAGAGGTGGGGTTGTATGAGAAGCTACATTGATGATTTCGGATGCGAGATTTCAGATTTCGGAATACTTCGCAGTAAAAGCTTTACTAGCACACTAGCCTACAAACTAGCTTTTGTAGCAAAAAATCAATAGTTTTGAGTGCTGAATACCAAAGAACGGTCAAACAATAACTTCACGTTTTTGAATCGCTCTTTTGGACTTATACTGCGTTGAAAAGCCTCGCTGATGCACTGCATCGTCTACGTTTTTCGCCTTGTCTAAGTTCAAAATAGCTTCTTCCTAAATCAGGAACTTATTATTTCACCGTTCCTAACTTGAACATATCAAAACTATGGAGAACCAAGCATTAAGACAGCAAATCGAACACATCCGTCACCTCATGGCAGAGGGTAAAATCGAGGCAGCAGTGACCGCACTGCGCACCTTGAGTGCCACACTCAAAGACTCAGCTACCAAAGACGAAATCATTTCCATCAGTTCTAGATTTAAGCGATTAGAACGCTCCATCCGCGATCAAATGGTGAGCGTCTCGGACATCAATATCAAGCAAAATCAACTCACCGGACAGATGCTCTCCTTATTGTCTAGTCTGGAGAAAGGCTATGCGACCGTTGCGCAGCAAACAAATCTATCGACGACTTCGACGACCATACCCGAAAAGAAAAAGAGCAGCCCACTTAAATGGATGATTCCACTATTGGCAGTACTTGTGTTGGGCGGCTTGGGATATTATTTTTTTAGGTCTTCCGGTGATGTTGTTGTGCCTGTTGATGAGTGTGCTGCTGACATTCAGACGGCAAGAGTTGCTTATCGAGAAGGCGATTATGAGAAAGCCGAGCGCGTATTGGAAACACTCTCTGCCGCCTGCCAAGCCAAAGAAGCGGCTATCACACTGAGCAAGAAACTGGCGAATAGAACTACCACTCCTGATACTCAAACAGAAACGCCTCCCGCGTCTGCTACTGAAACTGACGACGCAACCGATGAAGAAACAGAAACCGATAATGAAGCCGATGAAAAGGCAAAAGTCTGTGCGCGCTACTACAAATCGGCATTGGAAGCTTATCGAGAGAAGAAGTATCGAGAAGCTCGACTTGATTTACTGGAAGCTCGAGAAAATTGTTCGGACAATACCCGAGTCAATACGCTAATGAATCGAGTAGAAATGGCGATCAACGCACAGAATGCTACTTCGCCCAATGACAATAGACCCATAGCTCGCTTTTTCTTGCGTTTCGATAAAGCTTATTTAGTGCATTCTGTTACCAACAACTCTACTCAGGTGACCGCCCACAATCCATTGACTTATGGCGAAGATTGGCAAGTCAAAAAACTAAAAAACTATCTTTTTCACATCAAGCAAAAACAGTGGAATGGCTTTTTCTGGGCAGTCAATACCTCCAGAAAAGAAGTTTATCTAGTGCGAGATGGACAGTTCGGCTCACTAGGTGGCACACAAAACAAGCGAAACATCAAAGTCGAGCCGTACCCAAATGGCAGCAACCCGACTCGTTTTCAACTCTTCTTCGATAACTTTTACATCGTTCATGCCCCACCTTCAACTACTCAAGTAACAGCAGATGGTTTGGTACTTCAACGAGAAAACAATTGGGACATCAAAAAGCTGGGCAATCAATTGTACCACTTCAAAAACAAAGCTTGGAAAACGAACTTATTCTGGAAAGTAGATTTGAAAGAAGAGCAGGTAAGTATGTTCAGGGGAACATCAAGCTTTGAGAATGCCAATGCCACTTCTAATGAAAAAGTGGCGACAAAAGTAGAGGTGGTATATCGGTAGCAAGCAGCGGATTCATCTGACATTAGAGCGTTTCATCAACACCAAAAACACTACCTTTGCGACCGCTTTTCCTAATCAATAAAACAAATCAAATATGATGACATCAACCACACTCAGCTCACGAGAACTGATGCAGCTGGAAGACAAATATGGTGCTCACAATTACCATCCGCTGCCTGTCGTACTCGCCAAAGGCGATGGTGTACACGTTTGGGATACTGAAGGCAAGAAATACTACGATTTTCTATCCGCCTACTCCGCCGTCAATCAAGGGCACTGCCATCCGCGTATCGTGGGCGCACTCAAAGAGCAAGCAGAACAACTCACGCTCACCTCTCGTGCTTTCTACAACGATCAGCTGGGACGCTACGAGCAGTTTATGACCGACTATTTTGGATTCGACAAAGTACTGCCGATGAATACTGGTGCAGAAGGTGTGGAGACGGCTATCAAAATTTGCAGAAAGTGGGGCTACGAAAAGAAAGGTATTCCGACGAATCAAGCCAAAATCATCGTCTGCGGACAAAACTTTCACGGGCGCACGACCACCATTATCTCCTTCTCTAGCGATCCCGATGCCAAAGGTCAATTTGGTCCCTACACACCGGGATTCACGGCGATTCCTTACAATGATTTGGAAGCATTAGAGGAGATATTGAAGGCAGAAGGAGAGCACATTGCCGGATTTTTGGTAGAACCGATTCAGGGCGAGGCTGGCGTGTTTGTACCGGACGGCGATTTCATCCCAAAAGCAGCAACTTTATGTCGAGCCTATGATGTGCTATTCATCGCCGACGAAATACAGACAGGTATCGCTAGAACGGGCAGCTTGCTCGCTATCTGTGGCAATTGTATTTGCGAACACAATTGTGAGCAACAAGACACCTATACACGTCCAGATATTTTAATACTCGGCAAAGCCCTTTCCGGCGGCGTTTATCCGGTTTCAGCGGTATTGGCAGACGATGAAATCATGAATGTGATACAGCCTGGACAGCATGGTAGTACATTTGGTGGCAATCCATTGGCATGTGCAGTAGCATTGACTGCGCTACAGGTCGTCTATGATGAAAAGTTGATGCAAAATGCGCGCATATTGGGTAAATTATTCCGAATGCGCATGCATGATTTGATGCAAAAAAGTGATCTGGTAGAACTGGTACGTGGGAAAGGTTTATTGAATGCGGTTGTTATCAATGATTCGCCAGATAGTAAGACGGCTTGGAATATCTGTGTGGCTATGGCGAAGAATGGTTTACTGGCAAAACCAACGCATGGCAACATCATTCGTTTTGCGCCGCCGCTCGTGATGACCGAAGAGCAACTACATGAATGCTGCGACATCATCGAGCGCACCATCCAAGCTTATGAAGCGGAGCACAAAGGCTAGAAACATCAGATAAATAAGTACAGAAATAAGTGAGCAGATGTCGCCAACAAAGTCGGTATCTGCACGCTCTTTTCTATTTGCCACCACTCACTCGCTTCCGCCTCAGCCGACTCAAAGTCTCCGGTGTCATGCCCAGCATGGAAGCAATATACTGCAAAGGAGCTTGATTGAAAATTTCGGGCATGTACTGCAATAGACTCACATACTTCTCCTCCGCACTCATTGACAACTGCTGGAAAACTCGATTTTCCAGATGCACGAAGCATTTGGCGATAAATCGGGTCTCTATGGTCGCCCAATCCGTGATGATTTCGTCCAATCGGCGATAGTCTGCTCTACGTATGACGTAGATTTTGACATCGGAAAGTGCTTGTATGTGCCACCGAGATGGCGCGTCAAAAACAAAGCTAGACAAGTCAGTCACAAACATACCTTGATTGGCAATCCACTGCGTCACTTCCTTACTGCCGTCTTCATTATAGGCATAAAATCGCAGCAACCCTTCATGAATAAATCCAAGTCGAGTCGTATACTGATCCATTTTTAGAAAATAGTCATTTTTTTGTAGCTCGATTAGTTCAAATAGAGCTGCCATAGGCGTAAGATCAACACCGTCTGCATCAAAATAAGTTTGTAAATAATCGTGTATTGATGTCATATAATCAAAATCAAAAATGAACCCTGAATATAGGAAACTGTTCTTCAAAAAATGGGATTATCCCGCTCAACTTTAACATTTTTTAGTTTACTTAACTCCAAATAATATGTATATTTGTACTTTCTTCCCTCGCTAGTAGTGTCATTTGCTAGCACCGATTTCAAAATTACAAGTCGTAAAATCACCTGACTAGTCTTACATGATGTCCATATAAGGACAGGTGTCTTTGTGCCTATCTTATACCAATTTCAAAAACCAATTACGTGTAAAAACGGACTCTTCTGTGCCTACTTTTCGTTGAAAAGCCTCGCTGACGCTAAGGCGTCATCTACGTTTTTCGCCCCCGCAAGCGGGATAGGCTTTAATTAGACCCAAAATAACCTAGTTTTTATTCACGTACTTCATTATTGAATTTGGTATTGAATATTCTATTTTAATCACCACCATTAAATATAAAATGATGACATTCAACATTACCTATCTAACTTTTTTCTCCCTGCTGTTTAGCGTCGGCTTTTTGCAGGCGCAAGTATCTACTTGTGATCTGCAAGCTGGCAGCGATGACGTCACCGTGGATTATAGTGTTATAAGTGAAACAGCAAACGGAGATGGCACTTGCGACTATTTGCTGCAAGTGACTGTGACCGCAGATGATGGCAACGCAGATGCGGATATTACAGTTGACATTATATTAGATGTCGATCCACCTTCATCGGAAGTTATCACAAAAACGGTTACACTTCAAGCTGGACAATCATCAATGTCTTTTCCAATAAATGCAGCCGCTGTCACTTATCCTTGCGGGCAGACTGGTACGATCACAACAAGTATCTCGGGTGGTTCATCCACTTGCACGGACGTACCTGCCGAACTACCGGTAGAATTGGTCGCTTTCAACCTCAACTACATCACAGCTACAAAAGTAGAACTGACCTGGGAGACCGCTTCTGAAATCGAAAATATGGGCTTTGAAGTGCAGCGCAGTCAAGACACTTACAAGTGGGAGACACTTGATTTTGTGAAAGGAAACTTGACCACACTGGAAGCACAAAACTATAGCTGGACAGATACAAAACCACTCAATCAGTCGATCAGCTACTACCGCTTGAAACAAGTCGATACGGATGGCACTTATGCTTACTCTGACATCGTTGTAGCGAAAAATAAGCCAACGGATGGAAAAGTAGATATTTTCCCAAATCCAGGCTTTGATGTGGTCAATGTCACTTTGCCTGAGGCAACAACTGATGCTATAGTCGAGATATACAGCATGAGCAATCAACTGTTGCAGACCGTCAATCAATCAACGAACAATGGTGTTCTGAATGTAAACATCAGCCAATTGGCAAGTGGTTCTTACTACTTGATTGTCCGTACGGATAGCGATCAGTTTGTAGAAAAATTGATGAAGCAGTAAGCGCAATGTTTAAAACATACATTGCCTGATGTTTTGCAAAAGGAGGTCAGCATTTGTATATATACAAATGCTGACCTTTTTAATTTAATTCTTCTAATAGCTGAGTCGCTTCTTTCTGATAGGGATGATCGTTGTTTTTCTGAATGCTAGTAAGTATTTCTTTTGCCACTTCTATTTCTTCACTCTTCAAATAACTCAATGCCAAATACCAGTTTGCTTCTCGCTGAAATCTTCCTTCTATTTCCACCACTGCTTCCAGGTTTGCAATTGCAGTTTCATACTGCCCTACCGCCAAAGCACTCACGCCACTGAAAAACTGTATCGTATCTGTCGTTGGCGAAGTAGCGAACTGAGCAATGGCTGTCTCGTACTGCTCACGCTCATAACTTTGCATGGCTTCGGCGAGTGCGTCTGTGCTTGTTCCACCTTTTTGGATGGGCGCAATGATATTAGGATACGGCTCGAAATAATCGGCTAGGTAATCCGGCTGCGCAGGTTGCCAAAACCATAAAAAAGCACCGATCAGTAGCACAACTGCCGCCACTGCTGCCCACGACCAAGTTGGCAATTTTCGCGTACGAGCTTCTTGCTTCGGCAATGATACTTCTTTGGCTGCTGACTCAAAATCTTGGAATTGCGCTTTCAGCTTACTGCGATCTTCTGCTTGCAGCACCACTTCCAGATCACGCAAAAACGTTAGCTCTTCTGTACTATCTTCTAGTTGCTCAAAAGCTTTCTGCTCTTCCACCGTCAGTTCGCCCCGAATGTATTTGTCTAGTAACTCTTCTCTACTCATCTGCTTTTTTTATGGATTATGATTTATGAGTCATGGATCATAGAATAATAACCCATGACCCATATTTCATAATTATGCTTTCATTATTTCTCGCAACTGCTTAAGGCAGCGCGACTTGTGTGCTTTGACTACATTTTCACTATTGTAGTTCATGGCTTTTTGGATGGCTTCTATGGCGTACTTTCTGTAGTAAAAGAGCGTCAGTATTTCTTGACACTTTTTGCCCAATTGTCGGATGGCTTGTTGTAAGGTTTGCTGTCGATGGCTGAGCTCGATGTGGTCGAGCGTTACGTTTTCGCTGATATCAGCTTGGTTTTTGAGGTCAGCTTGAAGCTCGCGTTTCTTGAGTTCACTTTTGATGCGATCGACGAATAAATTGCGCCCAATGCCGAAGAGATAGCTTTTTGCATTGTTCTGGAGGGTCACTTTGCCTTTACGCATCGCTTCTACTAGCACGATCATCGCATCTTGATAGACATCTAAGCGTGCTGCTTCGTCGAGTTCATATTTTGAAAACGCACGCAAAAATTCATCTCGATAGCGGAAGTAAAACTGCCTGAGCATCGCTTCCGAATCGACATCCGGCTGTGTTCTCTTTTCCTCTTGAGTCTCCCTTTTCATAAAAACGTTAACGTTTCATTGTTAGCAAGTTGCTATTTTTGTGATTGGCGATTGGTACTAACATGATCTGCAAAATTATATTTTGACAAGATATATAAAGACTTGCCAAGTTTGCGAAACTTAGTCAGTCTAAATTGATGAATCAGTAGGTTTCACCTGTATACGACGATCTAATAACCCTATAAGGCGTTATACCAGATATAAAAACACAAATACGATGCGACAACTATCTATCCTACTTTTTAGCAGCTTACTGCTACTTGGTGCTTGCAAATGGAAAACGACTAAAACATCCCTGAAACAAGGCGATGCACTAAAATCTTCCTTGGAAGCTTTTGAAAAAAACAGAGAAAAACTCTCCGAAGAGGTTGTAGAAAGTCTGGAAGAAGCTGGTGAAGCACTAGCTGTCGAAAATCCTGATCTACCGGATGTCTCCAAAGACTTTGAAAAGCAGTGGACGAGCATTCAGAATCGCTATGAAAAGTTGAAAAAAGACTTTGACGACGTAGGCGAAACCTCTAGTGACTACTTCAATAAACTCAACGAACTCAGCAGCAGCATTCAAAATGAAGACCTGCGCAAAGAAGAATTGGCGAAAAACAAAGCCCTGCGCCAACGCTGGGACAGAACCTATAACGAAGCCTCCGTCAATGTCGCTAAAGTGACCAATGTCCTAGAAGAAGGCAATGACTTTCAAATGGTGCTGGTCGCCTCTAGTATCCGACAAAAGCTGGAGCAAAATGTAGATGACCTAAACCGCATCGCCGCTCAAGCCAAAGCCCTTTTAGCAGAACTGGAGACATTCACAGAAGAAGGTCGTAAACTGGTGGCAGGCTAATGAACGACGATGGTTCTATCAGCCTGAACAAATACATCAGCAGCACTGGCAGATGTTCGCGCCGAGCAGCAGATCGCATGATCGAAGCTGGGCGCGTGCGCATCAATGGACAGATCGCCCAAAAAGGAAATCGCATCTTGCCCGATGATCGCGTGACACTGGATGGCAAAGCAGTCATTGCTGCGTATGATTTTGTGTATCTGGCATTTCATAAACCTGCCGGGGTGACAAGTACTACCGACCGCCGAGATCGTGACAATATCATCGACTTTATCAACTATCCGAAACGCATTTTTCCCATTGGGCGACTCGATAAAGCATCGACCGGACTCATCCTTCTGACCAACGACGGCGACATTGTCAACCAAATCTTACGTGAAGAAAACAACCACGAAAAAGAGTATATCGTACAGGTCGATCGACCCATCTCCAACCGCTTTTTACAACGGATGCGGCAGGGTGTTCCCATCTTAGGGACGGTCACTAAACGCTGTCGAGTCGATCAACTCAACAAACAACTTTTTCGCATCGTCTTGACACAAGGTCTCAATCGACAAATCCGACGAATGTGTGAATATCTGGGCTACAAAGTCCTGACACTCAAACGAGTAAGAATCATACACATCAACTTGGATGGTCTGAAAGTAGGTACTTGGCGAGAGCTAACAAAGGAGGAGATGGAGGTTTTGCGGCGGGTGATTAGGTAATGTAAAGTCCGTGAATGTAAAATGCAAAATGCAAAATGCTGAATTTGAAATGTAAAACAGTCAACAGCTACTTATCTCCATCAATTTACAGCGAGTTCTCGAAAAACATAACTGACAACTCCACCACACTCAACACCCACCCTTCTCAAAACGACAAAATCTTGACAATCTACGACTTTGAACATTCCACATCCGCCAGACATTTAGCTGCACTATTATTGGTCATGCTGCTGATGAGTTGTAAGTTTGACGCAGAAGAACCCAAACAAATTAGTACCCATATGCAAGGAAGTGTACAAGTTTTGGAAACGGTGTTTACGATACCGACGCTCAATAGAGAACGAAAAATATGGTTGTATTTACCCAATGATTATGATACATCCGATAAGCGTTATCCGGTCCTATACATGCACGATGGGCAAAATCTCTTTGATGAGCACGCTAGCTTCGCCGGAGAGTGGTACATCGACGAGTCGCTGGATTCGCTATCGGCGATGGGGATGCAAAGTGCCATCGTCGTAGGCATCGAAAACTCTAGAGATGGCTACACGCGACTGGATGAGTACTCGCCCTGGATGAATGAACGCTACAAAAGAGGTGGCGACGGCGACACCTATGTCAATTTTATTATCTCTACGCTAAAACCTTTTATCGACAAGCATTACCGGACGCTATCCGATAGAGCACATACCGGAATTATGGGTAGCTCGATGGGTGGTTTGATTAGTCTATATGCCGCTTTACAGTATCAAAACATCTTTGGAAAAGTCGGAGTTTTTTCGCCTTCCTTGTGGTTTTCCGATCAGGCCTTTCAGCAAGCGTTGACGACTACGAAGTATCACGATATTGATATTTATCTCATCGCCGGAGAGCAAGAAAGCAAAGGCATGATTCGGCAGATGAAGAGAATGTATCGATTGCTAGAAAATGCCGGATTTGATGTGTTTCTGGAATTGCATCCGGACGGAGAACATAGCGAACGGTACTGGGCAAGAGAGTTTCCGAAGGCATATGAGTGGTTATTTTTGAGGGTTTGATAGGAGTGAATAAACCATTTCTTTTCAATCTAGAGCACTATATTTGTTACTTAATTGACATTCTTTTCATGCCCAATATTTTCACTCAAGTCTACTATCTCATCCAGAAAGAATTTTTGCTGGAGTGGCGACAAAAGTATGCTTTGGGCGGTATTTTGCTCTATGTCTTTTCGACTGTTTTTGTGGTCTTCATTTCGTCGGAAGAAATCAATCCACCTGTTTGGAATACCTTATTTTGGATTGTTGTCCTTTTCGCTTCGGTCAATGCAGTTGTGAAAAGTTTCGTGCAAGAAAGCGGCAATCGCACCTTGTATTATTATACGCTGCTCTCCCCTATCGCTGTCCTGATCGCTAAAATCATTTATAACTTACTGTTGCTCAGCGTCGTATCTATTTTGACGTATGCCGCTTTTATCTTGTTCATCAGCAATCCCGTGGAGCAACTCAATCAATTCATCATCGCTACTTTTCTGGGTGCGAGCGGCTTTGCGATAGCGTTGACGTTCATTGCTGCTATCGCTTCTAAAGCCAATAACAGCGCTACGCTCATGGCGATTTTGGGTTTTCCAGTCATCATCCCGATCTTATTTACCGTCGTCCGATTGTCCGAAAAAGCACTACAAGCAGATGTCGTTACCGCTGCGACGAATAGTATTGCCATTTTGGGAGCGATTGACCTCATTTTATTAAGCATGGCGATAGTGCTGTTTCCCTTTTTGTGGCGGCAGTGATCGTTCATCCATTTTGATTCAAAACAAACTCCCCTGCTCCCCAAAACTCATCGGATTTTCCAATGCTAGCAGTCTTCGCTTCATGTCCAAGCCATAGAAATAGCCTTGCAAATCTCCGTTTTTGGCGATGATGCGATGACAAGGCACGACGATAGCAATTGGATTGTTTTTATTCGCCAAGCCAACGGCTCGCACCGCATTCAGATCACCTATTTCCTGCGCAATTGCTGAGTAAGAAGTGGTATGTCCGTAAGGCACATTTAGTAACGCTTGCCAAACACGTTGATAAAAGTCACTCGTACCTTCCCAATCTAGCGGTAGGTCGAACTCGCGCCGCTTGCTGGAAAAGTAATCCGTCAGTTGCTGCATAACTTCTTTCATCAAATCAGACTTAGGCGTCGTGGACTGTCCGTCGCCGGCGATACGCTGGAGACGTTGGATACCTTTTGAGCTGACGACGATTTCAAAAAAACCGAAGTCGGTGGATAGGTGGGCGATTTCTAGCATTTGTAGTAGAATATTAGGATTTTATCAGAAAATAGTAAGATGGTTGTACGTCATTACAACTTGTGCCGTCCAGATGGCTTTCGGGATAGGCATCTAACATCTCACCTTGGCTGTAAATTCGTCAATAAATGAATCACATCTTCTTTCAGTTGCATCAAATCGGTGAGTGTCTGTGTGAATCCACGTATGGTTTTGGACAATCGAAGTACCTTTTGCTTTTTCAATAATTCCCTGACTGTTGCAGCGTGCCGGATTTTATATATACTATGAAAACAGTCAAAAAAGTCCGCTCCTGCATCTACCAAGTCTGCTTTCTCCACCTCAAAAATATTGCTATTGATGATTTCTGCCATCTGATGAAGCGAGAGAGATGCACCACCGGACACATAAGAATAAAGACTACCCTTGTTCATCCCTTTGAGCGTGTCGATAAATTGCTCTTTGGTGATCGACTGCGCTTCGATTTTCGCCTTAAAACAGTCAAAAAACTTCTGCTCCAGTTCGTGCGTCATCACTTCCAACAACAGGTGCATCGCTTCCTTGAATCGGTCTTGCTCGCCTTCCTTTTCAATGATAATGATGCTTGCTTGAGTCAATAGTTCTCGCGAGTGTTCTTCTAATTGCTTCCAGAGATAGGATTGTTGAAAGCCGTAAAACAACAAATCATCCGTCCGCTCGATATGCGCCAAAATAAAATCTAGCTTGCTTTCGATGGCATCTAGTTGCTCGCTGCTCGGCGCAGATTTTTGGGGTTTGATTTCGATATGACCGTCTGCTTCTAAGCGTGTCAGTATTTTCAACAACGCCAAGTTGATGCGATTCTTCTCCTCTCTATACTCCCCCAATCCCAAGGTCGTCGCCTTGTCGATGTCATTATAGTTAGAAGACAAAATGATGATCTGATCGATGAAGTCCGATACTTTGGTTGCTTTCAAGAAAGTATACAACTCATCCAATGCCTTTTGGGTCTGCGCTTTCATGACATACAGCCGGATTGCATCGAGGGTAGAATAGGTTTTCATTGTGTGTTTGATAAATTATTCAGCTACTGCAAATTCGCCTACTTCTTGTAGATATTAGACTTGTTACGCCGCATCTTGATTGACTACAAAGGGCAAATTTTATCCTGTCTTGCGTTAAATTTTTGGTAGTGTACCAAATGTGCACTTTTCTAAATTGGGAAGAAAGAAAAGACAATAAGCACGATCTTTGAGGGATGGAAAAACAAAAACAAAGATGTCCTTATTGTCTGGGGACAAATTTACGACCCAAAGGATGGAATACCAA
>JBCDHX010000002.1:0-89895 GCA_038749535.1 Bacteroidota bacterium
AACGAATCAAAAGGTCTAGAAATGGCAAACTCCTCCGTCGAACCTGCCCTTTCGCCATCCGCCACCTAAGTAAAACGTGTTCCACACTTGCTCCATACGACAACTATTGATTATCATACTTTTGATGCGTTTGCCCTAATCAATCTCTTTTTCGGCGCAAGCATCACCATGATCTTCTATTTTTAGCAGTCTAAGATAAATAAAATAAACGAAGCTTACAACCTAGGATCCACCTCCTCACTCTCCAATGCCAACACCCCGAACACACTTTCATGCACACGTCGCAGTGGCTCGCGTCTCACAAATCGCTCCAGACTTTCGATACTCAGCGCAAATTCTCGCAATGCCAATGAGCGTTTGCGGGACAAACCTCTATTTTTCAGTCGCTCCAAATTGTGCGGCAGATCATATTCAGGTCCATAAATGATTCTCAAATACTCGCTACCTCTGCATTTGACGGCGGGTTGTAGCAAGCCTTCTTTTTTGCCGTAAGTGACAAAATCAAAGGGCTTTACGACCATGCCTTCTCCACCTCTCCCAGTCAGTTCTATCCACCAGTTGGTCACTGCTTCAATGCTTTCTTCTGAACGTGTGTCCACAATTCGATAGGGCGTGATTCTGAAAAGTTCTTCATCAGCTTGACAAATCGTTTTGATGTTTTCCATGTGCCAAACATGATCCTTGTCAGCATGGACATTCCTTTCTGTCGCTAGAATGTGAAAAGGCGCGAGTTTGAAGTCAGCTATAGAATCGACTTGCCAACAATATTCTCTATACGCGTCGATGAATTTGTGGACTGTCGAATGCTTTTGCTGGAAAGTGGCTAACATGGCATCAATACCTTCGATTCCTCTTTCACTCGTTTTTTGAAGAACATCGACAACCTCGCCTAGTGCATGATTAGCAGCCGTGCCGACTGCTGCGTATTGATCTTTGAGCAATGCTTGCGCTTTGGCAGACCAAGGCATCAATTCGGTATCCAAGCACACCCAATCGGTCTCATGCTTCGCCCAAAAATCAGAAGCAGACAAGGCTTTTTGGACACGCGCTAGAAATTTAGCCTTTAAATTGGCATCATTGAAGAAATTTCTGCCAGTTCTGGTATAACAAACGCCGATACCGACATCCGTCAATCCAAATCGCTCCTTGACGACTGCTTCATCTTTGCACACAATCAAGACCGCTCTTGATCCCATGTGCTTTTCCTCACAAACGAGCTTTTCGATTCCTCTTTTTCGATAGTAATGGATCGCCTCATATGGATGTTCCAAAAAGTTAGGCAACTCACTCGTAGCGCAGGGCGACATGGTAGGTGGTAGATAAATCAACCATTTCGGATGTATCGCAAAACGGCTCATCACTTCTAGTGCAGCAATGGAATTTTCCTCCTTGATCGTCATGTTGTTGCGCAGACGTGTCTGAATGATTCTTTTGCCGATAACATCTTCGATATTCAATAGATCGTCGTAGGCTTGTTGAGAAGTTAGAACTTCTGTCGGCGGTGTCAATGGTCGGACTGGTTCACAATAGACTTCTTTAGCTTTCACCGCGACCAACTGCTCTTCTGGATAACGCAAAGCAGTTAATTCACCTCCAAAGACACAGCCTGTGTCGATATTGATGGTTCTGTTCAGCCATTCTGCTTTTGGAATTGGTGTGTGTCCATAAACGACTTTGGCGTTCCCTCTATATTCTGATGCCCAATTGTAGCGCACCGGCAACCCAAATTCGTCGATTTCGCCAGTCGTTTCACCATATAAACAAAACGCCCGTACTGCAGCCGAACCTCGACCTTGCATCTCCTCTTTCAAACCCGCATGAGCGACCACCAGTTTGCCGTTGTCCAACACATAATGACTAATGAGACTGTACAAAAACTCTTTGACCTGATTCTTGAAGGCATCAGATTCATTCTCCAATTGCGCCACTGTTTCCGCTAAACCGTGCTTTAACTGCACGTCTTTGCCATGCAACTTCTTCTGCAATTTCAGATCATGATTGCCTGGCACGCATAGCGCGACACCGTCGTTGACCATACTCATGACCAGTCTCAAAACTGATGGAGAATTTGGTCCTCGATCTACCAAATCGCCCAAGAAAATGACTTTCCGATCTTCAGGATGCGTCACTTTGATACCAAAATTTTGATCGTCTGCTTCGACTTTTTCGATTTGATAGTTCAATTTTTGAAGCAATTCAATCGTTTCGTCATAGCAGCCGTGAATATCACCGATGATGTCGAAAGGTCCGTGTAGTTCTTTCTTGTCGTTGTATAATTTTTCTCGAATGATGCCTTTGACTTCTGCAACCTCTTCCTCCGTTTTGAGGGTGTAAATCTTTCTAAAACCTTCTCTCCTCAGCCCTCTCAGCGATCTTTTGAGCTGTAGTTTTTGATTTCTGATGACATGACTACCGAAGTTTCGATCTGTGCGCTGCGCATTTCTTTCTTCGCATACCTTTTGTGGCATATTCAAAACGATAGCAACAGGCAGCACGTGATATTCCCTTGCCAAAGCCACCATTTTCTTTCTTGCTTCAGGCTGTACATTGGTCGCATCGACGACGGTCAGTAAGCCATTTTTGAGTCGTTTACCAATGATGTATTTTACTAGATCAAAGGCATCATTTGTAGCAGCTTGGCTGTTCTCGTCATTGGAAACGATACCTCTACAAGTGTCAGAAGAGACGACTTCAAACTGCCCGAAATGTTGTCTAGCAAATGTGCTTTTTCCTGAGCCAGAAGGACCGACTAAAAGAACAAGCGATAGTTCAGGGATTCTAATCTGCATAATTGAAAATTGCCATTTGTGAAGGTGCTCCGACCTTCTCGTTTTCTTCTCCAATAGAAGCAAAACGGACTTGATAATTGTGTTTCTCTGCTACTTGAGTTGCCCAATTTTGAAATTGCGTTCGCGACCATTCAAAGCGATGATCGGTGTGTCGCATCGTGCCTGCCGACAGATTTTCAAAGAGGACGTTGTAGTCACCGTTTGGTGTGGTAAGGATGACCGTTTTGGGTTGCGCAAACTCAAAAACGACGCGCTCAAAAGCTGGCAAACGATCTTCATCCATGTGTTCGATCACTTCCACCAAAGCAGCTGCATCGAATCCGCTCAGTCGATCATCTTTATACGTCAAAGCTCCTTGAAATAGCTCAATACGCTCTTTCTGCCGAGGTGCCATTTCATCCCAATACAAACGTTCTTTGCACTTCATCAATTCAGTATAGGAAATATCCATACCTGTTATTTGCTCGAACTGTTTGTTTTTCAGCAACATTCGGATCAATTTTCCTTCACCGCAGCCTAAATCAATCACTTTTCTAGCTCCTGTCGCTTTCAATTCTTTCAAAACAACTTTCAATCGCTGTTGATGCAGATTTTCTTTCTTCTCTTTGACTTCGGTTGGCTCTTCAGGTTTGTCGCCTTCGGTAGCTTCATTGAGCCGCTCAATCGCCTGACGCGCCAACGATCTCAAATTAATCAAATAGCGACTCGTAATTTGTTCTCTTTCAGGATGATGCTCCAGCCAGCCTTTACCTCTAGCTAGCAATTTGTCGATCTCATTCTGACTGACGAAATAGTGTTTGTCATTGTCCAAAGCAGGAATGAGCACATACAAATGAGACAGCAAATCTTTTAGCTTCAAAGTGTTTTTCAAGGACAGCGTATAATATTTACTATCTCCCCAATCAGGAAACTGCTCGTCCAAAATGTGTCGTTCCGTCTGAACTTCATATCCCAATGGCTCAAACATCTTTCTAATCAATAACTCCCCACCTTTCGGAGCTGGCAAGACCGCAATCTTGACCTTAAAAGGCATAGCAGTTTCCGCCAATTCAGGTTTGGTTTTACATTTGCCATTTAAAGCTGTCGTAAACGTTTTAGCAATGGCAACGCTCATAAAAGAAGAAGCTACATACGGTCGGTCATTGACATATTGTCCCAATGAAAAGCCTTTGCCAGACAAATTTCTGCTGCCTCTCACCATATCAATCGGATCGATGTCTAGCAGCAAAGCAACCGTCGTTCGTTCAGGTGAGCTTTCAGGATAGAAAACATGTGCTTGACCGATGGAGAGTTTCACTGTCTGAAATTTATCGGGATGCTTGTGTAGCAGATAGCCTAAATCTGTTGCGTTTTGGTGAGCGGTAGAGATGGTGAGTAGCATGAGATATTAGTTGTTGTTCAAATAACGCGATCTGCTCTATATAAATTCCTGTGAGACCAGATTCTTTGTGCAAACTATCGTAGACTTATACAAATCAATAAGTCAAAATGATACAAAACGATAAATGAAGAATATGTGCTCTTGAAATATTTCTCAACCTTCTAGTGAGCGTAGCTGATTAGCTGAGAGAAAGGCTATGAAATTGTTGAAGATAGCGTTCAATAATGTTTCGATTCCCGAAAAACTTGAGGTGACATCCCCGTTTGCTTCTTAAAAAATCGGCAGAAGTAAGAGACATCGCTGAAATCTAAGCGATAGGCAATTTCGTTGATGGTATCTTCGGTTTGGATGAGCTCGCCTTTGATTTCCTGAATCAGGCGATCATAAATCATCTCGCTGGCGGACTGTCCAGTGCTGCTTTTGACGGTATCGTTCAAGTAAGTAGAAGAAATGTAGAGCTTTTCAGCATAATCGGATACCTTACGTAGGGTCAGGAAATTCTTATCAACCAATTTCTTAAATCTTGCGGTGATGAGATGTTTTCGGGACGTATTGGCGTGACTTTTTTCTTTGTTGAGGACATAAATCTGTTCAATTTCAATCAGCAAAATATTCAAATACAACCGACAACATAAATCATCATTGAGGGATGCTCGATTGTGGATTTCAAATTCAATCTTGCTCTTCACAGCCATCAAACTTTTCCACTCCACACTACTCAATTTCAGCACAGGGTGACTATTGAATTGAAAGAAAGGATAAAAGCAAAGCTTCACTTGATTTTTGAGGTAAAGCAGAAAATAATCGGTATCGAAAAGCAGCGTTTCCACTTCCAAATCATCCGAATAATCATGAATTGTCATCGACTGTTCTGGCGAGATGAAAAGGAGTGTTTTTGAAGTCGCTTTATACCTTCTTTCACCTACGGTGATAGGCAGTTTTCCCGATTGGACAAAGATGATTTTGTACTCGTCTTTGAGCTGACCCATCGGTTGATTCAAGCAATTTTCTAGTAAGTCGTGGGTCGTTTCTAGCTTTAGATAGTTATTGCCTTTCACATCTGCTGAAGTTGCTGTCATCACATCACTTTGTTTTTTTCTTGGTTCATTTCTGTTTATAGCTGTTTTGATCAAGTTGCTGGACAATGGGAAATTGTCCAGCAACAGTGTTCGTTGACCACTAATCAGCCCACACCTCATCGATGATTTCATGATTTACCATAGCACCTGCCTTACTCCCACTCGCACTAGCGATCGAGACCGCTCTAAAGAAAGTCGTCGCATCACCTACTGCATAGATACCAGGCACAGAAGTTTGCTGAAAGTTGTTGACTTCGATATAGCCAGCATCCGTCATTTTGACGCCTAGTTGTTCAGGAATTTTGCAATGCTGTTCATACTTCGCTCTATGATAAAGTGCGTCTAAATTGGAAGTGCTTCCATCCTCAAAAACCAAGTGTTCAATTTGTCCATCCCTGTGAGCGATGGAAGCGATAGGTTTGGTCATCACTGCTACACCCAATTCTTTCAAAGGCGCAGTATCAAATTGAGGTGCACCATTGGTATAAATGGTCAGGTCATCCGTCCAGTTGCGAATCAATTTGGCAAAATCAATAGCACTTTCATCATTCACCCAAATACCAGTTTGTTTTGACCGCACTTCATAACCGTGACAGTATGGGCAATGAATGACCGAAATACCCTAACAGTCCACAAAGCCAGGCAAATCAGGCATAATGTCTTTGATACCAGTGGCAAAAATGATCTTTTTGGCATTGAAAGTCTCTTTGGAGCGCGTCTTCACTTTGAAATTGCCGCTCTCGCCTTCCACATCTGTCACCAGACTTTCCAAAAACTCAACTGTCCGGTACTTCATCACCTGTTCCCTCGCTCGTGCCGCGATGATATGAGGCGGCTCACCATTTTGAGTGATAAAGTTATGAGCGTGAGGCGTTTGCGCATTGCAAGGCTTTCCGCTATCAATCACTAAAGTCTTCCGAATAGAGCGTCCCAACGTCATCGCCGCCGCCAATCCCAAATAACTTCCACCTACGATCACCACATAATCTTGATTCATTGCTTGTATTTTATCGTTCCTGCTGTCGTCTGTTTTTGCAACGGCAGGCAAATAATTCAAAAAACTCATCCCCAATAGGCTCCATCCGCTCTTCCCAATGAAGGACCCTCGGCTGAGGAGATGTTCTATCTTTTTAAAGGTCATAAGCTTACTATTTATGCAATCAATTCAACCACAAAAGTAAGCTCATTTCACCTCCACTACATTGCATCAATCACTTGAGGTATGGGACAGATCACATCAATTTTTATCCTCCCAACTAAACATCACGTCATTGAAAAATATACAGGATGGCAAGTTATAATTTGTCTATATTTGCAACAACATTGCATATTTGGCAGATCATCTAGACTTAGACAAACAAACTCATTCCTTATGCTAGAAGCCATCAACTTATCTAAATCCTTCCGTCAGCATCAGGCTTTGAAAAACTTAAATCTCAAGATTGAGCTAGGGCAAATCTACTGTCTCTTGGGTGCAAATGGAGCTGGCAAAACAACGACGATCAACCTCTTCATGAACTTCATCCAACCGACGACTGGCGAAGCGCGTATCAACGGATTGGATGTGACCAAACATGGGACAAAGACCAAAGAGTTCGTCGCCTACATTCCTGAAAATTTGATGCTCTATCCCAACTTGACTGGCATGGAAAACTTGGTCTATTTCAGCAAATTGGCAGGAAAAAACTACGACAAAAAACAATACGAAGCCTTCTTGAATCAAGTCGGTTTACAGCGTACCGCTTTTGATCGAAGAGTCTCCTCTTACTCCAAAGGCATGCGCCAAAAAGTGGGCATTGCACTGGCATTGGCGAAAGATGCGCGTGCTTTATTATTGGATGAACCCGTCTCCGGTTTAGACCCAAAAGCAAGTAATGAATTTTCCAATTTGCTGCTGCAACTCAAAGAAGAAGGGCTAGCGATTTTGATGGCGACTCACGATTTATTTCGTGCTCGTGAAACAGGCACACATATCGGGATCATGAACGAAGGGAAATTGGTGGCTTCCGTAGAATCGCAAGCCGTCAGTCATCCCGAATTGGAATCTTTGTATTTAGAACACATGAATTAGAATTAAGACGAATGGGACACATTATAACAATTGCTCTAAAAGAGTGCAAAGAAATCTTACGCGAACGGCGTTTTCAGTGGGCTTCGGTGATCGTCTCCATTTTGTTGATCGCTTCTACATTGCTAAGTTTTCAGTATTATAAATCGGTGAAGCAACAGTACGAACTAGCCCAAGACAATGCACGTCAAAAATGGCTCGGACAAGGCGAGAGAAATCCACATTCAGCGGCTCACTTTGGAACATATGCTTTCAAACCTCGCTATCCATTGTCGCTGATTGATAGTGGCATCGATAAGTACGCAGGTGTGAGTATTTTTCTGGAAGCACACAGCCGAAATGAAGCACAATATATGGCAGCTCAAGACCAAACTGGACTGTCGCGCTTCGGCGATTTGACGCCTGATTTTATTCTGCTTTTCATCATCCCATTGCTGATCATTTTGTTGGGTTTCAATAGCTTTACACGTGAGCGAGAGTCGGGGACGCTTCGGTTATTGAAAAGTCAGCAAGTGCCATTTTATGCCTTGGCTTTAGGCAAATGGTTGGGGCTGTTTTTGCTGGTGTTGGGATTAGTACTGCCACTTTACGGGCTCGCTTGGTTGCTCTTGAGCAATCTTTCCGACTACGGTCAATTCAACGGTGGCGCACTTACTAGCTTGTTTGGTGTCTATTTGCTCTACTTCATGGTTTTTATCAATCTCACGCTGCTGGTGTCTTTACTTGCCAAAAAGTCTAATGTGGCATTCGTTTCATTGTTGGGCATTTGGATGATTGCTTGTTTGGTGATTCCAAAATTCACGACTAGCCTTGCCAATCAATTGCATCCTTATCCTACTCAGAGTGCATTTGTAGAAAACATCAAAGCGGATAAGCAAGCTGGACTGGATGGGCATGCGCCTTGGAGTGAAAAAGCGAAACAATTGGAAGCCGAAACACTCGAAAAATACAACGTCAGCTCATTGGAGGATTTGCCGTTCAACTGGAGTGGTTTTTTGATGCAAGAAAGCGAAAAAGCAGATGCCGAAATCTATTTCAAACATTACGCGCTCCTAAAAAATATCTACCAAGAACAAACGGATGTCTATCAAACTGCTGCTGCGCTGTCTCCTTTTTTACCGACTCGTTTTTTGTCCATGGCAATCAGCAGAACGGACTACCACAGCCATTGGAATTTTGCAGATGCTGCCGAAAAGTATCGGATCGAACTAGTTGGCGCGATGAATGGCGACCTGATGGAAAATTCGCGTACAGGCGACTGGAGTTACAAAGGCGATGAAGAGGTTTGGGCTTCCGTACCTGCCTTTTCTTACGAACCACCAACTTTGTCAGCCATCATGCCGCTGCACGCCTCGAATTTTTTGGTACTTGGATTTTGGTTGCTTGCTACTGCCCTTGGCGTACTGCTGGCTACCCGTCAATTAACTGTCGTTTAATTATGTTTTTGAATAATTTACAGCATGAGTTAGCCACACTTGGGCGCGATCGCTGGGTCTTTTTGGTCATTGCGCTGTTCTTTGGATTGACTTTTTATGCACTCCATAATGGCGCGGAAATGGTCGCTGAACGACAGCAAGCAATCGACAAAGAAGTGCAGCGAATGGATAGCCTAGAAACTGTCCGAGCGGAGAAAATTCTTGCCATCGAAGAGAATCGAGAAGCACCGCCAGAAGACAGCTGGCGCGATCCCCGAGATTTGTGGGATATGTCTTACAATACGCCACGAGTCATCGCTATGCAACCGCAATCACTGACTTTGATCGCTACTGGTCAAAGCGATCTATTTCCGCATGTCGTCAAACCCAAACTCTACGAAGAGTCCTACCGCTTAGGCTTTTCAGAACTAACCAATCCCGTTCAGTTGTTGTTTGGGACATTTGATTTGGCATTTGTTTGTATTTATTTGCTGCCGCTGCTGGTGTTGGCATTGAGTTATAATGTGTTGTCGTCTGCCAAAGAATCGGGTATTTTGCCAGTCATTGCGTCTCAGCCTGTGTCGCTTTATGGTTGGTTGTTGCAAAAACTATTGATTCGTTTTTTGCTATTGTCGATTATCGTTTCAGCGACTATTTTGATTGGACTTGGCTGGCAAGGTGTTGATTTGGTGGATAAATTAGGTTCGGTTTCGATGCTCTTGGGTGCGTTATTGCTCTACATGGCATTTTGGTTTGGGATAGCCTTTGTGGTGAATTTGTTGGGTAAGCCTTCAGGAACAAATGCGATTACGTTGGTGGCACTTTGGTTAGCATTTGTGCTATTCATTCCTGCTATTATTACACAAACTACCACCTCCCTGAATCCTGTTCCATCGCGCGTCAATATCATCCACGAATACCGAGAAGCGTACACCGAAGCCCTGAATAATATGGACAAAATCATGGATACTTACCTCCGCGATCATCCAGAATTGGCGGTTCGAGATACCTCCCAGGCGAATCGCTACGGTTTTATGCAGCGGACTTTTGCGTCGGCTGGCGTCATTAATGCAGCCGTCGATCCTGTACTGAATGATTACAACGAAGCCTTAGAAAAACAACAAGCGCAGGTCGATCAAATGACCATACTTTCACCTGCTCTTTTGCTACAAAAAGTCTTTAACCAAACGGCAGGTACGACCGCTGCTCACTACACCGATTTCCGACAGCAAATCATTGATTTCACGGAAACGTGGAAGGAATACCTCAAGCCTCGAATGTTTGCGAATGAATTATTGGCATCCACAGATTTTACAGCTTTCCCGCGTTACGAATATTCGACGGAGCGCGTGTCTGATAATTCTGGTGGCTTGATGCTTTTATTGAGTGTTTTTGTGCTGATTGTTGGTGGGCTTAGTTTTTTGGTGTATCGGTCGAGGAATTGGGAATTGGTGGTCAATTAAATTTCATAGACTATAATTTTGAATGATGGAAAGAATGCTAGGTTTACTTATTGGGTTCGTTGTTATTTTCAGCTGCACGTCTGAAAACAAAACAGACGAAAGTACTTCAACAACTGCTTCTACCCAAAGCGAAGACCTATTCGAGCATAAGATACAACCTAAACACGCCAAAGCTTTTTCCGTCACTTACCACAATACCTACAAAGTCGTCCGCACGCAGAGTAAACTTTCGTCTTGGTCTGGGAGTGGTTCTGAGACGAAGGAAGATGTGATGGTTTTGGTGCAAAAAGGAACTTCTGCACCTGAACTGACAGGTGATTTGGCAAAAGCCGAAGTCATCGAAATTCCTGTGGAGCGGGTCGCGGTCAATATTGAAAATGCAGAGAACTATCTTGAGGAGTTGGGCTTGGATGATAAGCTGGTAGCGATCGGTGGATTGATTTCCTATGAAGATCGTCGAAGGCAGCAAGCAGTCGATGGCGAGTTGCTGCAAATTGGCTATAGTTGGCATTCGCCGCCTTTGTTTGAAAATTTGCTCGCTAGCCAACCCGATTTGTTCTTGATGAACCTCTCCAATCTAGATTTTGCAGATGCGTTGGACAAATCTAGGCAGTTGAATATTCCTACGGCGACGGTGTTTAGTTGGTCGGAAAGTAATTATCTAGCACAAGCGGAATGGATCAAGTATTATTCCCTCTTTTTTAATGCAGAAGAGAAAGCCAATACCGTTTTTTCTGCTATCGAAGCCAATGTGGAAGCGTTGAAAAGTAAAGTCGCTCAAGTGAGTGAAAAGCCGACTGTGATATGGGGATACTACACCGGAAACGATAAATGGCTCGTACATCGAAACAGCACCGAATGTGAGTTTATGAATGACGCTGGACTCAACAACATCCTCTATCAACCTGATGCGCCGCTGAAAAATGCGGGTGTGCCGATGTCTTTTGAAGAATTGCTCGCCAAAGCGGAAGATGTGGAACATTGGATATTAGGTGATGTGCATTCCGCCGCACTGCCCAAAGAGAGCTTGATGTCTTCTTTTCAAGCCTGGCAAACTGGCAATCTCTATCACAATTTCAAACGCAGCAAACCCGCTACCAACGCTTATGATTGGTATGGTTCAGCCATCGTTCGACCAGATAAAGTGTTGGCAGATTTGATTCATTTGGTTCATCCAGAAGTCTTACCAAATCATGAATTATTTTACATGGATCGATTGGAGAAGGATTTTAAGTTTCCGATTGAGCAAGGGGCGTTGTAAACACATTTGTACATGAATTTCATACTGAAAATATCGCCTGAATTTTGGAGCTTCCTTATCTGCTTTTCCCTTTTGATAAGCTGTCATACAGAAAATGAAAGTAGTACAGCAACCGAGACAACTACTTCAACTACAAAAGATTATTTCCCCGAAAAAGTCAAAGTCCAACACGCCAAAAACTTCACCGTTTCTTATCACAACAATTACAAAGTCGTCCGCACCAGCGCAACTTTAGGCGATTGGGGTTCTGCTATGCCCGAAGTGGAAGATTTAGAAGATGTGATGGTTTTGGTTCAAAAGGGTACGACCGCACCTGCTTTGACAGGTGATTTGGAAGGCGCGACCATAATCACGATTCCAACCGATCAAAAAATTGCGACCAATTATCCTGGCATTGAAACATGGCTGGAGATGTTGGGACTTTCCGAAAATATAGTTGCCATAGGTGGCACAAAAACGTATGATGATGTGCTCCGAAATAAGTTGCTCAATGACGAAATCGGAGAAGTGGGCTACAGTTGGGCAGCGCCGCCGAATATGGAAGTACTTTTGGGTCGTCAGCCCGATATTTTTCTGATGGTCTTGTCTCAAATCCGATTTGGCGGTTCTTTACCTAAATTGCGACAGCTTGATGTGCCTGCTGTGCCAGTTTTTGATTGGGCGGAACGCGATTATTTGGGTAGAGCGGAGTGGATCAAGTATTGCGCCCTCTTTTTCAATAAGGAGCAAAAAGCAAACGAAATATTTGAGGAAATTGAGGAGCGAGTGTCGTCTCTAAAAGCATTAGCAACGACTGCAGAATCAAAGCCTGTTTGTCTATGGGGACATTTCGTGGATGGTGGTTTTTGGATGGCAAATGCCAACAATACCGAAGCCCGACTCTTGAAAGATGCTGGTGTCATCAATCCCGTAGAAGACTTCACGCTGCCTTTCAATCCCGTCGGCGAACCTTTCACGAATGAAGAATGGCTGGAAGTTGGCAAAGATGCCGAGCATTGGATTATCAGTAATGGTGTGATGGGTGTGCGATTGCCCTCCAAGCGTTATCTGACGGGCTTCGAGGCTTGGCAAAATGGTAATTTGTATCATCAGTACCTCCGCAGCAAGCCAGAGCATGATGCTTATGATTGGTTCAACTTAGGACCTGTGCGCCCCGATTTTATTTTGGCGGATTTGATTGCTTTGCTGCATCCTGAATTACTGCCTGAGCATGATTTTGTGTTTTTTGGGGAGTTGGAGAAGGAGGAGCTTTAAGTGAAAACGAAAGTAGCCCATGATTCAATTGTATTAGAATTCAACTGTCTTGTAAATATTGTCAGGTAACAAGTAAGAGGTAAGCACAGCGCGCTGCCTTAATTATTACCTATTACTTATCTGATATGCTGCAAAGCCTTCAGTGTCATGTATTAAATGTTCAGTTGTCAATTCATATAAAGTCTCAAACTATGCAGGAAATAACATTAGCCTCTCCCCTAGAGCAAAAACTAACCACCACAATCAAAGGTAAATCGCTACGATCTTATTTCTTTTTTGGCTTACTGATCGTGACAACCATTGCTGCTTTTTTACTAGAATTGGGGATCGGTTCAGTGACCATTCCAGTGCGCGATATTCTGACGGCACTCTTTAATTCTTCGGCTGCCAAACCGATGCAGGTGACCATCATCCATGAGCTTCGGTTACCGAGAGCATTGGTAGCGGGTATAGGTGGCGCAGCTTTGGGTGTGGCAGGTTTGCAGTTGCAGACGCTTTTCAGAAATCCATTGGCAGCGCCGTGGACTTTGGGATTGACAGCAGGTTCGCAGTTGGGGGTGGCTTTGGTGGTGGTGACGGCATCGGTAGTGGGTTCTTCTTTTTTGGCGAATCTGTCTTTTCTCAGCAATTTAGGTGTCGTTTTAGGCGCGATTTTAGGCTGTGGGGCAGTCTTGTTTATGATGATTGCTATTTCGAGATATGTGAGCACGATTACGCTGCTGATTTTTGGGTTGATGTTGGGCTTTTTCGCGCAAGGTATGATTAGTGTCGTGTTGCATTTTACCAATCAATCGCAAGCCAAAGTTTTTGCAGGCTGGAATGATGGGAGTTTTGCGGCGGTGTATTGGGAGCATTTCCCTGTTTTGATGCCGTTGGTATTGTTGGGGCTGATTTCTGCTTGGCTGATGGCAAAGCCTTTGAATGCACTGCTTTTGGGCGAAAATTATGCGCAAAGTCTTGGTCTGAATATCAAAAATCTTCGTATTGCCGCTTTGGTGAGTTCGGTCTTTTTGGCTGCGCCTGTGACCGCTTATTGTGGTCCGATTCTTTTTTTAGGACTCATTATTCCACATTTGGCAAGAGGACTTTTCGGTACTTCTAATCATCGAATCTTGATTCCTGCCGCGATTCTGTTGGGTGCAACTTTGGCGCAATTGGCGGATTTATTTGTCCATTTACCCTGGGAGCGCCACTTTCTCCACCTCAATGCGGTGAATGCGGTCGTCGGTGCGCCTGTGGTGATGTGGGTGATTTTGAAGAGTCGGAAGATGCGGACTTTTGAGGCTTAAGAACATACAAATTGGAAACACATAGAGACATAGGTGCATAGAGCGAGGATAAAAACTATGTGCCTACTGTTCCTATGTGTTTCAAAAAAATCTCCAATGGAAAAAACAATGACACTCACCACCCTGACCGTCGGCTACGGCTCAAAAAGAAAGCCAAAAGTTGTTTCAGCAAACATTAGTGCGGAGCTATTCAAAGGAGAACTTGTCTGTTTTTTAGGACCCAATGGAGCAGGAAAATCGACCTTGATTCGGACATTGGCGGGGATGCAACAGCCGCTTTCAGGAGAAGTATTTTTGCAAGGCGAAAATGTGCATAACATCTCGAAAGGAGAGCTGGCGAAAAAGATGAGTTTGGTGCTGACAGATCGGGTGCAATCAGGACTGCTGACGGCTTATGAAGTAGTGGCGTTGGGGCGTTATCCGCATACAAGTTGGTCGGGAAAACTGACAGAAGCAGATCATGCGAAAGTGTTGGAAGCCATCAAAACTGTTGGTGCAGAAGAATTGGCACTTCGGAGTATGGCGGAGTTGAGTGATGGTGAACGACAGAAAATTATGGTGGCACGAGCATTGGCACAAGACCCTGAAATTATGATTTTGGATGAGATTACGGCTTTTTTGGATTTGCCGCGACGGATAGAGATTATGCAATTGATGCGCAAAATGGCGAAGGAACAAAATAAGTGCATCTTGATGTCCACTCACGATATGGAACTGGCCTTGAAGTACGCCGACAAGCTTTGGTTGCAACCTAAGAACAGCAAGTTGGTGATCGGTGCACCCGAAGATTTAATTTTAGATGGCTCATTTGCCAAAGCTTTTGAAAGCGAAGGCATCCATTTTGATATGCAAAAAGGCGCATTTGAAAGTTAAGAACCTTATCTGCAACAAGTCCAACTCAGCGGATCAGGCAATGAACTGCTTTGGACAAAAAATGCGTTGGAAAGAAGCCGAATCGAGGTGGTGGAAAGCGCGCCTATCGCCATTGAAGTATTGCCGAAAACGGATGGTGTTGTCTGGGTTTTTAAATCGAAAAATCAGGAGCAGCGTATTTCCTCTATTTATGAATTATTGGAGGTGGTGAGAGCGGCTGGTTGACAGGAAGTATTTCTCCATTCAAGTATTAGTCTTCATGCCTTCATTCTGGCTATAATAGCTCTGCACTGAGCGAATATGGATGCGATGTTTGCTGAAAATAGAAAACAGCACTAAAACCTTTAGCATAGTGAATAGTGAGATTCACTAACTCACTAATAAATGGCAAGAGATATTATTCACGATGCAGTTCGCAAAGCATTGGAGAAGGATAAATGGCTAATTACCGATGATCCATTGGATATTCGGTTAGAAGGCACAACACTCTATATTGATCTGGCGACGGAGAGAGTGCTAGAGGCTCAAAAGGGAAAAGAGCAAATCATAGTTGAGATCAAAAGTCTATCCAAAAGGTCTTTATTGGAATCTATCTATGGAGCACTTGGACAGTACATTATTTATCGAGATGCGCTAGAAGAAGTAGAGATCAAGCGAGCTATATATTTAGCCATAGCTGCACAAAAATACGAGCGTCTCAAAGAAATTCCTTTTCTCTTGCGTTCTCTAGAGAAGAACGGCGTGAAGCTAATCATCGTTAATATCAAGGAACAAAAAATAGAAGCATGGAAAAAGTAGATCAATATAGAGACATAATAGCCGCTGTCATCAAGCGTCCAGCTTCTTCTAAAACCATCAACCAACCTCAGTTAGAAAAGCAGTTGCTTGTCGATCAAGAAAAGCAAAATTTCTTGCTCTTCAATACAGGATGGGACAATAATAGTTATATCCATGATTTGCTGTTTCATATTGAATTAAAAGACACAGGCGACATCTGGATTTTGGAGAACAATACAGATTATCCGCTCGAAGAAAAACTATTCCAAGCTGGAGTGGATGAAAATAATCTTCATATAGCTTGGAACAAAGAAAAAATGACGATCATTACTGAATATACCGCTCAACTTGACTATTCCTTGATACTCAAAGAGGTAGTAGAGCGAATGGCGAGTTCCACTTCTTTGAATGCACCTGATCTCAAAAAGCAAGTCATTCATGACGATCAAAATAATGCTTTTGCGCTAGTTGCCTTCGGCTGGCACAATGATAATTATGTTTATGATTTATTATTCAGAGCAGAGGTGAGAAGTCATCAAATTTGGGTGATGCAGAACAATACGGATTATCCTGTGGAAGAGGTGTTGGTGAAGGCTAGAGTGGCTGAAAAGGATATTGTTTTGGCTTGGCAGCAGATTGCTTTTTTGGAGGAGGGGAAGGCTTTGGTGAGATAATGAAGTTGCCTCCATCTTTGAGCAATCTATTCTTGTATTTATAAACACAAAAACCATTGACTGATGACTGCTCGAGAATACTTGGAATTAGGGGAGAAAGCGTATGAGGAAAAGGAATATGAAAAAGCTTTAGAGGCTTATGAGCAGGCTCTTGAACTAGATAAAAATTTAGCTTTTGCATGGTATGGGAAAGGATTGGTATATGTCAAGATGCAAGAATACGAAGAAGCATTATTATGCTTTAATCGTACTACAGAACTGAATCCAAACCTAGCCGCTGCTTGGAACGGCAAAGGATATATACACTACAAGCTGAGAGAGTACAGAAAAGCATTAGATAGTCATACTCGCGCTATTAAGATAGACGTAAAATTGGCTACTTCTTGGAGTGGTAGAGGAGATATCTACACTGAGTTAGGGCAATACGAAGAGGCTTTATTAAACTATAACCGATCTATTGAACTAGATCCTAAGCTGACTAATTCATGGAACGGTAGAGGAAATGTTTACAGAATAAAAAAGGAATATTCAAAAGCACTAGAATGTTACGATTATGCAATAAAGCTAGATGCGAGTTATTCTTTTGCATGGAACAATAAAGGAATTATTTGCTCTCTGCAAAAGGAACATACAAAAGCATTAGCAAATTATCAACGGGGCTTATATCTAGAAGATGGTAATACGATTGTAAATATGCTTCTTCTAGCCTCTAAATACCCCAATTTCCCCTACCTCACTCACCGCCTCCTCCAAATTTTCCTATACCCAAAAAATGCGACACAATGGCAGCAACTCACTAAATTGACCATAGAGCAAGTAACCCCTTACCAAACCTACACCCAATACGCAGAGTTAAAAAACTGGCATCAACAACTCAAGCGATGGGAATGGAAGAGATACAAAGGCATTTTGAACTACTTTATGGGCGATGCGCTGATGGCATTTGAGTTACTGTCGCAAGTGCTAAAAAGCAAGCCAACTGATTTGCAGACATATTATTATTTGGTGCAAAGTGCTGATGATTTTTATGAACCAACAGAACCTATTGCAGAACGTGCCTTACCTATTATCGAAAGGCTACGTCCGCAAACAAAGAAGCGTGGATTTTTCAAGAAAGCGAAGGTTTATACAGATGAGCAGTTGCAGCAAATCTATTATGCTGGACTTATTTTGCGCTATATCGGACAGCCAAAAGAGGCGTACACTTACCTACAAGCAATTCACAAACAGTATTTGCCTGCTGCTTATCAGTGTTTGAGCATCAAGTATGATATAGATAAGTCGATGCCGAAAGGATTGACCAAGACCACTTTGAAGTTAGAACAGAAACAATTAGGCTACTCTTTTATGAAGGACATTCCTAAACAAGTCTTTGATTTGAAGGAAACTGCTTTTGGGAGGCATTTGATGCACTATGCGCACTACACAGAAGTAGAAAGAGGTATTCGAGTTTTTCATCACGCGCTCAGGAAGCATGGTTTTCACGATCAAAAAGTCACTTCTCCTGATACCTTGAAGCCGTTGTGGTACACCTATCATTTGACGCCAAAGCAGTACCGCGACATCATTGAAGAGACTAGGCAGCACATCAAAGAGCAACTAGGCGAAGCGGTGCTTTCGGGTAGAGCTGCTACGTTGCAAGATCAATTCATTTATTCGTCAGATGTCCATGCAGAAACGGTCATCACCCAAGCAGAAAGTGAGCTATTACGAGATGCTTACGAAAAGGTCAAAAGAGAACCGACTGCCGAAGCCCGAGAACTGCGCTTGTCAGGAATAATGAAGGATTGGATATTGTCGGAAGCGAAGTTGTATCATTTGATGACGATGTTGTTCTATTTGGAAGAGCAGATGGATAAAGAACAAAAACTGTATTTGGATATTTATGCGATCATTCAAGAGCAGTCGCGCAAAACAACTTCGGATTTGTTACTTGCTAATGTAAAGGAGTCAGTAAAAACTTTTGTGGGTGCAGGTTTGATGACAATGGTAGGAACGCTGAACTTGCCAGGCGTTATTGCTAGTCTGGTTGTAGCTAATGTCGTAGGAGAAACTTTGGGCGAACTAGTCACAAAAGTTTTATCTAAAAGTCATGATCTTCAATTTGATAGCTATGCTGATTTCAAGAGAGCTATCCATCAATTTGTAGGCGAAGAAAAACAGCGATTAGGCGAGCGTTTTGAGCAAGTATATCCGATGTATGGTCTGGAAGAGTTGTTGGACAAAAAGGCGTGAAATAAACTCTTGCCACACCAACCCACAATTTCTCTATATTTGCAACATTGCTGCAAATAAGATGGATAGAAAATAAATGAAACAACGACTCACCTGCCTACTGCTCGCTTTTATTGCTAACTATTGCCTAGCTCAAATCACCTTCGAGCCACCAGCCGAAGCACCCAACATCCAAGCCATTAAAACTGTCGAACCGATTGAAATAGATGGCAAAATAAACGAAGCGAGTTGGCTGACTGCCGAACCCATCACCACTTTCATCCAAAAAGACCCAACTCAAGGCAATGCGACAAGTATGCCGACAGAAGCAAGAATTTTGTTTGATGGAGAATACCTTTACGTCGGCGCGATTTGCAAAACCAATGGCAAAGCAGACATCCGCACCCAAAATATGCAGCGCGATTTTAATTATTTCCAAAATGACCTGTTCGGAATCGCGATAGATGGCTTCATGGATAAGCGAAATGCGATGTCTTTTCAGACGAATCCGCATGGCACGCAACGCGAAATTTTGGTGATGGATGACGAAATTTTTAATCGTGAATGGTCGGGACTGTGGAAGGTGAGAACCGAGATTTCTGACTCCAACTGGGTGGCAGAAATGGCGATTCCTTGGAAGACGCTTCGCTATCCACCTGGCACGGATAAAATGGGGATTATTTTGACCAGAAACATCCGAAGTAACAATGAATATACCTCCTTTCCCGCTGTGCCTCGCGCCTTCAATGTCTATCGAATGCCGTATGAGGCGATTCTGACCGGTATCGAACCGCCGCCGCCTTCTGCCAATGTACAGGTCATTCCTTATGTGCTCGTGGATAGTAACAGATCGTCAGTAGATGGTGATGTGACAGAAGAAAATACTAGCCCTAAAGTCGGTGGTGAAGTCAAATGGGTAACGGGTCCGAGTTCGGTACTCGACTTTACGTTCAATACTGATTTTGCGCAAGCGGATGTGGATCGACAAGTCGTGAATTTGACACGCTTTTCGGTGCTGTTTCCTGAACGGCGACAGTTTTTTTTGGAAGGGAATGAAATTTATAGAATGGCTGCTTGGGATGAATTGCAGCCATTTTTTAGCCGCAGAATTGGATTGGATGATAATGGCAATCCGATTCCGATAGACGCTGGTATTCGCTTCACAAATCGCAGCGATAAACAAAACGTCGGGCTGCTAGCTATCCGACAACGAGGCGACGAAAATACACCTGCTTCTAACTTCGCCGTAGCGCGCTATTCCGCCAATCTCGCTTCTCAAGGTCGCATCGGTGGCATGGCAACGTTTCGACATGATGAAGCAAATGCTTCTGGTCAGACAACTACGAACATGACTGCTACTGTCGATGGCTTTTTCCGCCCAACTCAGCAAATCAATTCTTTTTGGATGGTCTCTGGTTCAAAAACGACAGGTGTATTGGAAGATGAAGGATTGTCAGGCGCGACTTGGACGTATTATTCTAACAATTGGATTTATTTGGGTTTAGTAGAAGCTTTTATCACCGAAAATTACAACCCAAGAGTCGGCTTCATTAGTGCCAACAATTATTTGCTGACCAGTCCTGCTCTTTCCTTTCAATTGCGTCCAAAATGGCTACCTAAATTCATTCGGGAATATAATCCTGGCATCAGTTCTTACCTCTACAATTATCTGGATGATTTGTCTTTCAGAGAAGGGTTTGTCAGTTATAGACCATTCTCTATTGAGCTTCAAAATGGTAGCGAATTTGCCTATAACATCCGTACCAATTGGCAGTCGCTACGCACCACTTTTTCACCAGTTGGTATTGACATTTTACCTGGCGAATATCAATTTACGAGCCATCGCTTTAGCTACTTTGGTGACTTCTCCAAAAAGTTTGCGCTAAGTGGAGCGTATCGTTTTGGTGGCTATTTTGATGGTAAGCTCAACTCGATTTCGTCGGCTTTGCGATTTGCGCCTATGCCGCACATTCAGTTGACAGCGGATTACGAATACAATCAACTATCTGATTTGGGTGAAGCTAGTAAGACTGTGGAAACACATTTGATAGGGACAGAACTGCGATTGGCGTTGAATCCAAGAGTGCAACTCGTTTCTTTCTTGCAATACAATACTGCTACCGATCAAACGACCCTCAACAGTAGATTCGTCTGGGAATATCAACCACTTTCGTACATCTATCTAGTGTACAACGACAATCGACAAGAGCTTTTCAATGATGAAACAGGTCGGATGACGCAATTACAAGATCAGCAAGGGATATTTAAGGTGACTTATTTGCGGCAGTTTTGATACGAGAGTTTGAGACAAAAAATTCTGCACCACTCCACGAGCAGATGCAGGAATTTAGTCAATTACCGACCGTGCCTAGATTACTTATTAGTCATTTTTGATGGACTGTAAGGCATCGCTGATTTGTGAACGACGATGCGCAATTGATTATTCGCGTCTTTCACACAGCCCAGTGTATATTCTACTTTCACCTCATCGCTACCATCAGCAGGCTTGAAGTAGTAGTTACCCATCGCAATTGCCATATTGCAGCTGTTATTGATGATACCGCTGTTTTCCCGGCGTACATTGGTGTATGCTGCAATAGCGAATCCTTTATCTTCTGGATAGCTTTCATTGCCACTCACAAAATAAGACAATGCGCCATCAAATGTTCCTCTAAACTGGTCAACAGATGCCAATGTAGGTTTAAACAAAACAGAACTCAAGTCATAAGCATATAAATCTTGGATGTGCTCCATGGCTACTTTTTTGTAGTCACCGCCGTCAGAGTAAGCCTTACCAATACGGACAATACCTTCTCCTCACTCTTGCTGAGCCTGTACAACTTCAGCTTCGGTGATACATTCAGTTGAGTAAAGTTGCATATTGTTTTGTCTAGGAGCTGGTTGTGTAGCTGCAGTATCGACACTTTGGCTACAAGAAGCCAACAATAGAACTGAAGCGAGGATGAACATGAAAGATGATTTCAACATATTTCTAAAAGTTAATGTATTTACCTACTTTTTGAGACAGTGTTCGGCTTATCCGTTCTAGCTATTAAGTCATAATAAATAGCCAGCTTAGAATTACGAGGTAATAAGTCCTGTTCGATCTCTTTTACATTAGAATTGTCACATTCAAATCATTTTGAAATGTTGATTGTGTGCTCAAATTTATCTTTTACTATCCTTATTTATACTAATTAAAAATAATAACGCATCATTGTTGCAGTTTTGAATGAATCAACCGTACATTTGACCGCAGAAGTAAATAGCGAATCATGTACAGTAAGATTTCTATATCTGTCTTTACCATTTTTGTGCTTTTGAGCTTATGCAATAGTACCTTTGCTCAGACAGACACCTGCACTACCATCATCAAAGGAGCGGTCTACGACCAAGCGACCAAAGAACCTCTTCTCTATGCTACTGTTCAGCTCGAAGACCAACCCAATGGGACTTACACTGACGACAAAGGTAACTTTGAGCTGACTGTTCCTTGCCGAAAAGAATATGATTTACAGATATCCTATATCGGCTACAAAATGGCGGAGCATCACCATGACTTTTATCATCCTTTTATGGAGATTTTTTTGGCACCCGAGGGCACAATGCTGAAAAGTGTTGTGGTGGAAGCTGAATATGATGAAAGTGATTTGACGACTGGCACGAGCAGCAAAATCAGTGGTGAAAAGCTAGCATCGTTGAGTACGGAAAGTATAGGCGAGGTGGTGAGTCAGCTACCGGGTGTGACGACTATCAAAACAGGACAGAATGTAGCGAAACCAGTTATTCATGGTTTGCATAGCAATCGGATTCTGGTAGTGAATAATGGCGTTCGCCATGAATTTCAAAATTGGGGAATCGATCATGCCCCTGAAATCGATCCCGCTGCTGTAGATGAAATTCAAGTGGTAAAAGGGGCAGCAACAGTGCGCTTTGGACCAGAAGCATTGGGTGGTGTCATTTTGACGAATGCGCACAAAATGGCGTTATCTACACCTTTAGAAGGCAATGTGGATGTAACCGGAAAATCAAATGGACGCTCAGGAGAGGTAAATGGCGAATTGAGTAAAGGGTTCAAATGGTTGAGCCTATTGGCAGGAGGTTCTTACGTCAAACAAGGCGATTTGCAAACTCCAGATTATTTTTTGACTAATACTGGAAAAGAAGAATCAAGCTACTATGGTGGCTTTCGCATACATCCATTTGCGGAACTGGACATTGAAGGCTACTACAGTCATTTTGATCAGAATTTGGGGATTTTGTTGGGTTCTACTTTTGGCAATCTAGATGATCTATCGCGTGCTGTTGGTGCCGAACAGCCTTTCTTTACAAGAGACACTTTTACTTACGATATCGATCAGCCGCGCCAAGAAGCGGTACATGATTTGTATAAAGCTAAAGCGCGTTATCTCACAGAAAAACAGTCATTGGAAGTTCAATATGGCTATCAAAAAAATAAGCGAAGAGAGTTTGGTTTGAGAAGAGGTGAAGCACCGAATATCGACCTAGAACTAATCACAGAAAGTATAGACCTTGACTGGAAGCATCCAGATATGGGGCTGCTATCAGGCAAAATCGGTGGACAGTGGCAGCGACAAGCTAACGACAATCTGCCGGGTACAAATACTGTCCCTTTCATCCCTAATTATGATAGCGAAGAGTACGGTATTTATTTAATTGAGTCGCTAGCATTGGGCGATCATACATTAGAAGCAGGCGTCCGCTATGACAATATGGAAGCTGATATTACAGGGCGTGAACCTGATAATACGATCTATCGAAATACCATTGATTATAGCAACGTCACGGCAACACTCGGTTATAAATACGAAATCAATGAAAGCAGCACTTTCCGCACCAACTTTGGCACAGCTTGGCGTCCACCCAATGTCGCAGAATTGTATCGTTTCGGGCAGCACGCTTTCTTTTTGGAGTATGGACTTTGGCGATATGTGATCGACGAGCGATTTGACTTTGTCTCTACTTCTCGCGGTATTCAGACGGAAGAAGATCGAGCTGTGCCTTCGGAAGTCGGCTATAAATGGATCAATACTTATACCCAGACGAAAGACAATTTGCAGTTTGAGGTGACAGGCTACATCAACTATATCGAAAACTATATCTACTCTAAACCGGGTGGACTCACGCGCACGCCTCGCGGCTTTTTCATCTATTTTATTTATGACCAAACAGACGCACTATTTTGGGGTGCAGACTTTAGTAGTCGTTTACAGCATTCTCCGAAACTTACCTCTAGTCTAGTGGGCAACTATGTCTGGGCAAAACAGATCGAAGTCAATGACTTTTTCGCTGGTCAGCCACCTGCCAACATTCGCTATGAACTGGACTATACGCCCGATTGGAAGTTCTTGGATAAAAATCGCTTCTCGCTCACGACGAGTTATACGTTTGAGCAGTTTCAACACCCGCGCATTATTACTGTGGAGGAGTTTTTGAATCCAGCCGATTCAGGGCTTAAACGCTTTGCGGATGATGCCACAGATTTTGACATCGTCGCGCCGCCATCGAGTTATTTTTTGACGCATTTGTCTTGGAGTGCCGCTTGGAAGCAGTTGCACTGGCGATTTCAAGTACAAAATCTCTTCAACGTGAGCTATCGAGATTACACGAATCGGATGCGTTATTTTGCAGATGAGGTAGGGAGAAATTTCGTGGGGACGTTATCTTATCAGTTTTGAAGTTAAATGCCTTGATGTTGTATATCAAACCCAATAAACCAAACATTATTAATGAAACATTGTTGCAAAAGTACTTTAAATGCAATATCATTGCATTTAAGTCAGTCATAAGAAAAAATAAAACATCCGATTTATTTTACACAAACATTTAATATGAACAAATTTTACTTCTTACTGAGCACCTTCTTATTGTGCTCATGGATAGCTTCGGCTCAGCTAGATATTACAGGTGTGACGCTGACTTTTACACCTGAAACTGGTGCCCCTGTAGTCGCAACGGCTACCGATAATGGTACTGGCTTGATGCCTGATGGTGCAGTGACTTTAATGGAAAGCACACCTTACACACTGGAAGTCACACTCCGAAATGGTGGTACTGACATCACCAACCAAGTCAGAAATAACGACGAAGACTTTCAAGTCTTTTACGAGCTAATGTCCAGCATCTTCAATGGGGACGTGGATGCAACTGATATGGATAGTGCAGGACTTCCTGTTGGTCTAGCCAATGAGTTCACGACCGAATGTACAGAGGAAGGTGATTTGAGTGGTACACTAAGAGTCGTACTAGCCAATCTAGGAGACGATAAAGATGATGATTCTGATATCGACGATGGTACAGCCGAATTTGATGTTACTTGGACGATCAATGTAGAGGATGATGCCGATGCACCACCTTGCGAAAACGAGGAGGAAGTCATAACGGATGTCACGTTGACCTTTACTTCTGCTGATGGTAGCGATGTCGTGACGGCTGTCGCAAGAGACCCGGATGGCGAAGGGCCTCAGGATTTACAGATTTTGGATGAAATCAATTTGACAGAAAGTACGGAGTACACCTTGACTGTTGAGTTATTGAATGCTATCGAAGGCGAAGATATCACCGAAGAAATTCAGGATGAGGATGATGAGCATCAATTTTTCTTTGCCTTCACGGATGAAATTTTTAGAAGTCCTGCTGGCGATGGAAATGCTGATAATCGTGAAGACCCAATCAATTACAACGACTTTGATGAAAATGGTCTGCCTGTTGGTTTGTCTACTGGCTGGGAAACAGAATGTGGAGAGGAGACAACGAATGGAACATTCCGCATCGTTCTGAAACATCAGCCTGGTGTAAAGGATGAAAACTCAACCATCAATGATGGGGGTACAGATATTGATTTGACTTTTGTCATCACAGTAGAAGAAGACCCAGATGCACCACCTTGCGAAAACGAGGAGGAAGTCATAACGGATGTCACGTTGACCTTTACTTCTGCTGATGGTAGCGATGTTGTGACGGCTGTCGCAAGAGACCCGGATGGTGAAGGTCCTCAGGACTTACAAATTCTGGATGAAATAAATCTACTAGAAAGTACAGAATATACTTTGACTGTTGAGTTGTTGAACGCTATCGAAGGCGAAGATATCACCGAAGAAATCATGGAAGAGGATGATGAGCATCAATTCTTCTTTGCTTTCACGGACGAAATTTTCAGAAGTCCTGCAGGCGATGGCAACACTGATAATCGTGATGATCCAATCAACTACAACGATTTCGATGAAAATGGCTTGCCAGTTGGACTATCAACCGATTGGGAAACTGAGTGTGGTGAAGAGACTTCTACTGGAACGTTCCGAATTGTTTTGAAACATCAACCGGGTGTGAAAGACGAAAATTCAACAGTGGATGATGGTGGTACAGATATTGATTTGACTTTTGTCATCACAGTAGAAGAAGACCCAGATGCACCACCTTGCGAAAACGAAGAGGAAGTCATCACCGATGTCACGTTGACCTTTACTTCTGCTGATGGTAGCGATGTCGTGACAGCCGTGGCAAGAGACCCGGATGGTGAAGGTCCTCAAGATTTACAGATTTTGGATGAGATTGATTTGACAGAAAGCACAGAATATACATTGACTGTCGAGCTGTTGAATGCCATTGAGGGTGAAGACATCACAGAAGAAATCATGGAAGAAGATGATGAGCATCAGTTCTTCTTTGCCTTTACGGATGAGATTTTCAGAAGTCCTGCTGGTGATGGAAATGCAGACAACCGCGACGACCCTATCAACTACAACGATTTCGATGAAAATGGTCTGCCTGTCGGCTTATCTACAGATTGGGAGACAGAATGTGGTGAAGAAGAAACCACAGGAACTTTCCGTATCGTCTTGAAACATCAACCCGGCGTTAAGGATGAAAATTCTACTATCAATGATGGCGGCACGGATATTGACTTGACTTTCGTCATTAATGTCAACGAAGACCCAGATGCACCACCATGTGAGAACGAAGAAGAGGTCATTACTGATGTCATTTTGACTTTCACTTCTGCTGACGGCAGCGATGTCAATGTAGCAAGAGCGCAAGACCCGGATGGCGAAGGCCCTCAAGACTTACAGATTTTGGATGATATCGAGTTGGTTCAAGAAACGGAGTACACGTTGACGATTGAGCTGACCAATGCGATAGAAGATGAAGATATTACTGAGGAAATTATGGAAGAAGATGATGAGCATCAGTTCTTCTTTGAGTTCACAGATGGCTTCTTCGCTGATCCAATGGGTAACGGTAATGCAGATGATCGCGATGATCCTATTAACTACAATGACTTTGATGAAAATGGTTTGCCGGTTGGATTATCTACGACTTGGACGACACCAGTATTGATGGATTCTGATGGGACGTTTAGAGTTGTCCTGAAACATCAGCCCGATGTCAAAGATGAAAATTCAACCATCAACGATGGTGGTACGGATATTGATTTGACGTTCACGATTCGTACGGTTTTTTCCAATACAAGAGACGTGATCGGCGATGCTACTCAGTTACAGCTTTTCCCGAATCCAGTACGTGAGCAATTGAACTGGCAGCTAGATGTGGCAGGTGTTCAGGATGTTGAATTATTCCTCTACAATCAAATGGGGCAATTGATTCAAGTCTACGACTCACCAAATCCAACCATAGCAACTGATAGCTTACAGAAAGGAACATACATGCTACAAGTACGCAGCGGTCGCCAAGTGTGGACGAAGCGATTTGTGAAGCTATAAAGAGTAAAATAGTTTGAGTAATATGATGAGCCATCGACATACATTTTTGTCGGTGGCTTTTTTTTGACCATTATTTGAATAAGTAACCTCTTTTATTTGCGTGAATACTAGGCTCTCTCCTCACACAAAAAGATGACGATGACTACACGTTCAGCAACTCACTTGCTTTGATCGAAATACGATAAAAAGCTTAACCGAATTGATAGTAAAAAGCACATTACATCTGTTTCGTTTGTACTATATAATAACGATCTAATCGTTTTAGATGAGTTAGGTGAACAAAAAGTTCTCATATCAGAATATTATTGATTTTTTATCATCAGATTATAGAACAGTAATAGCTATCTGAACGTTTTTGGCAAACAGCAAATCGTCAGCTTTTGATACTCTCTTGCTATCTAAACCAAAAAATACAAAAGCTTAGCGCTCGATTAAGCGGTATCCACTGTCACGAACTCAATATTAATGGTAAAATATATCAACGGCAAGTGGATGTATTTCGAGATATATACGTTGACTCTGCTTGTATGAAAATTGAAAATTTAAACTAATCAATCATTTAAAATCATAAGAATTATGGCACACCACATTTCAGAACAAGAAGTCCTAGACGCTCAGAAAGCGTGGGGAGAAGGCATCGTGAGTATTGGTAAAGTCTTTCAAGAAGATGGCGACTTTACAGCCGCTGCTACTGAGCACATCCATAAGTTTTACAACTACCAAGACGGCGACGTTTTATTCAAACCTACATTGGCTGCACACCAACAATTTCGTCCCACTTTTGAAGGCGCACTGTCTTACTTCGTCGGTCATAACGATGACTTTCCGGAAGATCACGGATTTGCAATCAAGCCTTGGTCGGCAGTACGCTGGGAGAGTCATGGCGTACAGACTTTAGGAGAAAACGCCATCGCGATGGGCAACTACTTTTTCACACCTGTAGCAGGTGGCGACGACGTAAAAGTAGAGTATACATTTGCTTATACAAAGGACAGCAATGGCGATTTGAAGATCATTTCACATGGTTCGCATATTCCATATTCGCCCGAGCCAGTAGCGTAAATATACACTACATGGTATAAATTTGTGAGTTTCATTTTCCTAAATTTTGCCGTGTGGTAGCCTTCCGAAGATCGGAACAAGTCGTCCCGACTCTCGGGGTGATGCCGATAGGGGTAAACCGTTTGCTAATATCCCGTTATCGGTATAAATAAGGGTCGGAAGCACACTAGCTATCCGACCCTTATCAAAAATATCAGAAAGTCAACTCGATCTTTACTCTTCTCCTCCCTTTGATTTGTGCTCTGCTATCATTTTTTCATGATCGCTGTTGATCTTGGCGTGTTCTTCTTCCATTATTTTATGTTCTGCTATCATCTGTCCTGTCACATTTTAAAGCACAAAGATATTTTTAAGTATCGAAGATTGAATATTCCTCTAACAGGAATCGCCAAACACTTAAAAATTTCCATATCTTGCAACAATGTTGCATTTTAAAATGTAGTTATATTTCTGACAACACAGACGCATCCAAAACAAATTAGATGAACACAGCCGTAAGCATTCAAAACTGTGTAGAAGGGGAAACGATCAATGTACTACAAGACATCCATCAAGACGACATCAACATAGCGATCTATGATAGGGAGATGACTTTCTTACAATCTGAAATTGAGTATGTAGTGAAGCAGGAGATAGCATTTAGAGCAAAAGGAAACATAGCTACTATTTTGTCTGATCTCTCGAAAGCACTGAAAGATTGTGCTTTGCTTCAAAAGGATATCGAACAACTGCTGCATACTTTCCAGAAAGTAACAAGTAAAGACAAATTCCGGCTACTACTAGCGACCATTAATAATAATATGTGCCGCAAGTTTCATACAGACGTCAATGCACTACGACTACTCTGTACTTATAGCGGACAAGGCACGCTTTGGCTCACAGAAGACAACATTAATGTAAAAGCACTGAAAAACTATAAAAGTGAAGAATCTATCGCACTCAATGAAAGCGAGATTCGTCAAGCAGCGACAGGGTCAGTTATCATTCTGAAAGGTGCGATCTATCCTGGTCAAGGCACAAAAGCAGTCGTGCATCGTAGTCCGACGATTGAGGAAAATGGTGAAAATAGACTATTGCTGCGCATCGATACAGAAGACTTTTTGAGTTTTCAATGATTCTTGATGGAATTGGTCTAACATCTAATAGCCTGTGCCGATACTTCGGTACCTAACATCTAACTGTATTGGAACAATAACTTATGGTCAAAATCAATTTTTGCCTGCTTTGCTAAAGTTGCGGGTGGTAAGGCAGAAGAGCTACTTTTGTAAAGCTAACTCTGTCCATGAGTTAATGTGTCCATACATATAACATCTAAAAGAAATGATACCAAGAAATTACGAAGAATGGAAAAACTGCATTGTTCATGATTGTGGGATCAATCTGACGAAAGAATTTGCGCAAAGTCGCTTGAAAGTCTATGAAAATAGGAAAAATCGAGAGACACGCGAGTTCGTCCGATTGTATGGCGAAAGCTACTTGAACAATGTGATTTATTGGCTGAAAAAGGTCTAAGCAAATGATGCTTCGTAATGCTCGGAGTAACAAGATAATTCTTATAGCCTACTTTAACCTCGAAGTCAACTACTATCCCTACAAACCCAATATTTCTTACGCGATAACAGATAGAAATGAAAAATAGAAAACTTCCAGTCACTGTACTCAGTGGCTTTTTGGGTGCTGGTAAAACCACCCTACTTAATCACGTCCTACACAACAAAGAAGGCTTGAAAGTCGCCGTCATCGTCAATGACATGAGCGAAGTCAATGTGGATGCCGAACTCGTCAAAAGCGAAAATACGCTGTCTCGCACTGAAGAGAAGTTGGTCGAAATGAGCAACGGCTGCATCTGTTGCACCCTGCGCGAAGACTTGATGATCGAAGTAGAACGACTGGCAAAAGAGAATCGCTTTGACTATTTGTTGATCGAAAGTACAGGTATCAGTGAGCCTGTTCCTGTAGCGCAAACTTTCTCGTTCGTAGATGAAGAAAATGGGATTGACTTATCTCAGTTCAGCTATGTCGATACCATGGTGACGGTCGTGGATGCTTTTAATTTCTTTAAAGATTTTGGAAGTCCAGAGACTTTGATGGATAGAGATTTGACAGACATCGAGGGCGATCACCGTACCATCGTCAATTTGCTGACCGATCAGATCGAATTTGCGAATGTCATTATCTTGAACAAAACTGATTTGGTATCCGAAGAGCAATTGGGTGTTCTGAAAGCTTCGATCAAAAAACTGAATCCCGGCGCACGCATTCTGACCTCTAGTTTTAGTAAAGTCAATCCGAAAGAAATCCTCAATACAGGACTCTTTGATTTTGAGGAGGCAGAGCAAAGCGCAGGCTGGATAGAAGAATTGAATAGAGAAGGCGAGCATACGCCTGAGACTGAAGAATATGGCATCGGTTCTTTTGTCTATCGCACCCGACGCCCCTTTGATTCTGTCCGCTTTTGGTACTACGTACAGCATCATTTTCCGCACAACATCATCCGCAGCAAGGGCTTGTTTTGGTTGGCTTCTAGACCGGCTCAAGCATTGGTTTGGGGACAAGCTGGTGGGTCATTGCGTGCCGATAGTGCAGGTGTGTGGTGGAGTAGTATGCCTTACAGTCAGCGTACTCGCTATATGGCTTTTGTCGAAAATCAAGAACTGATCGAAGCCAATTGGGACAGTACTTTTGCCGACCGAAAAACGGAAATCGTCATCATCGGGCAAGATATGGATGAAGCAAAAATCAGAAGAGAACTGGATGCTTGTCTAACGACGGATAAAGAATTGTCAACTAAAAGATGGGAAGAAGGTTAAGAAGATGAATGGCCTGTGCAGCGGGCGTATGCTCTAGCTTAGAGAGGATCCCAATAACTATCGGGACTAGATCGCCCCGAAATTCGGGACAATTCGGGACAGGTTTTCGTTTTTAGAGGTGAGACTTGTTCAGCTGATAATCAATATCTTGCAAACAAGTTTTACATTCACTTTCCTTTAAAAACGTAACATAAGCAGGTTTACTTCAAAAGCTTAGTAAACCTGCTTTGTGTTTTATCATCTATTGAATATGAACCGCACCCACTTTCTAAAAAGCTTCCTAGGTTTGGGACTTATCTCCGCTTGGTCTTGTCAGACCGATCAAAGTACTGCTTCACGTCCTACGGTCGAAAGTAGTGCTAAACCGGATAGCTCTTCTCCTTATACAGGCACACTTCGGACTGAACTCAAAGCAGCTTGGGCGCGCTCGGAAGAGATGACACTCAAAAACGTGGAGCAAATGCCGCCTGATCTATTTACCTTCAAATATACGGACGAGGCGATGACCTTTTCGGAGCAGTGGCGGCATTGTGTGGTGTTTACGTGTGGGCAACTCGCAAACAATATCGACATCGAAAACCCCTATGCCGACATCAAATTGCCCGTCCAAATGCCGAAGGCAGATGTCATTAAAGAACTGAAGAAGATGTATGCTTTTGTCCGCCAATCTGTCGATGAGTTATCAGATGGACAACTGCTCAAGGACTGTTCCTTCGCTGGCGATACGATTCCTGTTTGGCGACTATTTTATGCCTTGGAAAATCATATTATTCATCATAGAGGGCAGTGCATTGTCTATTTGCGGTTAAGTGGAATTGTGCCGAAAGGGTATTATGGATGGTAAGGGGGAATAGATATTGACATACACACTTTTGCTTTTTTCTGTATCTTGTTCTGAGATTTTACGTTTATTCGTTTAAGGAACGATAAAACAATAACTTCCTCGTTTATAGCTTGCTCTTTTAAGTTTATCCTACGTTGAAAAGCCTCGCTGATGCGCTGCGTCGTCTACGTTTTTCGCCTTGTCTAAACTAAAAATAACTGCGCCCTAAATCGGGAATGTATTATTTCATCGTTCCTAACTCATCTCCTTTCTCATGGACAAGTATAGCTTTCTCCTACTCACTTTGGTATTTGCAAACTACTTGGTAGCACAGAACGACTACCGAGCGGGGTTTGTCATCACGTCAGCGCAAGACACACTTCATGGGCAGGTCAGCTATCGCTCCAATTTTAAAAACTACCACTCGTGCTTTTTCAAACAACAGCACAAGGTAACAGAGTATACTGCCGAAGAGATCGAAGGATTCGGTTATGATGGAGGGAAGTACTTCGTTTCCGGCATTGTAGCAGATGATTTTGTTGAAGTATTGGTGCATGGCACGATCAGTCTCTACAAAACAAGAGGCTGGTACATGGTCAAAAAAAATGGTAAACTCTACGAGCTAGCCAATAAAATGGTCGCAGCAGAACGGAATGGGCGAAAAGGCTATGGTGTGAGTCAAAGGTGGAGAGGGACGCTGGTGTTTTTAATGCAAAATTGTCAAAAAGGACTGAAGGATGGTATTAGCAAAGCAAAACTGAGCGCTAAAAGCTTGACGGAGATAGTGGTCGCTTATCATGATTGTACGGGCGAGTCGTATACGGAATTTGGGTCAGAACAAAAATGGATACAGTTCGACTTAGGTGCCAGTATAAGTGCAGTGCGGTCTACGCTAGCCGTAGAAGATCAAAACGATCTATTCTATTATTTAGCAGACACTTACACTGCTATTGATTGGTCGCCGGGCATGATGGTCGCTGTTTCTGCTCCACGTATTTCGGATCGGCTATCAGCTCAGGCAGAACTCCAGTTTTTAAGAACCATCTACTCTTCTCTGATTGTCTTTGAACAAAATGGAACCGATTACTACGATGTCTATATAGAAACGAATACTCTTTCTACTCCCGTTGCTATCACTTACTTCTTACCTAAATCGACTTACAATCCTTTCGTACAAGCAGGCCTAGATGTCAATATTAATTTGAAGACAAATAGTCGTTTTTTCGGAGAGCGTGTGATAGATAGAGAAGTAATAACTTTTCAAGAGCGAGAAGCATTTTTGATCCGACCAACTCAAGTTGGTTACTTTGGTAGTGTCGGTGTGCAGCGATCATTTGACCAGTTTGGTAGTCGTCTATCACTTCGCTATGGGCGACTATCGCGCTTGAATGATAACGGTGGTTTTTTGGTTTCTCCTTCCTATTTTTCTCTTCAACTTGTACTGTTTAAGCGATGAAGCAATTACTTCACAGCATTCTTTACACAATCTTATTGATAGCTTTTGCAGACTGCGAGCAGTACGAAGCGACACCCCGAGCATTTCCTCGACTGAAAACGCTAGCTGTGACTGATCTGACCAACGAAGGCGTCACTTTAAATGCAGCAATTCTCTTTCGAGGCGACTTCGAGATAGTACGCTATGGGTTCACTTGGGGTAGAATAAATCTGCCTGATGTCAATGCGAATGATAGAGTGGTTTACTCAGGAACGCCGGCAGAAAATAAGTTTTCTGAACGCATCTCCACGACTCTGATCAGAGACGCCAATTATTCGGTACGGGCTTTTGTAGAGACGCCTGACTTGATCGTCTATGGAGAACCTGTTCGTTTTAAAAGTCTAGGCAGTCGAGCAGTAGAAATTGGTGGTTTTTCTCCTACTTCGGGCATACTAGGCGATACTATAACCATTCAGGGGAACAGGTTTAGTTTTGTCGGAAAGCATAATACTGTACGCTTCGGTGATGTAGTCTCCGAAGTTGTTGCTGCTAGTGATTCTTTTCTCCAAGTCATTGTCCCGTTGGAGCTAAAAGAGCAAGAAGTATCCCTTTCTGTTGAATTGGCAGGTCGGTCTGCGGTTGCCGAAAAACGGTTTACATTAGTGGCACCTACTATTCTAGAAATGAAGCCGACAACAGTTGCCTACTGTGACGAAGTCCATTTTTCAGTAGCCAATTTTCCAAGCGACAGAAATATTATTGTACTATTTTTAGATCAAGTGGTACCAGCAAGACAAGTCAGCCCGACAGAAGTAGTGGCAAATGTTCCTGCTTTTATAAGCAATAAAGGTAAAATCATACCACAGCTCCTGATAAGACAATTTACACTGAGTGCAGATCAAGACCTCACCATTATGCCCCCCACAGTAGCACCTCAAGTTGATTCTTTTCTAAATTATCATGACACGCTGACCATCCATCATACCCATCTCAATAACTGCTCCATTGAAGTCACCTGCGAAAATGTAACTGCACCTTTAATAGAACAAGGAGAAAACTTCACGAAAGTACAAGTGCCAGCAGAGATTGATGCTTTGAGAGGTATTCCAGTCAAGATTTCGGTACAAGGCGAAGTGCTATTCAATGATCGTTTTGATAAAACGATCGCCGTCAATAGTGTCTCTCCAAGTCGTGCTAGAGCCGGAGAGATTGTTCGGATAGAGGGAGTTGGTTTTCAGCCTATCCTAAATAGAAATAGCGTCTATCTGGCAAAAATTCCTTATTGTGGACTTGACGAAGATTGTGCTACCGAAGTAGAGGTGATCGAGTCCAGTAGTCGCCACCTTCTATTTAAAGTTCCTGAAAACATCAAGAATTTTACAAACGCGGATAATCAGGTTGAAATCCGCGTTTTCACTGTAAACTATGGCACAAATGGGGGATTGCTGGAAATTTTACCGTAGCGCTATTCGGAAAATTAACGATTATCAAACTACATCCCATCCGGTCTCTTCTTCTTCACGATGGCGGCAATGATAGCAGATACAGGTAGTCCCAAAAAGAAAGCACTGATAAAAATACCCATAATCATGTTGAGTAAACCATAAGGATTACCTCCTTCCATTTGTGCTTCGGCTAGTTCAGAGGCTTCCTCTATTTGGTCTTCTGACATACCCACAGTTTCATACATGGACTTCACCATATCTTCTCCTGCTTCAACAGCAACATCCTGTAACTCAGGATTTGTGCTGATAAGCGCATACAAAACCAATGTAGAAATCAAGCTACCAATAATGAAAGTCAAAAAAGGAGGGAGTAATGCCTCTCCAAAAGTGATGTAGCCACCTTTCTGATTTTTGGTGACTTTGGCGGACCAAAACATCAATCCCAGCATCAAAGCAAAGGTCAGGATAGATCGCCAATTTAAGTAGCTAAACAGCATCTTTGGATCAGTGAAATAAGCAAGTAGCATCAGCACCGCACCTGTAGCGCCATAAATCAATCCATATTTGATCCCATTATTTTTCATCTGTTGGTAGTTTTTAATTGATAAGCGTATTGGCAAATGTAAGCCATTTTCTATCAGTCATTATTCTCTACTTTATAAAATGGCACAAAGTAGTCCGTCGTGTAAAACTCTTCGCTTTCGTCGTCGTAAAATTGTCGCTCTAGATGCAGCTGATGCGCACCAAACGCCAAGTTATTTATTGGAAAATAGCAGCGCAATCCCTTTTCTCCTACATTGGGATGCAGATAGAACTTGCAGTCGCAGCTATCCGTATAAGGAATGTCATCAATCGTAATCGTAGCAACGGATAATAAAGTCGCTTTCAGCCGATTGAGTTTATCTGTACGGTAAGCCCCTTTCTTTGCTTCCCAATATTGATCTACACTATCTCTTTGGTTTTTCCAATAGCGATTATCTAACTCAATTTCTCCCGATTTGTTGATGACCCCAATCGTCGAAGCCTCTACTGTTCCGGCTTCTATCGCTTTTCTCAGTTCTCTTCGTTTCCGGATGACAGCAGCCACTTCTCTAGACTCATCATCTTGTATTTTTTGATACAAAGTATCTAACTTGGAGCTATTATTCCCATTAATCGTGATGCCTAGTTTTCTGTATGGTGGGATCTGCTGTTCTATCCATTCATTGTCCGAAGGATAACTCCTCAGAAAGAACCAAGCGTAGTTACCGGACAATTCTATACTTGGCAGGCTAATACCTCTGATGACACTTTTTGCATTTAGCAGTACCCTTTGTTCCTTTTGTGCCATTCGCTCATCATCATAAAAATGACTACTGAAAGTCTCTTGTTGTATTGCATCATCACCCACAAATTTGTTTCGCTCCATCGGGAAGAAAGGCGTAGCATCTGACTTGATAGTCGGGATAAGAATGATGGCGAGAATGTATGGAATAGAGATCAAAAACAGCCGGCGCGTATACTTTTCGTCCAAAAAATTGTAGAGTAGCGGACGATAGATAAAAGATAGTGTGAGTACACTAAATACGCGATAAATCACAAAATAGATCCGCGCTATATTTTTCTCTTTGATGCGTTTGATACCGCCCATACTCACAAAATCGATGAAAGGGATAAACCCAAACAGTAGGTAAAACATAACAGTAAACCCCATAGTCATGTCATCTGCCTTAAATAACGTCATGAGGACGGCGAGCAAAAAGAAGTAGAAAATGAGCGATAGAAATATAAAGAATAGCAAAAAGGTATAGGCGAAAAGGACACTCGAAAAACGCTCCAATTTTTCGATATAATCATCAAATGCTCCAATTTTTCGCCTCAGAAAGCGGCTGAAAATCTCCGAGTAGTTTAGATTTTCGTAATCGATGTCCGAAGACACATATCGCAGTCCGATCGCTCCAATCCAAAGTCCACGCACGATGACATGAATGAGCAAATTAAAGAAGAAAATCCGCCAGCTGATGGGCAATAACAGGCGCAAAGTCGAGGCAACAATATCAGTGATGCCGCCTGTCCCTCTATGCAACTGTCGATATATATCCAGATCATCAATCAGTGTACGGGACTCCCAGATAGCAAATAAAGCGAAACCGGAAATCAGCAACTCTAGCTGCCAGCTTTCTTGCTGTAGTTGTTCTAGCCATTCCTGAAACTTCGATTTAGGTATCTTGATATTGTCTTTCTTTTCTTTCACAGTCGAAAGATAGGGAAGATGTGTGGAAAGCAGAACTACTATCCAAAGATTTTGATAGAGACGGAAATTATTAATTTTTTCATAAATGTGAAATAATTGATCTGTAACGAAAAATAAAACGTAACTCTATTGCATTCATAATGTTGTTTATCTTCGCTCCTTCAAGAACCATCTATCAATCAAATACCATCCATGACAGCAATAAAATTCTCTTTTTTAGCTCTATTCTTGACCCTTTCTCTGACTGCCTTTTCTCAAACCAAAATCAGTTGGGATGTACTCGCCGATCTCACCTACGAAGCCAAATGGCTCGAAGAGTATCAAATGGAGTATCAAGTGCCCGTCTTTGGTAAAAGTCCCCAAGCGTATGAAGGTAAAGAGGTGTCTGTGTCAGGTTACATGATCCCGGTAGATGCAGAAAGCACGCTATTTATTTTGTCTAGATATCCTTATGCTGCTTGTTTTTTCTGTGGCAATGCAGGTCCAGAAAGCGTCGTGGAACTGTGGATTCCAGAAAAATACTACAAGCGATATGAGATGGATCAGCGGATGACTTTCACGGGTAAGCTCAAGCTCAACAATACAGATGCCAATCACTTTATCTATATTTTGGAAGGAGCTAGGGAGAAGTAGAACAGTTTACTATTTCCCTAACTGATAGCGCACACCAAACGTGTAAAACAATCCCTCATCTGTGATATTGCCGCGTTGCACGAAGCGATCGTAGTTGTTTCTATTTGGATTCAGGCTAGCATAGTATTCAAATACAGAATAAGAAGTGAAATACTGCGCGCTGAGGACAGGCTGCAAGCGTTTTGATGGGAACAGATATATACTTAATCCACCTTCCAGCCCTAGTCGAAAACGATCATAATCTGTCAGGATAGACGGATATTTGGGACTCAATGGAATGATGTATTCTTGAAAGGTCTCCTCTTCATATTGCTGACCACCCAAAAAGCGCAAGATCAATCCCACTTCTGGCTTAATTTCTACTATATTTTTGATGGCAATGGAGTAGCCTGCCTTTACAGGAACAGTGATAGCGTGGTAGCGAAGACTAAACTGCGAATACACCTCTTTGATACCGATTGGCGAAATATTCAGGTAGTCCGTTCCTGCCCAAAATGACATATACCTCAGCCCTGATGTCACACTTATACACGATGGAAATGTAAGATCACCATCGATACCAAATAGATAGGTCGATTCGTAAGTAGGTGTATACCGTCTGAAATAATCATTGCTGCCGATCTCGCTTTCGATTTGGCTGTACCCTAGATATGGCTCGATGGCGAACGATAGCTGAATTTTGTCGCCTTGCTGTGCATAAGTCACTTGCCCAATCATCAGCAAGACCATGTAAGAAAAGATGAGTTTCATATACAACTGGTTTTGGTTTCATACAAATATACGTCTAATAAAACACACTCACTCCATCCAATCCCTTTCGATGCAACTCCGGCACGACTGCATCTTTCGCAGGATGCCCCACTGGTAGCAATAAAAACGGACGTTCATTTTCTGGTCGCCCTAATAATTCTTGTAAGAAATTCATGGGGCTAGGTGTATGCGTCAAAGTCACCAATCCAGCTTGATGGATGGCGGAAATCAAAAATCCGGCAGCGATGCCCACTGATTCATTGACGTAATAGTTTTTGGCGCGGCTGCCATCTTCATTGAGATCATAGGCTTTCTTGAATAAAATAATCAACCACGGCGCAATCTCCAGAAATGGCTTGTGCCAGTCCGTCCCAAAAGGCTCTAAATCTTTCAGCCACTCATCTGACATCCGCCCGTTGTAGCTGATGTACTCTTCTTTCTCTGCCGCTTCCCGAATTTTGGACTTCATCTCGGAGTCGCTGACCGCACAAAATGTCCACGGCTGCTTATGTGCGCCGGAAGGGGCAGAAGAGGCCGTCATGATTAAGTTTTCGATGACTTTCTGGTCGACCGGACGATCAGAGAAGAAGCGCAACGAGCGGCGTGATTGCATCTGGTCGTGAAAGTCTTGGCTGCGTTGCAGCACTTTTTGATCGGAAACAGCAGGACGTATGTAGGGAAAGAAGTTGTCGGATTTCATAAATCATGAATTATTATTCATAAGTTATGGAGCATGGATCATAACCTATGATTCATAATCCATAACCCATAATTTCTAAAAACTATTCGCAATTGCTAAAAAGTCATCTGCTTTCAGCGACGCACCACCAACTAAGCCGCCATCAACATCTGGTTGCGCGAAGATTTCTTTGGCGTTCGCTGGTTTGACGCTGCCACCGTATAGAATAGAAATAGAGTCGGCGACTGCTTGTCCGAATTTGTCTGCTAGCAACTGCCGAATATGTGCGTGCATTTCTTGTGCTTGTTCAGGAGAAGCTGTTTTGCCCGTCCCGATTGCCCACACAGGCTCATAAGCGATCACCACTTTTTTCATTTCCTCGGCTGATAGATGAAAAAGGGCTTCTCCTAACTGCTTAGCGACCAAATCGCGATGCTCGTCTGCTTCTCGTACTTCCAGTTTTTCGCCACAGCAATAGATCGGTAATAAGCCTTTAGAAAGTACCAGATCTATCTTTTTGGCAATCAAAGTATCCGTCTCACCTTGATATTCACGGCGTTCAGAGTGACCCAAAATAACATGAGTCGCGCCAGTCGACTGCACCATATCCGCAGAAATCTCTCCGGTATACGCGCCCTTTTCTTCGTGATGACAGTTTTGAGCAGCGATATGAACACTGTCTAGTTGACTTAACTCAGCAAGATAAATGGCGGGCGTGCCTAGTATGATTTGTACGTCGTCTGGTCGTTTGCCGGAAGCGACTGCCTTGGCGAGTTCTAGACCTGCTGCATGGGTGGTATTCATTTTCCAGTTGCCGGCGGCTATTTGTGTGCGCATGATTTTGTTCTTTTAACGTAAATATAAATTGGGCTGGCAAGATAAAAAGAGCTGGTGGATTGGGCAGCATGGACACGTCAAGAAAGTTGATCGAGTAAACTAGACAGCTATATTCCCGTTACCTCATCATGAAAAAGATCAAACCGAAGAAAGGACAAGAAAGCGTTTGGGATTATCCACGCCCACCCAAATTAGAAGCGGTGAATAAGGAACTGATCGTCGAATTTGACGACATCCAGATCGTGAAGACGAATGGCGCTTTTCGAGTATTGGAGACGAGTCATCCACCTGTGTACTACATTCCACAACAAGATATTCAGATGAACTATCTGCGTGAAAGTGAGGGACGGAGTAGTTTTTGTGAGTTCAAAGGCGCAGCGACCTATTGGGACATCGTGACACCCAACAAGGCAAGTCTACAAGCTGCTTGGAGTTATTCTAGTCCGACGAGTCTTTTTCAGCCAATTGCCAATTATCTAGCCTTTTATGCCAGCCGCGTTGACGCTTGCTACGTCGATGGCGAATTGGTGCAGTCACAAGAAGGTGACTTCTACGGCGGATGGATTACTAAAGATATTGTAGGTCCGTTCAAAGGCGGTGCGGGAACTTGGGGATGGTAAGATCATTCGATAGTCACCCGGTGAATATTCAGCTAAATGCGGCGATGCTCAGAGGTATACTTTTTCAGGCTTGGCATTCACCGGGTGACTCGCTTAAAGCTCCAAAAAATTCTTCAATATACGCTCGCCCACACTCCCAGACTTCTCCGGATGGAATTGCGTCGCATAGAAATTATCTTTTTGCAGACCTGCACTGAAAGGCAAGACATAATCAGTCAAAGCAGTTGTATAGTCACCTGCCTCGACGTAATAGCTGTGCACGTAGTAGACATATTCATTTTCCAAACTAGCATCGAAAACGCCATTTTTGACTTGATAAATTTGATTCCAACCAATGTGTGGTACTTTCTCCTGATTGTCCGGCTGAAACAACTTGACACAATGCGGAATGATGCCGAGACACTTCGTATCATTTTCTTCTGAATAATCACACAGCAGTTGCTGCCCAATGCAAATCGCTAAAGTCGGCTGCGTCAAACTCCGAATCACTTCATCCAATCCATGTTTGCGCAAATGTGCCATCGCAGAATTGGCTTCGCCCACACCTGGAAAAACCACTTTATCGGCAGATCGAATTTCATCATGATCGGCAGTCAATTTCGCTTCTACACCGAGTCGGCTGAGCGCGAAAAGGACAGAGCGGACATTTCCAGCATTGTAGTTGATGACGGCGAGCATCGTAGTACGGATTTGTATTCGTGAAAGGATGGAGGGAGAGAAACGCTTTTTAAAGGAATGAGCGATTAGCTAATAGCAATTAGCTTTTAGCTGACCGAATTTTACAGCTTGGATTCAGCTGGAGCAGCAGGGAGTTTGTAGTAATCCATCCCTAGCTGCTCTCGCTGAACTTAAACAATTAACCGCTAAATGGCTAACTGCTCAAAGCTAAAGGCTAATAGCTTAATATCGGTAATACTCCGGCTTGAACGGACCTTCCTGAGGTACGCCGATATAGTCTGCTTGATCTTGACGCAACTCTTCTAGCTCTGCACCAATTTTCGCTAAGTGCAAACGCGCGACTTTCTCATCCAAGTGCTTCGGTAGCATATAGACTTTGTTGTCATAGTTGTCGCTATGATTCCACAATTCGATTTGCGCCAAAACTTGATTCGTAAAGGAATTGGACATCACGAACGATGGGTGACCAGTCGCGCAACCCAAGTTGACCAAACGACCTTCTGCCAACAAAATAATGTCTTTGCCGTCAATTGTATATTTGTCCACTTGCGGCTTGATCTCCATTTTGTCTGCATTGTCATTCAACCACGCCACGTCGATCTCATTGTCGAAGTGACCGATGTTACACAAAATGGTTTTGTCGTTCATCAAACGGAAGTGTCTTTCCTGAACGATGTCTTTATTACCAGTCGCTGTGACGACGATGTCTGCTTTTGGAATGGCATTTTCCATACGTAAGACTTCAAAACCATCCATCGCTGCCTGTAGTGCACAAATCGGGTCGATTTCTGTCACGACCACGCGGCAACCTGCACCACGCAATGACGCAGCCGAACCTTTCCCTACATCACCATAACCTGCTACGACGGCTACTTTTCCTGCCATCATTACATCTGTCGCACGACGAATCGCATCCACACATGATTCTTTACAACCGTATTTGTTGTCAAATTTAGACTTGGTGACGGAATCGTTGATATTGATCGCGGGCATCGGTAGTGTGCCATTTTTCATGCGCTCATACAGACGGTGGACACCAGTTGTTGTCTCTTCGCTCAGCCCCTTGATATTAGGTACTAGCTCAGGATAGCGATCGAGTACCATATTGGTCAAGTCACCACCATCGTCCAAAATCATATTCAATGGCTGACCATCTTCAAAAGCAAACAAGGTCTGCTCGATTGCCCAATCAAACTCTTCTTCCGTCATCCCTTTCCAAGCAAATACTGGAATACCTGCTGCTGCGATAGCTGCTGCGGCATGATCTTGAGTAGAGAAAATATTACAAGATGACCAGGTCACATCTGCTCCTAGGTGCTTCAATGTTTCGATCAAAACAGCTGTCTGAATCGTCATGTGTAGACAACCTGCTACGCGCGCACCTTTCAGTGGTTGCTCGTCACCATATTCTTCGCGGATAGCTATAAGACCAGGCATTTCTGCTTCTGCTAATTCAATCTCGCGACGCCCCCAATCTGCAAGGGCTATATCTTTTACTTTGTAATTTAACTGCTGTACAGTTGCCATGTTGATGGTAGTATTTTATGATCGAGTTAGACCTCGTATTTGAAGTACATAACTCCTTAAAGGATTTTTTTGAAAAACGGTGCAAAGATACAGCTTTCCACCACCAAAAACAACGCGGCAGCAGCACGGAAGTTGAGTATGACATTCCTATGTTGTCCTAAAATAAAAATGGCTTACAAACTGTGAGAGCAGTTGTAAGCCATTTGTGTTAAGAGTGGAAGTAATACCAATTTCAAAAACCAATTACATATAAAAACGGATTCTTTTAAGCCTACTTTTCGTTGAAAAGCCTCGCCGACGCTAAGGCGTCTCCTGTGTTTTTCGTCTCAATTAGACTCAAAATAACCTAGTTTTTATTTACGCACTTCATTTTTGAATTTGGTATACAGCAACCTTATCTAGTAATAATCACCCATTTTGATCAATGTGAAAATCAGACCCGGTAAGAATCCTAGAAAGTACAGTAGCAGTCCAATCCACCAATTGTTACCCTCAAAGCTATCTAGTAATCCCATCGCTAGCCAACCCAAGCCAATGAGTGCCAGTATGACATAAGCTGCTTTTGGAAGATCAGTCGCTTGTTTAGCACTGTTTTTTTTCAGTACTGTCTGAGCTACTTTTAGCTTCACTGCATTGGCGACGCCCATGCGCTTTCCGGTCATCTCCCGATACTTTTTGGGTGTCAAAGTCATGATGTCGTCCAGGGACATACTTTGTAAATTTTCCTTCCAGGTGTTTTCCATTGTGGCTTTTTCAGCCTTAGGCGCGACTGCAAAAGGTGCAGCATATATAGTCGCTAGACTGACGAGCATTACCAATGTGAGTAATAGTCCTTTTTTCATAGTCAATGAATTTTTAGTGACATGATGAATGTACCGTCAGAATAGTCTTATTTGCGATGAAGATAATTTTTCCGGCACTCGTTAAAGTAATTTCAAGCAACTACCGTCTTCTTCATTATGCAGTCAAAGACGACAATAGCTATTTTCCAACAATATGAATCCCAGATTCGAGCTTTTGTTCAGTCGCGTATCGGTCGGACGGCTGCGGTATCCGATTTATTGCAGGAAATATGGTATCAGCTGAGCAAGCAACAAGATCCAGCTCAAATTAAAAATCCCAAAGCTTGGCTGTATCAGGTGGCTCGCTCCAAAATCATCGATCATTACAGGAGAAAAATGCCAGATTGGCTGGAGGATTATTTAGAGGAAGAGGAAGGCTATGATCGAGTTGATTTTTTGACTGATTTTGATACACCGGAAGAAGTGTATTGGCGAGAAGAATTTTGGGACACTTTTTATGAAGCACTCCATCAGCTACCGGAAGCACAACGATATGTTTTCGTTCAAAATGAACTAGCAGACAAGACACTCCGAGAAATCGCCGAACAAACGAATACCAACCTCAAGACCATTATCTCCCGAAAAGGCTATGCGGTCAAGCGACTGCGCGAAGAACTACAAGAATTATTCGACAACTATTTTGATTATGAATCAGAGTGATATTTACATTTTCACTCATCACGAAAACAATCGTTATGCACAGACACAAAAGAAGGCGGCAGCAAGAATCAGGGAGACAATTTGGACGCTCTGGTTACCGACGCCCAAAACACAACATTCCGGTCAACATCATCGAGGAAGACAGTTACTTTGAAGCTTGGGTGTATTGTCTGACTTTCAGCAAGGAAGAAGTGAAAATTATGGTCGCGGAGGATATGATTTACATCAGCGGCAGACGTACGCCTAAAGATGATGCACCCAATTTCTTGCTACAAGAGTATCCGATCAAGTCATTCGAACGCTTCTTTGAATTGAGTGAGCGAGCGGATAAGGAGAACATAACCGCTAAGTTTGAAGAGGGTATTTTGAAGATTCATGTACCAAAAACAGCGGCGGCACAGCGTGGGATGCAGGAAGTGAAGATCGAGTAAGATGCATTCCAAAAACACAAAAGGGAGGAACACACAACAGCGTTTCTCCCTTTTTGATGTCATATAGGATTCGACCTAGACAATATAGGCACTTTTGCCATACTCCGGCACTGTGGCATCCGGCTTGCTCAAGTGATGCAACATCCACATATGCTTTTTCAAAGCGACCCAGAAATTTGGATTTTCGTGATAGTCGATCCCAAATTCTTCTGCCGTTTCCTTTAAAATATCCGTCAGCTTATCGTAGTGTACGTGACAAACTTTAGGGAAAATATGGTGGATAACATGGATATTGATACCGCCCATCAACCAACTTCCCAATCGCTTTTTGCGAGAGAAATCAGCCGTCGTCTCTAGGACGTGCAGGGCATAATTGTTGTCGATATTACCGTGATCGTCAGGATGAGGGAAGTGCGTTCCTTCGTAGATATGTGTCACTTGAAAGATCAACGCAAAAGTCAAACCCGGAAGGATGTGCATATTGATCCAAGCTAGAATGACCACCCAAGCGGGCACAGACAAAAAGATGATCGGTAAGACCAAAGTAAGTCCATAATAGACCGTTTTAGAGATCAGCAAGATCACATACTCACGTAGTGGATGCTTGATGCCTTTGTTATTCCCGATGCTAGATTCTACAAAAAACCATTTGAAATCCTTAGCTGTCACCCATTGTAGCATCGCGAAGGAGTACAATATAGGTGTGTAGATATGCTGCCATTTGTGATGTGGCAAATACGGTTCATCCGGTGTGAAGCGAAACAAGCCATGCGTCTCCAACGTCACGTCGATACCATGAATATTGACGTAGCCGTGATGTGCGCCATGCATTCTGCGGAATAAATATTGGTTGCCGCCGATGAAATTCATACTGTAGCCCAAGGCATCGTTGATCCATTGTTTGGAAGAATACGCATCGTGCGTCGCATCGTGCATGATATTGAAGGCAATGAAAATATTGACAAAGCCCAATAACAAGAAGACCATGAACAACCCAAAAATGCCCAGTGTATCGGACATGATCCAAGTGTAAGTAGCCGTCCAAGCGACGATAGCAAAAATGGTCTTGAGCACCATCTCTGTATTGGCGTAAGGGCTGATGTTGTTATCGGTGAAGTAAGCGTCTACTCGCTGACGTAGCACTTTGATGAACTCGCTTTTCTTAGGTGTACTTTTGAAACGTACACGTTTGTCCATCGTCATTTTATTCATCATATCGAGTGTAGTTTGAATTGAATGAAGTTGCAAAAAAGCGACAAATAAGGATGAGGTGCAATGTCAAAAACGCTTTTTTACAAAAATTTAAAAAATGGAATTGGCTATTTCTGTAATAAATGCTCCATAAGTCAGCACAAAAATACCAAATCTGTCGCAAACCAAAATGGCAAGCTTTTCTTTCAAATTTTAAATGTGGTATAAATGTTCGACTGAAAGAACATTCTGCATCCTAGTGCGTAATTACATCAATATAAAAACAGAATTAGTAAGCAGTCTTTGCGAATGGCAAACAAGCAAGCATCCGATCATTTTCAGCGCAACTATCGCAGAGGCACGCTACGGTATCATCTATCTTCCTTTTGGCTGGGCTATCTCTATGAGTTGAAAACGCAGGCGGAGTATGCTTTTAGCACAAAACGACAACCGGAAAAAAAGTTTGTCATTTTTACATCTGGCAGATCCGGGAGTACGCTGTTAGTCGATCTCCTCAACTCCCATCCTCAGTTACAGTGCGACGATGAACTCCTGAAACGACGCGTCGCTTTCCCCAAATCTTTAATTCGTACTTTCGAGCAGCAGTCGCAGCAACCAATTTATGGTTTTAAGTTACTGTCTTATCAACTGATGAATGTACAAACTGGCATTCATGATAAGCGCGCTTTTCTCGATCATCTGACCCAACAAGAGCAATATCAACTCATCCACTTGGCGCGCCAAAATAAAGCCAAACAAGCACTTTCCATCATCTACGCTTTCTACCGCGGTCAGTGGCACAACCAAAGCGGCAGTCGGCAGAAGCAGACAGCTAAATTTGAGTTGTCGCCAGATATTTATCTCTTTTTTCTGGAAGAATTGGTAATTCTGGAGCAATTCGAGCAGCAGATGCTACAGGATCGCGATTATCTGAGCCTGACATATGAGACAGATTTGGGACGCCCCGAATACTATGAAACGACCATGCAGTGCGTTGCCGATTTTCTAAACATCGATAATTTTCAAGTCGAAACCAGTCTCCGAAAAGTCACCCCTTCCAAACTCTCTGACATGATTACCAATCAGGAAGAACTGGTAAATGTCGTTCGCAATTCGCGCTTTGAGCAATATGCCGAAACGTTGGCTCAGATGTAGACAGTCACTACACCCCTTTTCTTCGTTCCAGCTCTTTTTGGACAGCCTTCTGTTGTCCCCAAGCAACCACCAAACCACCTACAGTACAGATCGTTATCGTCAATATCGACCAATCGGTTTTACCTTGTAGATAATCGCGTACACTGAAGAAAGTAAGTGCCAACACAAGCACAACGAAAATACCGATCAGTGTTTTCGCTCCTTTTGCTTTCTTCTCCAATTCCTCATCGCTGAGTGTTTTCAGGTCTTCTTGCTTACTCATTATCATTTTTGTTTTGCTGACGATGTCCGTCAAACCAAGCCAGCGTATGTGCCACCTTTGTAATCAACTGACTCGGTCGCCGCGCGATGCCATGTGACGCACCGGGAATCTCTACCAACACCGTTTCTATTTGACGCAATTTAAGGGCGTGGTACAATTGCTTGGCTTCCGAAGGCGGCGTCCGCAGATCGTTCATGCCCACCATGACCATAGTCGGTGTTTCGATGTTGCCGACTAGCGAGATCGGTGAGTACTTCCAGTAGGTCTCCCAATTTTCCCACGGCTGCCCCGGAAAGCGCGTATATGCATATCCGTAATAATTATCTGCCACCAAAGTTTTACTAATCCAGTTCATGACCGGTTTGGCGACTACGGCTGCTTCAAAACGATTGTTTTTCCCGATCATCCAAGCTGTCATAATGCCACCTGCGCTGCCACCCGTCACGTAGAGCTCTTCTTCATGAGCAATACCTTTCTCAATCAAGTGATCGACGCCATCTATGACATCGTGATAGTCGTCACCAGGATAATTATGATAGAGCAAATTGCCAAATTCCTCGCCATAGCTAGTACTCCCTCTTGGATTGGGGTAGAAGACAATGTATCCGGCGGCAGCGTATAGTTGTATCTCTGCTGTGAATCGATCTCCATAGTTTAAAATAGGACCGCCATGATTTTCGACAAGCAAAGGATATTTTTGATCGCTGTTATAGTTAGGCGGATAAACAACCCATCCTTGAATGTCGCGTTTGTCCACACTCGATGTATACCAGACTTCATCTACTTTTCCTAGTGTGCGAAAAGGCAACAAATCATCATTGATATCGACGATCAACTGAGGTGTGTCACTACCTTTTTTCAAAATCGCTAAAGCAGCTGGATAAGCAGGCGTACTCTGCGTGAAAGCAATCGTACCATCATTTGCGACAGCATAAGAACCAGACGCGTAAGGTCTTCCCAATGTCGTGCCACCCATATTGTCTGCCAGCTTTTGGTATTTGCCGTTTAGGTCGGTTCGAGCGATTTTGCTATTGCCATGATGATCGTAGGTGAAGTAAATATGCTTACTGTCTGTACTCCAAGCAATGTTGTTTATGGTATGATCTAAGTCCTTGCTGATGAGGCGTTTGTTGCTACCATCTACATTCATCACATACAATTGGCGCAGTTGATACGTCTGCTGCCGATCTTCCATGCTAATGTAAGCGATCTGCTTGCCGTCCGGTGAGACTTGTGGTGTATAGTCAGGTCCATCGCGTTCTGTCAAGGCTTCAATTTCTCTACTATTCACATCGACACTATAGATTTCGCTATTGCGAAAGCGATATTCCCAGTCCGGGACGCGATTGGCGGAGAAGAAGATATGTTTGCCGTCGGGTGTCCAGCTTAGATTTCCACCATGATTGTAGTCATCTGTGGTGATTTGTCTGGCTGTACCGCCTTCTGAGGAGACGATAAAGATGTGCCGAAATCCAGGTTTTACGTAGCCGCTGCCATCTGCTTCATGCTTGAGTCGATCGGTGACGCGAGGCGCATCTGCCCATTGCGCGCCTTTTGGTCTTTTGGGTGCGTGTACGAGGACTGGCGAGCCTGCATCTATTTTCATCGTAAAGGCTAACTGCTTGCCATCGGGTGACCAAGAAAGGCTACTAGGTGACTTTTCGAGTTGTGTGAGTTTGGCAATTCGCCTGGTATTTTTCCAATAGATGTAGATTTCTGAACCTTCGTCCGTGCTGCTTACAAAAGCAAGACGATCACCGGAAGGCGACCATCTAGCTTGCGACTCTGCCCCTTCTCTACTGGTCAGCTTTTGATGATTTTGACCATCTACATCGACAATCCAAAGATTGCCGACTGACCGATCTGTCATAATATCGAAGCCCATTCGTCTGTACACAACTTCCTTTCCATCTGGTGAAATCTGAGGGTCAGAGACGTACTCCAGTGCAAAAACGTCTAGCTCTTGCAGTGGTGGATGTTCCGTCTGGGCAGATAAAGTAATTGTGAAAAGGAGTAGAAAAGAAAAAGTCAGATGGTGCATATCAAGTAGATTGTCGTTTTTGATTGCTCAATATAGGAAGTAACGTGAAATAAGTAAGTCATCACTGCCGGGCGATCACTTTTTACTGAACTCAGACTGAGCTGCTGCCCGTTCCAGAAATATCATTTCTCCATTTGCCCAAAAAAAGCCACCTTCGTGCTGTTCTTGCCCACCAATTATTCTAAGGAACGGTAAAACAATAATTTCCTCGTTTATAGCTTGTTTTTTTGAGTTTATCCTGCGTTGAAAAGCCTCGCTGATGCGCTGCATCGTCTACGTTTTTCGCCTTGTCTAAACTAAAAATAACTGCGTTCTAAATCGGGAATCTATTATTTCATCGTTCCTAAGTACGTGAAAAACAACTCGCCGAAGTGTAAAGTGGCGAGCTAATCATTGCGCTCAAACTACATTTTCACTACTCAATTCATACACAAATGACAAACAGAACAACGCTAGGCGTATGCCTGCTACTATTGCTGACCCATCTCGGTTATGCACAGACAGATTGGACGCTGGACACCGATCAACTTTTCTATTTCAATGGTACAGAAAATGTCACTTTAGAAGCGTATCCAACTGCCGCTGCTATCTATTTTGAAGAAGTTCCTTTGGCGAGTGAACTAGAAGTTTTGCGAACAGATTTTCCTGATTATCAACTGTTTGCAGAGAAAAAATTGCTCATCATCGAACGTGTATCCGGTTTTGATGAACTGACTTCACTGGCAGGGAGAAACAACTTTTTGGGTCAATATGAGCTTGCAAGAGCGAATGCATTCGAGGTGTTGCCGATGTTTCTTTTGGCAGGTGGCTATCCGGCTTGGTTTACAGATAAAGTAGACATTCGACTCAAAAAGACAGTCAATCTAGCTGATCTAAATCCTTACTTAGCTGCTTATAATGCTAGCATCGTTAGAACGATCCGAAACGAGACCTATCAAATCGAGTTGACAGACATTTCACAGCAATTACTTTTCATTCAAGAACTAGTCGATGATGGGCTTATTGTTTGGGGGCAGCCCGATTTCAGCGCGCCTATCGAACGCACCAACGATCCGCTATATCTCGAGCAGTTCCAAATGAACAATACCGGACAGACCATAGACGGTACGGCTGGACAAGCTGATGTCGATATTGATGCGCCGGAAGCTTGGGCGATCACCAAAGGGTCTTCTTCGATCACGGTCGCTGTCATGGATGACGGTTTGGAAGCACATCCTGACTTGCCTAACATCATCGGTGGTTTGAGTCCCGTCAATAATGGCGACGGAAGTGCCGTTGCAGGTAGCAATCACGGTGTCGCTTGCGCTGGTATCGTCGCTGCTTTGCACAACAATATCGGTGTACGCGGTGTCGCGCCCAATGTACAACTCCAGTCCATCAATATTTTTGTCGGCGGCGAAAGTCCAAGCGACATTGCGGATGGATTTTACTGGGCGATAGATAACGATGCCGATGTCATCAGCAACTCCTGGGGGTATACGCGCTTTTTTATTTTCGCAGAGTGTAATATCAATCTACATCCTGTCCTCACTGATGCGATCAACGATGCTGCCACAAATGGTCGAGATGGAAAGGGCTGCGTCATCACATTTGCATCCGGCAACAATGGCGATGACTGTGCCAGCTATCCTTCTAATATTGCTTCTGTACTGGGTGTCGGAGCAGTGACTTCTTCGGGTGTCAGGAGCTCTTACAGCAACTACGGACCTCGACTCGACATCGTCGCACCTAGCGATGGCGGTGCCAATGATCCGACTGTCCGTACAACAGATCGAGTGGGCGGAGCAGGCTATTCTGGTGGGGATTACACCAATGGATTTGGGGGTACATCTTCAGCTTGTCCGCTGGTATCAGGAGTGGGTGCATTGGTCTTGTCGATTGATCCTAGTTTGACCGGACCAGAAGTACATGATATCCTGATCAATACAGCAGATGATATGGGTGCAAATGGTTTTGATAACTTCTATGGACACGGACGCGTCAATGCGCATCAAGCAGTACAGGAAGCGCAGTCCGGGTTTATTTGCAATGATGCAGATAACGATTCTGTCTGTGACGATGTCGATCTTTGTGTCGGTGTCAATGATTTGCCGCTCAACTTGACGACTGACCCACCGGCGAGCGAAACGCAAACTACCATCACCTCTATCACTTCCAATGTCAGCATCAACAGTGGCATCAATGTCACTTACGAAGCAGGTTCTTTCATTCTACTATCAGCGGGATTTAGTGTGGCAAGCGGTGCGACGTTCAATGCAGTCATTCAAGGTTGTCCGCCGCCGAATAGTCAGGAAATTGAGACAAGACAAGAAGTAATCGTAGATGAGCTGTCCATGACCGTCTATCCCAATCCGATGAGTGAAAGTGTGACGATTGATTATGAACTGATAGAAGCACAAACGACTCAGATTGTACTCCTCGATCTGCAAGGAAGAGTCATCAGAACAATACAACCAAGTGAGCGACAAGTGGCAGGTCAGTATCGCATCAATTGGTCAGCACCTAGTGAGTTGTCGGGACTGTATTTCGTGTATTTTAGGACAGAGGATGAAGTGCGAGTAGAGAAATTGATGATTGTGGAGTAGTTATTCAATTGCCTAGATAAATTTAAATGAACAGACGTGAAGGTTTTACCTTGAACTTGTACCGATAATAAGATCAGGGGTAAAGCCTTCACTTTTTGGCTGTGCTTTCATCTACCAAACGGCTTCTCCACCTTCAGACACTCCAGCACAATTTCCTCGAAACCCAACACCGTCCGATACGCAAACTTCACGCGATGTGGCGAGTCATACTCATAAGAAGATTCCAGAAATAACTTTCGCTTTTCTGCTTTGCTTTTGATAAGTGGTAAAGTTGCATCATTCTCTTTTTCAATGAGTTGGGTAGGAATATCTTCATAGTATTTGAAGAATTGAGGGTGTGTCAGATAACCAACAGGTGTCGTATCCCAAGGCACAAAACCCATGATGCCGAATGCTAGTTTCATTCGCTTTGACCAAGGAATAAATTCCTCATACATATACTGCTCGAATGCATCGCCCTTTGACAGAAATGCATAGTCTATTTCACCAAAAAACAAATACTCACTTGCCATAAAACCCGACAAGACCACTGGAACGCTAGACTCCAAAACGACTCGAAATGCCTCGGGATCACGATCTACGTTGTAGTCCGAAACCGTGACGCGCTCCAGTCCCAATGTAAACGGATAATTAGGCGTCCGTCCGGCACAAAAAACAATCTCTTCGATGCGGTCGCTCAACTCAGGATGATTCCGCAAAACGGTGGCTACATTGGTCGCCGGACCGATGGCGACGATGGTCATTTTCTGTTTTCGTAGTGCTGCCGCCAATGCCCGTGTCGCTTCATTTTCTACCCCCAAATCCTCGCAAGTATCCGAACCTTTGTAGACCGGAATCGGGTCGCCTGCCCAGTAGTTTTTCAGAATACGTTGGGTAATTTCATGGCCATAGTCCACATCCGTTACCAGACTGATACCTTCTATTTTTAGCTGCTTATGATAGCGCAATGCCATAATAAGGGCGATGGCGTCATCTACTTCGCGAGGTGCTTTTTCAGGATTGCCGAGTAACTGATCGGTATCAAACCAAATTTTGCGTTTGGCTTCCGTAGTAGAGGTGGATAATAATTGAATGGAAAAGGTCAATAAGAAAAGGATAGAGTATCTCATGAAATCGTTTTTGTAGAGAACAGTATAAATGATGATTTGACTCAAAGTCTGCTGCAATAGACGTCCTCAAAAGTCTATTGTCTAATATCTAAAGTCTAATGTCTCTCATATAATACTCCTTCTTGCTATCTTTGCCGCCGCAAAAAAAATGAGGAAGTGTGATGGAACAATGGGAATTGGATTTTGAGTGGTTGCGTGTACAGCATATTGTCAAAAAAACCATGAAGCGCGATAGTCTACCGGACTTGAATGCGGTACTCTTTTTGATCGGTATTCAGGAGCTGGGTTATATGAAGGAGCGATTTTCCAAAGAAGAAAAACAAGATTTGATGCATATCGCCGTTTGTAGTCTGTTAAGTGAGGAAGGTTACTACGAATTTGAGGGGCGAGATGCAGATGGATGGCCGCACTACAAAAGTCTGCGCCCTATAGACATAGAAGGCGTAAAGTCACAGGAGTCAGTACTGAAAGCTAAAGTCATTCACTATTTTAAAGCCAATGATCTATGATTAAATATACACCACTACTTATCAGCGCGATATTCTTGCTGATGGCTTGTGGAGAGCGAGAAACTTTTGCGCGCATTGACACCAATGTCGGCTCAGTGAAAGTAAAGCTATATAATTCTACACCGCTCCACCGCGACAATTTCGTCAAACTCGCCAGTGAAGGCTACTACGACAGTCTACTCTTTCACCGCGTCATGCCCAATTTCATGATACAAGCAGGCGATCCTGCTTCTAAACTCGCTCCTCAGGGACAGCGACTAGGTGGTGGTGGACCGAACTACACCATTCCGCCAGAGATAAGTGCACCCCACTTCAAAGGAGCATTATCTGCTGCTCGAAAAGCCGATCAATTTAACCCTGAGCGAGAGTCGTCCGGCTCTCAATTTTTCATCGTCCACGGCTCTCAGCAGCGAGATGAGAATCTAGATCTGATGGAAAGATCGAAAGGCATTCAATATACGGCGGAGCAGCGTGCGCTATACAAAGAACTAGGTGGCTATCCTTCTTTAGATACAGAATATACCGTTTTTGGAGAAGTCATAGAAGGACTAGAAGTAGTAGATGAGATAGCAGGCTATGCTACCGATCAGTGGAATCGGCCATTGAAAGAGGTGCGTATTACGAGCATTGAGATATTATAGTGTTTCTCCATTTCGCCAATTTTATAAAACATTGATAGACAATTGGATATGAGGTTAAATATATTGACTTTTGTCATTCTAGCATTTAGTTTAGGCTCTTGTGGAGTGACCGCAAAATTTGCTTATGAGGCAGAAGAGGGCTTAGTGGCTCCTGCGGTCATTGACTTTGAGAATCAGTCCGAAAAAGCAGAGAACTACGAATGGTTTTTTGGAGATGGCGATACGGCGCAAGTCGTTGATCCTTCACATCGGTATACGGCTTCCGGTAATTATGAAGTACGTCTTCGCGCCAAGAATGGAAAACGTATGAGTGAAGCAACTCGCAAAATTGTCATCAAAGCTCCTGAGCGTTGTTTAGTAGAAGTACAAACAGCGTACGGCAATATGCTTGTTCAACTCTACGACGATACCCCCAAGCATCGCGACAACTTTCTAAAACTAGCTGAAGAAGGCTTTTATGACAGTTTACTTTTTCACCGTGTCATCGACGGCTTTATGATACAAGGCGGCGACCCCAATTCTAAAGATGCCAAAGCAAATGAACCACTAGGTGGTGGCGGTCCCGGTTATCAGATCGACGCAGAATTTGAAGCTGGGCATCTGCATGTCAAAGGAGCATTGGCAGCAGCACGGACAGGTGATCGTGTCAATCCAGAGCGCAAATCTTCCGGCTCTCAATTCTACATCGTGCAGGGACGAGCCGTACAAGAGATGATGCTACAAAACATTCAAAAAAAGAGTGGTATCCGTTATGAAGAGGAAGACATTGAGACTTATAAAGAAGTGGGTGGTACGCCATTTTTGGATGGTCAGTATACTGTTTTTGGACAGGTGATAGAAGGGTTAGACGTCATTGATAAAATCGCAAAGGTCAGCAAAGACGGGCGCGATCGACCGGAGACAGATGTCAGAATGAAAGTCATTGTTATTAAATAAATCATTCATTTATTTTGATTTTTACTTTCCAAAACACCAACTTTATCCCGAAAGGTAGAAATATTCATCAGCTCTAACTAAATGATAGAAGATCACACCTTTTATCAATAGTCAAACAAACTAATTCTCAACCGTGGAAACAAATCAAGTATTAGGCATAGATGTAGGCGCATCAGGTATCAAAGGAGGCATCGTAGATGTCTATACCGGCGAATTGCTCACTGAGCGACTACGCGTAGAAACGCCACAACCTTCCAAACCAAAAGCCATCGCCAAAGCCATCAAAGGACTGTGCAAGATGCACAAATGGGAGAAAGGACTCATCGGTGTCGGATTTCCGGCGGTAGTCATCAAAGGAGAAGCGCGCACGGCTGCCAATATCAGTAAAGACTGGATCGGGACAAGTATCGAAGAAGTCGTCAGTGAAGCGACAGGCTGTCCGGTTATTGCTGTCAATGATGCAGATGCTGCCGGCATTGCAGAGATGGAATTCGGAGCAGGGAAAGGTGTATTAGGAACAGTGGTGCTGATTACGATTGGGTCTGGTTTGGGGTCTGCGGTCTTTACGGACGGCAAAATTGTCCGCAACACAGAGTTCGGGCACTTGATGATGAATGGTATGATCGCCGAACATTATGCTTCCGATAGAACGCGCCAAGAGGAAGATTTGTCTTGGAAAAAATGGGGCAAACGCTTCAATGAATACTTAAACTACTTGGAGCGCATTGTCTCTCCCAATTTACTGATACTGGGAGGTGGAGCTAGTAAAAAATATGACGAGTACAAAGGTCAACTAGATGTTAGTTTCCCTATCGAGACCGCTCAGTTTCGCAACAAAGCCGGAGCTATTGGAGCAGCACTCTATGCCTATCAAGAATGGCGAGAAGGTCAACTCAAAGGCGACAACTGGTAGCCGTATGCGAATCGTTTACTGGACACTTGCAGCATTGTTTGCCACTTTTGCCATCGTTCAGCTGAATGATGTCGATCCTTGGATTTGGGTGACTTATTACGCTTTTATTGCTATCCTCTTTGGCGCAGCAGCCCTTCGTCGTTTCAATGTTTATGTGATCGGGGCGGGGCTGTTGGCGACTATCATCGGTCTAGTTCGCTTGCTACCTGAATTTCAAGTTTGGCTCAATGATGGCATGCCTTCCATCGTCGAATCCATGAAAGCCGAAACGCCTTATGTAGAGTTTATTCGAGAGTTTTTGGGCTTATTGATCGGGTTGTTGGCGTTGGTTTTCTTGTTTTTTAGGCAAAAGCGTGAGCGGTCTAAAATTGCTTAGCATCCATCGACAAACTGCCCACGCTGGTCGGGCGAGAAGAACATTCCTGATGTCTTAGTAGTTTTTAAGTTGTAATCTGTGAAAGATTACATTTACAATTTACTGGAGACATGATAAACAATCGAAATTTTTGGGGGAACGGAAAGATCAATACCGGCAGCATCATCATCGGTGCGGTGGTCATGATCGTGGCGTTTGTGTTATTGTTGAGTTTGGCGCAACTCACATATAAGTTATTGACCTTCATCGCTGTTCCTTTGTTGATCGCCACTGCCATCATCGATCATAAAGTCATTTTAGGCTATGTCAATTGGATCGTTAGCATCGGGAAGCGAAATATCATTTTGGGCGTCGTGACTGCTGTTTTGAGTTTGGTTTTGTATCCATTGACGATTTCTATTCTATTTGGTCGTGCCTTTTTGACTTGGCGATTTAAGAAAGCGATGGAGGAGCGTGAAGAAGAAATCATGAGCCAGCAGCCGCAACTAGGTGAGTACATTGACTATGAAGAGATGCCCAAACCTCGACAACGCATCAAAGAAAAACGTGTAGAAAATAATAACGAATACGATCAGTTTTTTGATGAGTAAATATCCGTAGAAGGAGGTCGTGGGAAACGACCTCCTTCTTTGAAAGTATAGGGCATTTGTTTTACTTTTACACTCCTTCCTTACTGAGTTCAGATCAATCCATTCTCCATGCAAACAAAAGACTTATCTGAAATCCATCAGCTCATCGGTGACTTATTTCCAGCATTAGATGCAAAAACTGCTTGGGAACGCTATCGACTCAGCGATGAGCAAGTCGATTTATTCCGTGAAAATGGCTACCTCTCACACATTCAGCTACTAGATGACGGACAGATTAAGCAGCTAAGAGCGGAGCTAAACGAGATCATGCAATCTGAGCACCCCAAGCATCATCTATTCTACGAATTTCATAGCAACGAATCTGAAGATACCAATACTGTTTTGTTTCATGCATTGGGGCACTGGCGAATGACAATAGGTTTTCACGATATATTGTGGAATCCACGGTTTGTTGTCGCTGCTGCTCAGTTATTGGGCAATCGGGCAGTACGTTTTTGGCACGATCAAGTTTTCTATAAGCCACCACAGCATGGTGGAGTCGTCGCTTGGCATCAAGATTATAGCTACTGGACACGCACCGTACCGATGCAGCATTTGACATGCTGGATGGGGCTGGATGACGCGAATGAAGATAATGGCTGCCTACAATATATCCCCGGTAGTCATCGCTGGAATTTACTGGATCGAACGAACTTAGCTGGTGATATGGATGGTTTGGCGCGATTCCTGACTCCTGAGCAAAAAAAACAATTTGACCAAAAAGTAGCCATTGAAATGCCAGCAGGATATGCTACTTTTCATCATCCGTTATTGGTACACGGCTCTTATGCCAATCGCTCTTCAAGAGCTAGACGCGCTTTGGTACTCAATGTGTTCGCAGATCATACACGCTCAGATACGAATGAAGAGTTGTTAGCCAATGTACCAATCATCACAAAAGGTGACTTGATGCAAGGACAATTTTTCCCACTCCTTTATCAACCTCCTGTATGAGTCAACTTTGGCAAACCATTACTTCTAAAATTCAAAATTGGGAGTCAGCGAAGAAGACTGTAGAAATTTGGCAGCAACAACAAAAAAAGGTCGTTTTTACCAACGGCTGCTTTGATATTCTGCACTTTGGACACATCCGCTATCTGACCGAAGCTCGCTCTTTGGGCGATCGACTCATCGTAGGACTCAATTCCGATACTTCTGTTAAACGACTTAAAGGGAATCATCGTCCCATCCATGAATTGGCGACACGGACGCATCTTTTGGCAGCTTTAGAAGTGGTCGATTTGGTCGTTTTGTTTGAAGAAGATACACCTTTGCAGTTGATTAAAACATTATCACCTGACGTGTTGGTTAAAGGTGGAGATTGGTCAGTCGAACAGATTGTAGGATCAGATTGGGTCATCAAGAATGGTGGTTCGGTACAGTCTTTACAGTTTGTTGATGGTTTTTCGACGACGAATATTGAGCAGAAAATATTGAGGAATAGTGAGAATTAAAATAGCATTTAATTATAAAAAGAAGTAAATTAGGCAGCTCAAGAAATATATTCGCCTTATGAAAAATCTGCTATATGTTTCACTTTTATTGAGTAGTATTTGGACCTGTGTCGAGCCTATTGATCTAAAAATAGAATTACCGGAGCAATTTTTGGTTGTAGACGGTGCATTCACTGATAGTGAAGAAGTAGACGAGGTACGTTTATCCTATGCAGTCGACTATGATAGACAAATATTTGAAGCAATAGAAAAAGCTAGTGTAGCGATTGTTCGCGAGGACGGTATCTCTGAGTTATTGGTAGAAACGAAGCCCGGACACTATGTTTTTCAGAAAGTACTTGTAAAAGGAGAAATTGGAAAAACCTATCATCTAGAAATTGGACTACCGGATGGCAAGACATATCGCTCTATTCCTGAAGTTTTGAAGTATGCTCCTCCCATTGATCGCTTTGTATATGACATCAGTAGTGTAGAGTTTACCAATGATTTGGGACGATTAGTTACTTCACTCAACTTCAATCTTTCTTTACAATCTACGATTAATACAGAAATACAAACCGATTTTTTCCGATGGGAAGTCGAAAATGTGTATTTATTTGAAAAACCTTATCTGTATTACCGATCATTTCCTCCTGATCCTTGTCCGATGTGTTATGTAACACAAGTTTTAGACCCACAAGTGATTAGTCTGAAAGATGGTCGATTATATGCTTCTGATGCTGTAGTGGAAGAACAGGTAGCAACGAAAAAAATGGACTTTAGCTTTGGATTTGCGCAAAGTTTTCGAGTCGCGCAGTATAACATTAGTAAAACTGCTTTTGATTATTGGTCAGACATCAATTTGATTAGTAATCGGGTAGGATCCATATTTGATGTGCCACCTGCTGCTGTTAAAGGAAATATCGAACGAAGCGACGGAAAAGAAGAAATTGTATTAGGCTATTTTAGTGTGGCGGGTGTATCTCATTCGACCATCTTTATTACACCCGAAGATACCTTTGAGGATTTTAAAGCCCCACCTTTTTGTGGTTTAGATCCGCGTACGCCGACAGAAGTACTACATCCTTTTTGTTATGACTGTATGCTGATTGATAATAGTTCAAAAGAGCGACCTTTTTACTGGCGATAAATTTAGCGATCAATGGTCATCAAAACACGCGAACAAGCTTGGGACATCTGGAAAGAGCACGCGCCCGCTGTCAGAGCCTATCTACAAAAGCGTACAAAAGATAGCGTATTGACGGACGATTTGACACAAGAAGTTGCCATCCGAGTGTATAATGCTTGCTGCTGTGGCAAAGAAATCAAAAATGTCCGCGCTTGGTTGTTTCAGATTGCTTATCACGCCTTAGTCGATCACTACAAACAAACAGAACGTGCCCGACGATGTACGCCACCGCCTACTTCATCTACTCAAAATGTTTATCAAGACCTCAGTCCTTTCTTACAACCACTCATCGAGTTCTTACCCTCCAAATACGCGCTGCCACTCCACCTAGCAGACATCGAAGGAAAAAAACAAAGCTGTATCGCGACACAATTGGGACTCAGTTTGACTGCTACCAAAAGCAGAATACAACGCGCTCGAAAATTACTCAAAGCACAGATTAATACTTGCTTTTACATTAAAGAAAGGAAGTCATCTGGTCTGGTTTATTTTGAACTGAAAGCGAGTTGTCAGCCTTTGCAACGTATCGCGCGAGAAAATTTCTAGATTATTTTGCGTCTTTTTGAATCATCTACAGTCTTGGTAGTAAATCATCTTACCATAACGTAAACAAGTCAAAAATGAACAAATTATTCAGCGCAATCGCAGTAGTCGTTTTACTGTACAGCTTTCAATTGTCGTTTGCTCAAATTACGAGCATTCACCCTATCGAAAAAGTCAAGACGCACTATGCCGACCTTCAACAAATAGAGGCTAGTCCACAAGGGAAAATGGCTTGGATGGACACACTCGCTCATCCACCCGAATTGTACAAAAGTGTTGCCCTGCTATTTGCGATGGCAAAGCCACACTACTTGACGTCCGATCAAGTCGACTATCTAGTAAAATCTGTAAAATATCCAGCCAATAGCTCAAAACAAACACGCGCAGAACTTGATTTCTTACTCGATTTGCAAGAAAAACGCACCGATGCAGAGGTCGACCGCGTGATGACATTGGCTAAAGTAGGGTATTGGCCAGATGCCAATTTTGGAGAAAAACATCCGCGCTATCAGCAAAACTTGGAATATCTCTTTTATGAATGCGCCGAAGTGGTTGGCGAAAATTGCAGTGCAGCAAATTATCCCAAAACCTCCAAATTGCTACAAGGCATCATGAACGATATGCGTATCATGGAGTTTGCCGTCAAGTATCATTTGCTACGGGCACGACCATATCAGTTAGAACCAAAACTGAAACCAACGACCATTATGGGTTCACCTTCCTTTGCTAGTGGACACACGCTTTGGGCATATATTCAGGCGTATACTTGGAGCGAGCTGATGCCGGAAAAACGGCAACAATACTTAGATTTAGCGTACGAAATAGGGCTGTCCAGAGAAATCATGGGCGTCCACTACCCGAGTGATGAAGAAGCGGCTCGACAATTGGCACATCGGATGCTGTTTTTGATGTGGCATACCGATTCTTTTCAACAAGACTTTTTGGCGGCTAAAAAGGAGTGGGAGTAAATGATATTGAGTCAAGGTTTTACTAGCAGTGAAGCCTTGACTTGATAACATTTTGTAGGAATATTCGTGATTATCTCAAAGTCGTAATCTCATTGAAATCTAGAAATATGCAGCCAATAAAATGGTTTGATCGAAAATTTGACTTTTCTCAATCGGTTAGTTTTCCTTCGCTTTTGGAACGACTGGATGGCACACCACTACGGCTACGACATAAAGTGAAGTCAGTGGACTTATCTACTTTGACGACCAAAATTGCTGACAAGTGGTCAATTCAAGAACATATCGGTCATCTATGTGATTTGGAGACGCTTTGGCAAGGGCGGTTAGGAGATATTTTGAGTGGTCAGACATACTTGAGATCTACGGATTTGGAGAATAAGCAAACGGATGCGGCGAACTATAATAGCCAAGCAATTGATGATTTATTGTCTCGTTTTGAAGCCTTGAGAAGTAATACTGTATTGAGGCTAACGCAACTTAATGAATATGATATTCATAAATCTGCCTTACATCCGCGCTTGGAATAACCAATGCGAATTGTCGATCTATTTTTATTTGTGACAGAGCATGACGGTCATCATTTGGCGAGTATGACAGCCATCAAATCGAAGTTGAATTGATGATCTTACTGAGTAGAAGTTGTTTATTCCGTTCAAATGCTCGAACTTGTGATTTTTGACATACAGATATACTATGCAAAACCAAATTTTCTTACTTCTACTCCTTTCTTTGGGGACAAGCAGTCTATTCGCTCAGTCTTACGATTATCCTGTCCTCTACCGCAGCCAATTCAATAGTGCGACCGCTAAAAACGACTTCACTTTCACCGATCCATCCGCTTGGCGTATCAATACGCAGGCTGGTACACTAGAGCTTTTTGGTAAAAGCCAATATCAACCACGTGTCCGTTCGCCGCGCAATATTGCTTTGTACACCAAAGAGAAAGTAGGCAGTTTTGTCCTAATGGCAGACGTCAAGCAGACCGGAAGAGAGTATGGGCATCGAGATATGTGTTTTTTCTTTGGGGCAAAAGATGCAAGCAATTTTTATTACATCCACGTTGCTACCAAAGCCGATCAAAACGCCCACAACATCTTTCTGGTCAATGACGAAGCCCGTCGAAATATTGCAGATACGACTACAGAGGGCGTGGATTGGGGCAGCGACTGGCATCGTATTAAAATCATTAGAGACATTGACGCCGGGACAATAGAGGTCTATTTTGACGATATGCAGCAAGCTATCATGACCGCTCAAGACAAGCATTTTGACTATGGTTATGTCGGTTTTGGCTCATTTGATGATACCGGGATGGTTGACAATGTGGTATTGCAAGGGAAGGTGATGCCAACTTATTTGGAGCAAGGATTCTTTCCAAAAAATTAGGACAATATTTCAACATTCCGGTTCTTCTATTCCTTTACTTTTGCGCAAAATATAGCGTAACGATATGTCGAGTACTACCGTCGCCCCATTTCGATTTAAACAGTTTATCATTAAGCAAGATCAGTGTCCTATGAAGGTGGGGACTGATGGTACCTTATTGGGTGCGTGGGCAACTGCAACAACACCGCAGCACATTTTAGATATCGGGACAGGTACTGGATTGATCGCGATCATGCTAGGACAGCGATTTTCTGATACTCAGGTCGAGGCGGTCGAAATTGATGAAACGGCTTGCGCACAAGCGACTGAAAATATGCAAGCTGCACCTTGGGCGGATCGTCTACAGGCGCATTCTGTCAGCATTCAAGATTTTGTTAAAACGACGGGTCGTAAGTATGATCTCATCGTCAGCAATCCACCTTTTTTTACAGGTGGTACATTTTCAGATCGGCAAGCACGCAACGAAGTGCGGCATACTGTCAAATTACCACATGGCGATCTATTATCTGCTGTCCGAAATTTGCTATCCCCTAATGGAACGTTCGCGCTGGTATTGCCTTTGATTGAAGGGTTGCGCTTTGAGGAATTGGCCAACTCTTACAAACTGTATTGCACGAGAAAAACGGAAGTACGACCTCGGAAAGAGAATGCTGTCAATCGGCTATTGATGCAATTCGAGCGCGAAGAGCAGCCGACGAAAGTGGATGAGCTAGTGCTGTATACGGAGAATCAAAATGAACGGACAGCGGCGTATGCGGCGTTGACAGAGGACTTTTATCTGTAACCTGTCACTCGTTGAATAGGCTAAATATGAAAGATTGAATTTTGCTCCTTGCTGATTTCAAGTAAAGATTCAGCGGGTGACTTCAACTTTTCTTTGCTTTCTCATTCCACTCTTGAATGTGACAATTTAAATCGGTTACTTTCTTATAGTTTACCTCTCTATCAAAGTGAATGTCATGTCCAAAATAAAGCATATCACTATGATAATAGAACAACCCCCAATCCAGTGAACTATCTACTATCAGTAAATCATGCGCAAAAAAGAGCCGCTCAGAATACTTAATAACCATTTTCCAAGTGAGCATAACACCTTGGTCACCTACCCAAGGGTCGATAAATACATATTTCGAGAATGGAATACCTCGCTGATACAGCCACTTCTTCACATGCTTCTCACTCCCTTGATACAGCTGAAATTTTTCTACTTTCTTGAAATAGTTAGGATTGAACACCATCGTATTATCACGCCATAAATCAACATCCTCTTGCATTTTTGAGCTAACAATCCAATTTTCTAAGAACTGCCTTCCTTCTTCTGTCAGAAAATGGATCTGATCTTTGTGCTCACTAGGAATGTTTTTAGCATCCTCAGGTGAGCCCAGAAAAGACCATTTTTCAGATGGAAATTCTTTCCAATATTGGGATAAGGTTCTTTCAAAGTCATTCATCGTAAAAAAGTAGTTTGAGTAAATAGGATAGATTTAGGATATATAAAACGCCAAAAAATAGCACATAAGCTCAGTCAAGCGATCTTATCTGACAGTTTTTTGGCAAACAAGATCAATTAGTTGATTCTATTTGACAAAATCATCGCTCTGGCAACAACACATAAATCACTTCAGGAAAGAAAATCACCAATCCCAGAAACACCACCTGAATAATCACAAACGGTACAATCCCACGATACAAATGCCCAGTCGTGATGCTATCAGGCGCAACGCCTTTCAAATAAAACAAAGCAAAACCAAAAGGTGGAGATAAAAAGGAAGTCTGCAAATTCAATGCCAGCAAAATACCAATCCACACCAGATCAATATCATACTGAATAAAGATAGGCGCAACTACCGGCACGATGATGAAAATGATCTCAATGAAGTCGATGAAAAATCCAGCGATGAAGACGACAATCATCACTAGAATAAGAAAAGAGGTAGCGGATAAATTAGAAGATTCGATGAGGTCGATCAAATAACGATCGCCACCCAGTTCTCGAAAGACAAACGAAAAGGTCGTCGCCCCTAGCAATATCCAAAAGACCATACTCGTCAGATGAGTCGTCTCGCGCATGACCGATTTTAGAATGTCTAGACTAAACTTCTTCTGCGTGATGGTCAAAACTGTCGCCCCTACTGCGCCCACCGCTGCTGCTTCTGTCGGTGAAGCAATACCAGCAAAAATAGAGCCCAAAACCGCTACGATCAGCAGCAATGGTAAGACAAAGACTTTGATAATTCTGCCCACAAAATTACCTTGTCGAAACGCATCAATCTCTGCTTTCGGAATGACAGGCGCACGCTCAGGATATAGCTTGGCAACAATCAAAATGTAAGCGATGTAAACCAGTACCAGTAAAACACCTGGCAATAAAGCCGCTGCAAACAAATCGCCCACCGACACACTCAACACACTTCCCAAAAGTACCAACACCACTGAAGGCGGAATAATTTGCCCCAAAGTCCCAGCAGAAGCAATAGTTCCAGTCGCCAGCTCTGGCTGATACCCTCTTTTTAGCATCGTCGGCAGACTGATCAAACCCATCGTAATCACTGTCGCCCCGACAATACCTGTCGAAGCTGCCAGCAATGCCCCTACAATCACCACCGAAACTGCCAGTCCACCCCGCATTCTTCCAAATAACATCGCCATGGTCTCCAGTAAACTCTCCGCCAACCCCGACTTTTCGAGCATTATGCCCATATACACAAACAGCGGCACAGCAAGCAACACATAGTTGCTCATCACACCCAAAATACGCGGCGGCAATGCTGAAAACGCAGCAGGTTCTAAGAAACAAATGGCATACAAAATGGAAATACCACCTAGCGTAAACGCCACAGGAAAGCCATACAAAATGAGCAAGAAAATACTCACAAATAGGATCAATGCTAATATTTCTACGCCCATTTTACTGCGCTTTAGGTTGACGTAAAATAAGATATGACCGCAAACTCACTGCCACGCCTTGCATCAGAAGCAACATAAATCCCACAACCACAGCAAACTTAATTACATAGCGCGCTGGCAGACCACCAGGATCGGGTGACCCTTCTCTAATTTCAAAAGATGACCAAGCATATTCACTCGATACCCAAACCACCGCCATACACCAAGGAATCAGCAGCAATACACAACCCAAAATATTGACCCAAGCTTGATCCCGCTCTGAAAAACGGCTGTAAAACAAATCGACGCGCACATGCTTGTCATGTCGAAATGCATATCCTCCACCCAATAAAAAAATCAAGGCAAATAGATGCCACTCCAGATCAATGACCCAAGCCGCCGTCGCCTCAAAGAAGTAACGCGAAATAACATCCACAAAAATGAGCATCACTAAAATGCTCGTCAGCCAAGCCGCAGCGCGTCCAATGAAGTCGTTGAGTTGGTCGATGGTATTGGAGATTTGTTTCATGTTGGAGGATTTTCGTTGGGAAGCAAGATAGTTTTTTTGGTGGAAATGAGGGTTTTGGTTGAATTGAAAAAATTGGTTCAACTGGTGAAACTGTTGAACTGGTATGCTTCGCTAATTGTTGGAATGTTTATTTGGGTAGAATTGGCTAATTACTCAGATAAATGTTCTGAACTAAAGCTATTGAGGCTGTATTAGCCAACAGCTAATAGCTCAAAGCCAACAGCCGTGCGAAGCACAAAAAAAAAGAAAGACTTACACCGCCTCATCCACGCCATGTCCAAATCAGAGAAGCGATACTTTACGCTCGATGCCCAAAAGTCGGGAAAGAAAAATGCTGCCTACCTTCAGCTCTTCAAAGCTATTGGGAAGATGGATACTTACGATGAAGCTGTCCTCAAAAAAGACTTCAAGCATCTTGCTGTCGATAAATCCTATCTCTACGATGCCATATTGCGCTCCATGCGCGACTACCACAGTAAGAAATCACGGGCTGCACAAATCAAGGAAAAACTGATAGATGCCAAATATTTATACGAGCGAGAGTTGTATGATTTGTGTGAATTGGCATTGCAAGAAGCGAAGGAAATGGCGACAGATTTGGGCGATCATCTGTCATTGTTGGAGATCAATAAGCAGCTGCGGAAGGTAGTGAAAACGACGAAGAAAGGGATTGCTGAAGGGAAGTTGACAGATTTGCAAGAGGAGACTCGGTCGATTTCTTCGGGTTTGCTGGAGGAGTTTCGAACGCTGGATGTCTATGACAATATTTTGGCCAAAACATTTATTGGAGAAGGATTAAAGGAAGAAGAAAAAGTAAGGTTTGAAGACCAATTAGAATACTTTGATAAAAGAAAAGAAAAAGGGTTTGACTCTATTGCGGCAGAGCATCGGTACTATCAAGCTTTGGGTATTTATCATTCTCTACTTCAAAATAATGAGGCTTATTTTAAAGCCTCTGAACAAGTAATGAATTGGTGGGATAGACATCCAATTTATAAGGATGAAGAATTTTACAACTATATCATCGATGTTTCTAATTTTTTAGCGGCTTGCTTTCGTAGAGAACGGTTTGATTTATTCAATGAGCTTTTACAACGACTGGAAGATGAAAATCCTAGCAGTATTCATCATCAAAAAGTATTGTTTCAGCGACTAGCTCAATTCAAGCTTGTTTATAGTATCAATCTTGGCATTGTAGATAATGCTATCCGAGTTGCTCAAAGTATAGAAGAAGGATTGAGTAAATTTACGATCAATCCAAGTACAGAAAAAGTGCTTCTTATGAACATGGCTATTTTGCTATTCATTGCCGAAGAACAAAGTGAATGTTTAAAGTGGAGTAATCTTTTAATTAGGAATAAGAGTCAAGTAAGATTAGATATCAATAGAGGAATCTACTTTATTAAACTAATAGCTGCTTATGAAATAGATGATTTTGATCTAGTTGAAAACACTTACCGAAGTGCTAATAGATTTTTATCTAAAACTCAGCCACAGCATATCAATTATTATATTCAATTTTTGACCCAATTCAAAAAAGTAGTTGACAGCCCTTTGTCAGAACTAAAAGAACAGTTGAAACAACTTAAATCTTATATTGAATTGATGCGCTCAGAAATCTCAGGTCGAGTTCCATTAGGTGGAGTAGATGAAATGACTATGTGCTGGATTGATAGTCGCCTAGAGAGAAAGTCTATTGCTGAAATCGTGAAAGGTAATTGAGTCGCTTTGCGAAAATTGAAAGTTTTAAAAAGACTTCAAAAGTCTCAAAGACTTTTGAAGTCTAACGTCTGTATATATAATCTAAGAAATACGCTCATTCCCATCAGAAGTCAAAATCGGCATACTCAGTATTTCTAGTGTATCTCCTATTTTACGCATACTCACAATTTGGGAGTTGAGATCGTAGCCCACTTTGGCACAATCTGCTTGTCTAGGTCCAGGCTTGAAACCATCTATATCAACTACCCCTATTACATGAAAAGCTAAATTGGGCTCATTAAAATTCACCGTCCACTGATTATTCTTTGTCGGAAATTCCTTGCGCGTCACATTGCCTTTATCAGAGCTAAAAGGCGTTTTGCTCGTCGACGCACTCACTACACTAACTTGTCCGCCTAGTGTACCGATGACCGCACCTTTGCCTGTCAAATCAAATGGAATCGCACGCTCATCATCGATCAAATAAAGTGTGCTCATGTCTGTGGAAAGTGTAATTGTATTGCTCATGTTGAAGGTGTTGTGTTTAATGAGAGTAAAGATAATGGATGAATATCTCCTTTCCTATTTTTCGACGAATTGAAGAACTGATAAGTTGATAATACGTGTTGATAAGTTGCTCATCGCAAACGATAGGCGAAGTTAAAATGACGAGACATAAGTAGGCATACGTCTCGTCAATTCAACAGTTTGTCAGTTTATCAACACAGCCAAAGGCTAATCAATCAACGGCGTATCCAACTCCGCTAGCGAAGCCTCAATCGCTTCCGATGTCACCTCATGCCGCACAATATTGCCGGCAAAATAATCTTCGTAGGCTTTCATATCGAAATTGCCATGTCCACACATGTTGAATAAAATGGTGCGCGAAACGCCTTCTTCTTTACACTTATTCGCTTCGGCGATAGCTGTCGCAATACCATGGGTCGCCTCAGGTGCTGGAATGATGCCCTCAGCACGTGCAAAGGTAACGCCAGCTTCAAAGACTTCAACATTGTCGTGAGCGACAGCTTCTATGAGTTGATCGCGCAGCAACTGACTAACTATCACTCCAGCACCATGATAGCGCAAACCACCAGCATGAATAGGCGCAGGAATGAAATTGTGTCCCAATGTATACATCGGTAGCAAAGGCGTCATCCCTACGGTATCACCAAAATCATAGCGGAAGATACCACGCGTCAGTTTTGGACAAGAAGTCGGCTCACTCGCAATGCAGCGAATATTGTGTCCTTCATCAAAATTGAGGCGTAAGAACGGGAACGCCAGACCCGCGAAATTAGAGCCACCACCAAAAGGCGCAATCACCACATCTGGCATATCGCCAGCTTTTTTCATTTGCTCCACGGCCTCCTGCCCGATGATGGTTTGGTGCAGTTTGACATGATTCAAGACACTGCCCAAGGCATATTTGGTATCTTCATTCATGGCTGCGCGCTCGACTGCTTCCGAAATGGCGATGCCCAATGAGCCAGTTGTATCTGGATCGGCAGCTAGAATTTTACGTCCAGCTTCGGTGGCATTTGAAGGGGAAGGGAACACTTTTGCACCCCAAGTATTCATCATTACTTTTCGGTAGGGCTTGTGGTGGTAGGAGAGTTTCACCATATAGACTTCACATTCCAGATTGAAATGGTTGCAAGCAAAAGCGAGTGCGCTGCCCCATTGTCCTGCACCAGTTTCTGTGGTGATGCGTTTGATCCCCTCTTGCTTGTTGTAGTAAGCTTGCGGTACGGCTGTATTTGGTTTGTGCGAGCCAGATGGACTCACACCTTCATACTTATAGTAGATTTTGGCAGGTGTATCGAGTGCTTTTTCCAAACCATAAGCACGATACAGTGGCGTTGGTCTCCACAGTGAGTAAATATGACGGACTTCGTCTGGAATGTCTACCCATTTCTCAGCGGTGACTTCCTGCTTGATGAGTTCCATAGGAAAAAGTGGCGCTAAAGCATCAGGACCGATAGGTTCGCGTGTAGCAGGATGCAGTGGCGGTAAAGGTTTATTGGGCATATCGGCGACGACATTATACCATTTATCAGGAATCTCCTGCTCGCTCAATGTGATTTTTCGATTTTTCATTTGTGTTTGTTTTCGTTTCAGAATGAGTCTATCCACTCTCAGGATAGAAGTTCACTGCTCACAAATATATCATTCATTAATACAGTGCCAAATTTATTGCTGTCAATTCCCAGTGGTGTTGCTGAGGGTCAGAGAAAGATGACAGGGATGTGCTTTTGCCGAAAGCAAAAAATGAATGATAATCCTATTTTTGGTAGTACTAAGTTTGTAATGCTAACTTCTTCCTCGTCTTTTGAATTGAGTGCAAAATAAGCATCTAGCTTCATCACTCGCTCTTAGATTTAAACCATAATCGCAAAGCGATTGACCTATGAATGACCACACATGAAATGTGGGAGGACATATATGGCTTAAAGACCCTAACAAGGGTCTAGCTAACTGATCTGTATGTATGTTATCGAGTGATTCAACCGATTCACGGTTGTTGAATGGCGTACCTTTACCATTGATTGTATCAATGGCTATTCATAGTTGAAAGCTTCCAGCTTTTTGTACGATTCTGAAAAATATTTTGATAACAAAAGTAGCATGACATATATGCACTTCCCTACTTTTTTAAAAAATATCTGATGCCTCAACTTTATTTTGGAATGAACGTTCTTGAATTCGTAAATTAAATTGGAATAATCGTTCTAAAATAAAAATTAATCATCTAAACAGTATTAAAAATGAGCAAATTACAAGGAAAAGTAGCCGTCGTCACAGGTGGCAACAGCGGTATCGGATACGCAGCTGCTGAAGCACTGAAAGCAGAAGGTGCGAAAGTAGCGATCATCGGTCGGTCAACTGAAAAGGTCAATCAAGCAGCCATAGAGCTAGGTGTGAAAGGCATCACGGCAGATGTGCTGGATATTGATGCACTAGCCACCGCCGCTCAGGAAGTCAAGGCCGAATTTGGGAGTGTCGATATTCTTTTTGTCAATGCAGGTATTTTCGCCCCTTCACCCATCGGGCAGATCAGCGAAGAAGCCTTCGATCAGCAGATTGGCATCAATTTTAAAGGTGCAGTCTTCACAGTTGAAAAATTCTTGCCGATCTTAAATGACGGTGCTTCTATTATCAATTTATCTTCCATCAATGCCTATGCAGGGATGTCAAATACGGCGATCTACGGTGCTTCTAAAGCAGCCATGAATGCTTATACTCGCGTAGCTGCTACAGAATTGGCACCGCGTGGTATTCGTGTCAATGCCATCAATCCTGGACCAGTTTCTACTCCTATTTTTGGCAAAACAGGGATGTCAGAAGAGCAATTGAATGGTTTTGCAGCAACTATGCAGGAGCGCGTACCGTTGAAGCGATTCGGACAGCCGAAAGACATTGCCAATTTGGTCGTTTTTTTGGCTTCGGATGATGCTTCTTTCATCACTGGCGGCGAGTACAATATCGACGGTGGCATAAATGTGAATCCATTGGTCGGGTAGTATGATCCCCAAGTTGTCACTGTTGGTCTCAACTTTCGGAGATAGCTTGCAGATGACGGAATGTCTAGTGAATTAGTGCTCACGATATATCTGCTGCTCATGTAGATTTGCATTCCGTCATCCACTCCAAGAGCCTATAAAGGTATGTTGGACTGATAGTCAACCATCATTCATGATTAGATTCAGCGCGTATTCTAATTTGGCGTTTCTCTGCTTCATATAATCGTCCCACGTCTGCACAACATGAGCATCAGGAATAACGCCTCTGCCTATTTGCTCGAGCGATACGTTGATCTGAAAATGTACAATTGGTATATCAATCCGTATGCGAGTGTTGGGCAATTGTATGGTCTCGTTGAAGCTACTTACATTTCCTTCGTAGGCGCCGCCTGTCTCCTCTCCGACTAGAATACCTCGTTGGCTCATTCTTATCATACTTGCAAATTCAGCTCCACCTGAGAAAGTCAAACCACTCGTCAACACATAGAGTTTTTGATGGTATACATCACTTGAGTCGGGCAGTGAGTAACCAAGCTCCGAGTAATAATCGCTGTATAAGGTGAACTCGCCCCTTTCTGCAATGGCGTCTTTTTGTGCCCACTTATCCAACTGAATACTTTTGTAATTCTTCCTTTTTTGAAATGGAATAGGCAGCATCGTTACCTTGCGATATTTGCGAAGCCGATCATGCGATAAGTAGCTGTAGAGCAGGTTTTCATTGCCTTCTTCTCCTCCCGTATTCGCTTGAATATCAATGATTAAATGACCGATCCCAAGCGCATCTATTTTTTGGAAACTGCTCTTGTAGAAAGATTCGTAGTCAATCGCTCCTAGCCCAAAGTCAGGGACGCATAGGTAAGCAATAGAATCATTGATCTGGGTAAGTGCAAATTTGGTGTATGTTGGCGAAAAACGCTCGTATTTAGCATTCTTCACTTTGAATGCACTAAATCGAACAGGTGAGATCGTTACTTTTTTGATTGCTTTGGTTTGGTAGTCTTCCACTTGCAATACAAAATTGCTTTTTTGACCATAAACCAGTCGATACAAAAGAGAAAAATTGACACTACCTAGCCATTCATCAATTGAAGTTTCATTGAAGCCGTCAGTTGCTATGAGAGGGGAGAGATTTTGACGAATATCTTCCATACTTTCGCCATTTACTGAAATGATCCGCGTTCCTTTTGATAGCCCATCGACATCCTCTCCAAAATTTTGCGTAACAATCAATTGACCATCAAGAAATTTTACGGTAAGCGGGAGAAAAGACCTAGTCAGCCCGATTCTCAATACATCCAATTTAGGTAAATCTACTGACCCATGTCCTTCATTCATGACGGCTACCAACCGCCTTATGAGTTGATAAAATGCTAATTTGGTTGTTGGTTTATCAATCGTACGACGCAGTTCTTCTATTTGGCTATCAGTCACTTCCTTACTCGTGTAATTGTAGAAACCCTGATGCTGCAGTTTTAGCTCTTTGACTGCATAATCAAAATCCTCCAATAGCTTTTCCTGACCTACCGGCTTTTGCGAGAAACAATCTGCAAGAGAAAGCACAACTATTGTAATCAATAAAATTAGACGCATCTTTTTTTCTTTGTACAATATCGATTAGGAATAGGTAACTCCAACGAAACACTAGCAATCAAAATGCACAAGGTTATGTTGTAAGCTGACTTTCATCACTTCACTACCAGCACCGCCGACTGCTGTACACCATTGTCACCACTCACATACACGAAGTAGGTTCCACTCGCCCAGCTAGACACATCCAGCATAGGACTAGCACTCGGTATAGCAGTCAATTGTGATTGCCAAACCGTCCGACCGATGCCATTAACGATGTTGATAGTTAGATTTTCTTCTTGCGATGTACCAAGGTTGAGTTGTGTCCAATCGCTGGCTGGATTGGGAAGTAAAGTGAAAGTGGGTTCGGTGGCAACGACTGTTTCTGTCCTTTCTTCTAGCGTGTTCGCACTACCTCCGACTGTTGTTCCCATGACGCTGATGTTGTCAATGAGGAAGGTTTCGTCTGTATCCAGTCCATCTATTCGTAAGGCGATTTCCATAAAATTTTTGCCGCTCACATCTATAGATTTGGCGATCGTTTGTAGTGGAAATGCACCGCCGGGTCTACCCCAAAGTGTCCATCCGGTATTGCCTTCTGTCCGATAGACCAATTTGATTTCGTCATTATTATCCAATGCACCTATGCCTTGAACATCCGCAGACAGAAGAACGCTATCTACTTGAGAGACGTCGATTTGTTGACTTGACCAGTCCACACCTGCGCCATTGACTTTGAGTTGCTCGTTGTCAACAGCCGCAATGCCACCGTTCAGCATATTTTTGATCGTAGCAGTCCAAGAAGTAGGTGCGCCATCCGTTGTTGCACCGTTGGCTAGATTGAACGGTTCGACCCAAGGAATGGCTTCTCCGTACTGTGTGCTACCGCCGCCACTACTACCGATAGTGATGTTGTAATCTACTTTGATACCATCACCGACATTGTCTATGGCGACAAATTTGAGGTTGTATGTGCCTGCTGCCATATTCTGCAATTGAATGTCATTGCTTTGATCGGGATCGCCCCACTCGTAAGGTGAACCGTCTTCTGTACGCACCAGTTGATTGTCCAAATACAAAGTCACCTCCTTCACATCGCCATCTATATCATTTGCATTGACACGGACATAGAGGTCAGTCCCGACGGGAAAGTTCTCATTGCTTTGAGGTGTGACGAAGGAGATAGTCGGTAATGTATTGGGCGTTTTGTCGATGGTGATATTGAGGGTTTCGCGCTCCGTCGTCGCATCCGTATAGGTAGCAATCGCTTCTATTTCATAGTTGCCAGGCGACATACTTTGCAATGCGCCATCCGCACTATTATAGCCCCAAACATAAGGCGCATCTGTTTCTACACGTACAATTTTTCCATTGACAAATAAACTCACCTCTTGTACTAGAGACGTATTTTCTGCTTGTATGCGCACTTCTACCGTTGAGCCTTCCGGGAAATGCTGACCCATCGTCGGCGTCGTGAAATAAATATCTTTGACAGGTGTATTCTGATCGCTGACCGTAATACTGATGGTCTCTTCTGTACTCGCGCCCCCATTATCTGTAGCAACTGCTTTTAGTGCATAAGTCCCGACTTGCAAGTTTTGAAGCTGAGTGTCATTACTTTGATTGGGATCGCCCCATTCGTAAGGCGCTAAGTTTTCTGCACGGACAAGTACATTATCGAGGTACAAATCGACTTTGCTGACTTGCCCATCGCTATCGCTGGCATTGACATTGACGTAGAGATCTGTCCCGACAGGAAAATCCGCTCCATTCTGTGGTGCGACGAAAGCGACGGTCGGTGGTTGGTTTCCGGTATTGACGTTGCCGACTGTGATGGTGATGATGGATTCTCTGCTTGCATTGTCGTTATCGACAGCTACGGCGCGGAGTTCGTAAGTACCCTGCTGTAGATTTTGAAGTAGAGCGTCACTACTTTGATTGGGATCACCCCATTCATAAGGTGGTGCTGCTTCGCTGCGTACGAACATATCATTGATATACAATTCTACTCTAGCAATCGTCCCATCTGAATCGCTGGCATTCACTTCTACGTATAAATCTGTACCAACTGGAAAGTTATCGCCATCATTCGGCTCTTCAAAACTGACGATAGGGGGGAGATTTAAGTTATCATTGGGCGTCAAAAGTGTGATGATGCCGCTCGGCTGATGCTCTCTGTATTCAGAAACATAGATGTTTCCGGTATTGGGATCTTCTACCAAATCCAGTGGGTCTTCAAATCCCGTAAAGCCTGGAATCAATTCTTTATGCGTATCAATATCACCACTCGGACCATCCGGCAGCAGCGCGATGATGTCGTCACCATTGCTGTAGCGAACCACCAAAAGCGCACCATCTAATGCTCCCCCGAAGACCTGACTATTCTGATACTCGATGACGCCATTAGGTGATTTATTAAACTCAAAATCAAAGGCTGCTCCTCTGAAATTATCATCTACTGGAGTACCATTGGGGTATTTTTTGACATCTGTTCTAGCTCTATTCATGACATATTCGCCGCGCAATGGATTGGGGTGTCCGTAGTAGCCTTGAGGATTGCTGGGGTCGAGGCGGAAGAGCCAGTCGCGTTGCGTTTCATTCTGGTTCGTAGCAGGTATTTGTGGAAAGCGAGGATCGCTATAATTGTAAATTGTACCATCTATACGTCGTGTGCCATTGACGGAAGCTGGTGTGTTGCTGCCGCCTGCCGTACCATTGGTAGGAATGTACAACTGCCCATTGCTATGCCAATACAAATCGTACGCATTTCTGATGCCTGTCGCGTAGATAGTCAGCGGCGCTTGATTGAAATATGGATTATACAAGCCATCGGACGTGGTCGCACTATTGGCGGGCGCGTTGTTGATGACATTTTGATCCATAGAGGTTTTGGCGTCTATCGGCAGATTATTCGGCAAGCGATTCAAGTCCAGTCGAAGTACCGCCGCAGTCAATAGCCGCTCCGGTCGGTTGCCCCAAGCATTGTCTGCTGCACCTCCGGCAGTATTGCTACTCTGGATGAAATAGAGAAACTGACCATTGCCAGGCTGAAAGGCTAAACTGTTGACCAAATGATCGCGGATAGAACGCGGCAAATTGGTAATCAATAAATCTTCTGTCTGTAAATTGTTGCCTTGCAAGCGCGATAACTTCCCATCCCAAGCCGGCGCATTGTTCAACTCCATAGAACAGTGAGATACGTAGGCAATCAGATTAGTTGGTGTAGAACTAGGGTCGAAAACTAGACCGACAGCAGCACGCTCTCCATACGCATTTGGGATGGTGCTCAAAATCTGGCGACTGCCCAAAGAGCCATCCGTATTGATCGTCCAGCGATGGATGTATCCGGTGATGGTCAATCCATACAACTTGCCTTCCGGTCCAATCACTAAGGATGTATAACGCGCACCCGAAGCAACAATACCTTCCTTAGTAAAAGCGACATCATCTAGGGAAGTTTGTTGATTTGATAGCTGTCCAGTAGTGAAAGTGACTTCGTGGGGTTCAAAAAAGAAGCCAGCTAAATCTCGAACGCCATTAATGCGATATACGTAAGTGGTAAATTCTTTGAGGGTCGAAGAAGGCGTAAAATTGATGGCATCGCCGCCACCAGTTCCATTGACATTGCCGGGTACACGAATGAGTTGGCTGTTGTTACCTACTTCAAAAAGCTGGACAGTATTGGTATTGATGGTCGCATTGTCGACGCCGGACGAGCCATTGCCAGCCATATTAGGGAGGTTCAGATTGTTGGCGGAGATGGTAGTAGTGGGCGACACATCAGTTTGACCATCTGTAGGAATAGAACTGATGACAAACGGCTGTGGCTGAGGTATGTCATCGGTGATTTCGACGCTGATGATTTTTGTATTTGTGCCTGTCGCTGCGTCTATCACTAGCTGTCCATCTTGTACGGTGATGATTTTTTCAACAACTTGAATGTCTAGCTGATTGGTTTGTGTGAAGTACAACAGATTCGTGCCTTCTGCTTGTAGAACGTGCTCGGAATTATTGAATTGACTATCGCCGACTTGCACTTTGACGCGATAGGTATTATTGGGGAGCGATATTGCCCAGATACCTTCTGTGCTGTTGCCCCCATTGACGCTGCCATTGTATTGCATATGGAGCAAGGTCTCTGTTATGACATTGACATCCGGTTGAGGTGGGCGATTTCGACCGTTGTTGCTGAGGTCAAGTGGTGTTGTTCCGTCTGTCTCTAGCCAGCCATAGGTCACGCCGTTTTGGTTGCCATAGGGTAAGCCAGAGTCTTTGAGCCAGCCATTAGGAGGGGTTGTATTTTGATCGGAAAAGTTGATCTTGTAGTTGATCGTTTGGGCGATGGATTGTCCCCAAAGTAGCAAAAAGGAAGCAGTGAGTAAGGTGAATATTTTGGACATAAATGGTCGTTTAAGTATTTCACTGTCCACTAGCAAATCATGTACTGAACGGGAAGAGATAAAAGCTTGTTTGGAGCTAGTCTTTCGGACTACCTACGTCAAATTTTATTCTGTCCTGCGTTACTTATCGCTCATGTAGCACGGCTATAATCGCTCTTCGCGCCTTGACCAGAACAAAATTTGTCAGTAGTCACCTCAAAATTCAGCTCCACACAAGCTCTAAAGGAATGAATATCATCCGGTAGGTATCCGAATGATTGACTTCGATTTGCTAATGTCGTTCTATATTATTGACAAAGATAATAGGATGAACGCTTTAGACCTGAATTTGTGGAGGAACTTTTGTCATTCGTCTATCTTGTTTTGGGAGAAAAATGCTAAATGACTACCTTTCGGCTACTTATTTTCTAAACATTTGAACGAAAATGTGCTCTTTGGGAAAAGAAGCATTTCTAAAACTTTAATACATAACTATGAATACAAATACCAGTGAATTTATCGAAGAAAGCACGGTTTCCTTTTGGTCGGTGGTCATCAAATACGGTGTCATCGGTGGACTTTTGGTCGTTGTGTATAAATACATCAACTACACCACTTTCTTCTCTACTGCCAGCATGGGTGGTGCCATCGCTGCCTTCTTGATCAATCTTTTACTTTTTGGCGGTTTGATTTATCTGGCGACGAAAGAGCATCGCGATCAGCAGCTAGGTGGCTATCTGACGATGGGAAGAGCAATCGTCGTGGGGATATTCACGGTGCTTTTTGCTTCTGTTATTGGCGGTGTGTTTGATTATATTTATATGGCTTTCATTGACCCTGAAATTCAGGTAAAACTAAGCCGAAATTTGACTTGGATGTACGAGATCATGGGTCTGGATGAAGATCAAATTGAGGATGCGATGGACGCGGTAGAGGAAACACAGATGAAGCCAAGTATATTTACAGCTATTGGTGGTGCTGCTTTCGGTGGCGCGATGACGGGTGTGATCTTGTCGGCTATCGTAGGCGCGATCATGAAGAAGAATCCGCCTAAAGAGGAATTTTAGGACAATTAATATCCAGTAAAAAAGGGTGTTGATAAAGATATCAACACCCTTTTTCGCTCTGAGTCGCTACAAAAACAGAGGGCTTCTAATCACCCACCATTTGTAAACAACTGAACGCTCTTCGCTTCTCGTTCGCCTATTCTGTATTGCAAAGTATAGACACCAGCAGGGAGCAGTCCCGTATTGATGATGGTGTAGACGCCTTGGACTTCTACAGTTTGTTCTTGTATCAATCTACCAGAAGCATCAATGATTCTAAGTTCCAAAGGTTCTTCGACGACATTGGTGAAGGTCATTTCTATTTGATCGACAAAAGGATTCGGGAAGATTCGTAAAGCATCCAACGTGCCTTCTTCTTGTCGCGATACAACAATGATGGGCGTCTCAAATTCATAGTAATAGTCGTCCGCCTGATTTTCATTCAAAGAACGGATGCGGAAAAAGTATAAATCGCGGATGCCTTGTGTTTCTAGCTCATAGTTCTGGACACGTCCGGTCAGTATACCTGTTGGTCTCACTTTTTCGATTTCTTCGAATGTTTTACCATTAAAAGAACGCTCTAGAATGAAGCGAGATGCGTAGTACTCCGGTTGCGTCGTCCAGCTGACATTGATGCTTTCAGAGCTAATGTAGTCTGCGCTCAAACTAACGATGTCAGTGATCGGCTCACCATCAAATTTCTTGACTTCTACTTGATCGATGACCAGTCCATTGTGATTGCCGACATCATTGGATTTGAAGACAAAACGGAACGCTACATCCGGCTGACCACCCAAGAAGGTAACATCCGTGAAGGCTTGTGTGAAGCGATTGCGAGAGCGACCAAAATAAGACGTTCCAGCATCAAAAGCATAGCCCGGCTCGTTGCCTTCGGCAGTAAAGTTGAACCAACTTGGGCTTTCTTCGCCTAGCTGCTCCCAAGTGATGCCTTTGTCCGTAGAATATTCCACTGTAAAGCCATCAAAGCCATCTTGTAATCCGGCGCGATACCAAAAGCTAAACTCATAGATACGCTTTTCAGAAAAATCGAAATTGGGCAGATACAACATCGTTTCTGTATTTGGCTGATAAAATTCTTCGTTCAGTCCAACTACGAAAGCATTGTCACCATCTTTCGTCCCATTTTTGTTGATGATATCTGTACGCCCACGCTCGAAAGCAGAACCACTGATCGTATAGACACCATAGTCCTGAGTGCGTCCTTCAAAGCTACCGCTGTAGTTTTCGCTTTCTAGCTCATACGGCAATCCCAGATCCGGCAGTACTTTGATGCTTGTTGTTTCTTTCAACTCCTCATCGCCATTGATGGTAAAACTAATGTCATAGCTGCCCACTTTGTCATACTTGTGGGTGGTATTGCCATCTTCAGAAGTCGCACCATCCCCGAACTCCCATAGGTAATCCGTCGCACCGTAAGAATATTCGCCTAAGAAAGGAATATCGACATCTGTATAGGCAATCTCGTCCAAGCGGTAAATGGCTTTTGGATCGGCAAAAATATCGCTCGTAAACATGCCACGACCGTAAGTCGCCGCTAAAATCACTTTGTCTGATTCTCTCAATTGCAACATATCCGTACGTACAATTGGTGTCCCAATTCCCGTCGCCGGCGGAATCCATTCTGTCTCCTCACCTGCCAAAGCTTCTGTAAACCAAACACCGGCTTCTGTCGCGATGACCGCTTTCGTAGGATCGTCCGGCGCAAACAAGCAGGAGCGAACTGGCATATCGGGCAAGTTACCTTCTGAACCAATCCAAGTCGCGCCACCATCTTTACTTTCGTAGACGTTGTTGCGCAAGCCATAGTTACTCAGCGTCACTAAAATATGATCGGGATCGTCCTTTTGAACAGCGACACTAGAGACCGTACCGCCTATACTCGGACGAAGGATGACAGGATCGACAGTCAGTCCTTCATTGACATTGTCTAGGCGAAGTAGGCGACCATCTCCAAATGTACCCAAGTAAATACGGTTGGGAGTAGAAGGATCGGCATATACGGTAGCTACATCGGGGTCGATTCCTAGAATATTCATCAACTCCGGCTGTCCGGTCGGGACGCGCCAGCGATACAAGTCACCATCAAAGGTCTGTGCATACAATATATTGGCATCGTTATCGTAGTCGGATGGATTGACGAAAGCACCATTAACAGCAGCACCGCCACCGAAGGTTTTTCCACCATTGGTCGACAATACGTAGTTACCAAACTGAGAAGAGACAATCTGATATTGCGGATCGCTTTGGTCGATATGACAAAGCATTCCATCACCACCGTTGACGTTACGGGCATTGGCGATCTCAAAATCATTCATCTGCAAGGAATTGTTGTCCTGCGTGCCTCCTAAGATGTAATCTGTATAAGGATCTGGATGAATCGCTCCAGCATAAAACTGCGTGACATTGTAGTCCAAATTTCTATTCTGCACACTATTGGCAGAGCCATTTTCACTCCGGTAAATCCCGCCATCATTTCCGAAATAAACAACACCTCGCTGCTCTGGATCGAATAGCGTCAAGTGATGATCGACGTGCATATTGAAAGCGAAATTGTTCCAAGTCAGTGCACCATCCAAAGAGCGGAAAATAGGCACACCACTGGCGATAACGTGCTGTGGATTGAAAGGATCGACTTGAATCTCCAGGTCATACCAGGCCTGTCCATTAGTGAAGTCAGGAATGCCACCTACTTTGCCTACGTTTTGCCAAGCAGCACCTCCGGTCTGTGTTCTGTATACATTCGTCACCGAACCACCGATGGAACCAATGGCGTACATAATGTTAGGATTCTGTGGGCTGATGGTGACTTCTGTGCGCGACCAGTTTGTTGGGAAACCGCTACTTGCTGAAGCCAAATCTTCCCAATCATTCGTGTCACCACTCTGAGAGCGATGAACAGAAGAACGAGAGGATGCATAAATCATATCGTTGACGGCTAGATAGAAAAGATCGTAGACGATATTCGCGCCACCCGGCAGATTGATTTTCTCCCAACTTTGCCCTTGTGTCTGGCTGCGGTATAGTCCGTTGCGTGTTCCTGCATAAACGTCACCCGAAGGATGGACGATCATGGTATTGGTGTAGCGGAAGTCCGCATTTTGGGTAGCAGGCAGTAGCTTCCAGTCTGCGCCGCCATTGGTAGAAATGAAAATACCTGCTCCTGCTGCGCTCGTGTAGCCTTCTCCTGTCCCCATATACATCAGTTGAGGATCGTTCGGGTCTTGTGCTAGTGCGCCGACGGATAAGTTATCCAAATAGTCGTTGATCTTTTCCCATTTGGGTTCTGCAGCAGTGATGTCGGTTGACTTCCAAAGCCCTCCGGTGACACCACCTACAAAAATAGTTCTTCGAGTTGGGTCATTGGCATCGATCAAAATGGTACGGGTACGCCCACCGATATTTTTAGGTCCACGTTCTCTAAAACGAGCCGAAGCCAATTTGTTTTTTCGAGTCGCAAATTGCTGCTGCAAGCGGCGTGTTTCTTCTAGTGCTTTGACGAGTCCATCTTCGGGTACAGCTCCTAGTGTCAGATCTCGTGTACGCCGCACATTGTCTTTGAGTGCTTCTTCGATGCGTTGTTTCTTGGTGACTTTTTCAGTGCGTGTGTCGAGTGTGGAAGTATGTTGATTGGCATGATAGATGCCAAAGGCGAGTAGACCTGACAATATCGCCAGTCCACCCCATTTCCAGAGAGAATTGCATAAAACCGAATGATTGGTAGTACTTGAGTAGGTGTTGCTTACAAGTGTGCCATCAAGTACTGAAGATTCAAAATATTGTAAATAATCTTCCAAAGTTAATACAATTTCTTGCTTTGATGAACAGAAAATTGTCAAGGATTTTCTCATCTTACTTACTCATTTTCTACATTCACTCCACAAAAGCCTCGGTTCATTACATTTCAAGACGCTTTGTGGCGTCCTGTCCGCTATTTTTGATGCTATTCTTAACAATCAAAATTAGCCTATGTACTTTAGAGTGTTTACTTATCTTTTACTATTGCCTTTGTTCTCCAATGCACAAGTTTTCATCAGTGAGTTTCACTACGATGATAAGAATGGGGGCGTTAATGAATTTGTCGAGGTTACCGGACCGGAAGGTACTGATTTGTCAGACTACCGGCTGGTGCTTTATGATGGTGACGACGGGATGTCTTATGCAGACTTTACGCTCAGCGGCATCATCCCCGATGAGCGAAACAGCAGTGGTGCAGTTGCTTTCACGACTACCTTACAAAATGGACTATCAGACGGAATTGCTTTGGTTTTTGATAATGGGACAGTGGAGCAGCTCGTTGAGTTGTTGAGTTATGAAGGCACATTTACAGCTGTGGGTGGTCCGGCAGATGGCGTGCTCTCTTCTAATGCAGGTTCAGAATCTTCTGCCATCACAGAGCCTGGTACTTCTATACAGCGTATTGGAACTTGCACGGAAAATGAAATTATGAACTGTCCGGCAGGTCTGTTTTTCATCGGTAACAACACCAATGCAGGACCTATGGAAAGCCCGGGGATGCTCAATAGCGATCTTGTGCTACCCATAGAGCTGAGCTATTTTAGAGGCAAACAAGTCAATCAAACTATTGAATTGCATTGGGAAACGCTAAGTGAACAAAACAATAGTAGCGTCGTCGTAGAGCGTAGTTTTGATGGAAAAAATTTCAAAGAATTGGCGACTATCGATGGTGCAGGCAATAGCTTAGTTGTCCTCCAATATTTTTGGATCGATCAACTACCCAATACCGGAACAAACTATTATCGACTTCGACAAATCGACTTTGATGGCAGTGAGCATTTGCACCCTATCATTGCTGTTGATTTTAATGATAAATCGTCTGCTACTATTCAAATCTTTCCAAATCCCGTGAGCGATCTGCTGTTTTTGAGCACAACTGGAGAGATGAGCATTTCACGACTCCAAGTATTTGATGAGTCAGGGAAGCTGATCGCAAACTACGATGATGCTTTGCTTTCGACGATTGATGTGAGCGTGTGGGAAACTGGTGTTTATAGTTTGCAGTTGACTATTGATGGAAAAGTGGTGAGTCAGCGAGTCATTAAAGAGTAGCCGAATAGATCTATGGACAGAGACTTGCCAAGTTACACTCGCTTGGTAAGTCTACTACCACCTATGCTTCCAGCTCCACAAATAAAAGCAAGCCAATGTTCGGTACGGTCGCCAAGGTGCAGCGACGGTCTCCATTTTTCTGCGTAGTGCTGTGCCCGTTTCTTCCAGTCCATAGAGGCGCTGCATGGTATACTGTATACCTAAATCTTTGGTCGGCAGTATGTCCGCTCGTTGCAGGCAAAACATCAAAATCATACGGACAGACCATTCGCCTACGCCTTTGATCTGCACTAGCTCTTTCATAATGTCGTCATCGCTCCAGTCTTCCCAGTCCTGGTTGAGCAGATCATTGTCGACAAAATGCTCCGCCACAGCATGGACATACCTCAGTTTTTGTTTAGATAGCCCTGCGCCACGTAGTGTCTCATCTGACATATCCAATAGTAGTTTTGGATGTGGATAACCATCAGGGAATAACAATAAGAATCGCTCGAAAATAGAAGCCGCTGCCTTGACAGAAATCTGCTGCCCCACGATGGCGCGCTGGAGTTGCCAATAGACATCGCCACGCTCATCCGGCTCCCAGTGATAGTCCAATTCGACGGTGTCGATGATGGTTTTGAGTTGCTTGTCTTGGCGGAGATGCTCGATAGCAGTAGTGACTTTTGGATGCATGAATGTGAGTTGATGGTAAAAGAGAAGTCGTGTGGATTTAAAGATCCAAAACGTTACTGCTTCAAAGCAATCTGGGTTCTGACCTCCACTTCTGCGTGCAGTGTTCGATGCACCGGACAGCGATCTGCGATTTCAAGAATACGCTGCACCTGCCCTTCGCTTAGATCACCGCGCAATTCGATGACGCGCTCGAAGACATCAATTTTGCTTTTGGGATCAGCGCAGTTTTGGCAGTGTGCTGCATAGCTTTTGCCGTGATCGACGTGGACGACGACTTCTTCGATATGCCATTTCTTACGTCTAGCATACATTTGAATGGTCATCGCAGTACACGCGCCTAGCCCGGCAGCGACCAGCTCATAGGGAGTCGGACCGAAATCATTACCACCTACAGAAGCCGGTTCGTCTGCAATCAAACTATGGTGGCGTACCATCACTTCTGAGGTGAATCCGTCTGCGCCTAAACGGACAGCCGTTTGCCCTTGCGCGCTCCATTTTTCTTTTTCCGGTAGGCTGAGGTAACGCGTCGACCAGTTGGCGATGACCTCACCCACATAGTGCGAATCTTTTTTATTGGACAATAAGTGATCGGCACCATCCAGACTAATGAAGCTTTTTGGATGGTGAGCCACTTTGTATAGTTTGGCGGCGTTTTCTATTTCTACTGTTCTATCCTGTGGCGAGTGTAAAATGAGCAAAGCTTTGCGCATATCTCTCAATTTTTCTGTCAAAGACTGCGCGACGATATCTTCTAAAAATTGCTTTTTGACGCGAAAAGAACGCCCACCGATATTGACTTCTGCTGCGCCGGTCTGCTCGATTTCTTGTGCTTTGGAAGCGATCAGATGCCCGACGTGTCCCGGTGCAAAAGGCGCCCCGATAGTGGCGATCGCTTTGATGGAGTCTACTTGCGCTGCAGCACAAATCACCGCTGCGCCACCCAGCGAATGCCCCACGATCAGCTCCGGAGCTTGATAGTGCTCGGTTATATATTGGCAAGCCAAAACCAGGTCATCGACATTAGAGGTGAAGTTGGTTTCTTCAAATGCGCCCTCGCTATCTCCTAGTCCGGTGAAGTCGAACCGCAGTACAGCAATGCCTGCTTGATTCAGTGCTCGACTGATGTTGCGAACGGCATTGAGGTTTTTATTGCAGGTAAAACAGTGTGCAAAGACGGCAAAAGTATGCGGATGTTCGCTGACAGGCATATCAAGTCGAGCGGATAGTTGTTCGTTTTGAGTATTGGCAAATCGAATGCGGATGGAAGACATGATCTTGTTATTTGATAGGATAGAAAAGCTGTGATTTTTGGTTTGGACAAGATAAGGAAGGTGAAATAATTAAGTCAGTTTGTTAAGAGTTAATTTGTAAACTACTTTACTGGTGGGATAAGATTTTTAGAATAAAAGCTTTCTTTGGTATATTATTTTTGTGTTGTCAATGTTTCAAGAAAGCAGGCATTGACAAGGAAAAAGCTATCCGCTTAAATTTTTGTAGACAATACTCATTCATGGCAAAATTCAGAACCAATCACATCAAGCAAGGTAGTGGCAGCAGCTTTGGCTGTGTCACACCGCTCATATTATTTGGCATGGTCATCGGACTGTTGTGGGCGATCAAAAAGTACCCCAATTTCTTCAATCAGTTTTTCGATCTAGATGAAGAAATTATCAATTTTCCGGATACCGAAGTCAAAGACTATGAAGCCGAAACCTTGTTCTTTTTGCCATCTTCTGAAAGCAAAGCCATCATTCGGCATAAGCATTACGCACTTGCTTATAATGAGCAGCACGAAGTAGCAGAATGGGTCGCTTACGAACTCACCCGCGACCAACTGAACCAAAATCGAGTCCGACGAGAAGATAACTATCGCTCTGATCCTAAAGTAAAAACAGAAAGTGCGACAAGCCGAGATTATAGCGGCTCGGGTTATGACAGGGGACATTTGCTACCCGTGGGTGACCGTAAGTTTTCTTTTGAAGCCATGGATGAGACTTTTTTTATGAGCAATATTTCGCCTCAGGTTCGCAACTTTAATAGTGGCATCTGGAGAGAGCTGGAAGAGGATGTGCGCGACTGGGCAAGAAAATACAGAAAGGTGTATGTAGTGACTGGTCCGGTTTTGAAAGGACGTCCCAAAGAACGAATCGGACGCAACAAAGTGAGTGTACCGCGCCGATTTTATAAGGTGATTTTAGACATTTCTGATCCTGAGTTGAAAGGTATTGGATTCATCATCCCGAATGAAGTGAGCGACAAAGAGTTACAAGAATATGCTGTTGCCATAGACGAAGTGGAAGCACTGACGGGCATTGACTTCTTTCCTGACTTGATGGAAGACGATTTAGAAAAAGAACTAGAAAGCGAGTTTGATACGGAGCTTTGGGACTTTGATCTGAGGCGATATGAGACGCGGATCAATGTGTGGAATGTGCGTTGAGGTTTGAAGAAATTGATTAGAAATGTAATATTTGAAAATCATTTGCTGTTCTCCTTAGATTTTAGCTAGCGATTTCCATTAACCCTTGAAGAGAATAATGGTCATAGCTCTGTTGACGCTTCATCATTTCTCTTTTTAATTCATTTTTACTTTCGACTTGTAACCAAATTACTGGATTTATATTAAAAATACGTCCTAGTTTGAGTGCCATATCAGAATTGATTTTTCGTCTTCCCTTCAAAATTGCAGTCAGGTTGGTAGCTTCATAGTCAACATAACGAGCAAAATCCTTCTTTTTAATTTTAAGAATTGTCAAAAGTTGCTCTAGGAACGACCCAGCATGAATGATTTGTTCATCAGATGTATCAAGATAAGATTCCATTTGAAATCGAATAGATAGCAATTGATTTTCCATTCTCTGCTCAGGACTTTGTGCCATTGATGCCTCCTTTATTGCACGCTGCAAATACTTGAAGTCTTCGCTATTCGTATTGACCAGCCCTTCGCCAAGTCCATTAATACCTCCTTCGTTAAGAAATGATTTGTTTTCCATGATGACTTATATTTCTATGGATAAATGCTTTTTCATTAGTGATTTCCCTACTTCGGGATCGAAGAACATTTTCTGTCCCATCGCAAGGGTTGCTCCATATTTATTCTGATATAGTTCTATCAGTTGTGTTTTGCTATCAAAAGACAGATAACCAAGGTAGTAGTTCTTTCCTCTTTCTAAACTTTCATGGCAAGCAAACGCAATCAGTCCACCTGCCACATTTGAATACTTACCAGATGATTCATAATTATGAGGAGCAACTTCTAAGTTATTCATGTATAACATTTCTTCATTCATTAGGGTTAACATGAGCAGCCCTTCAATCTGTTGAGGATTTTTTAAAGAGGTTACTTTATAGAGGTCTGCACCTTCTGTCTTTCCCAGCTTTCTCCAAGAAAATTGCCAGCCTGCTTTCTTTGACGGGAGTTCCTTTGCTTTAGCTTTGGATATTAATCCTTCTATCAATTCTCCACTTTCGACTTCATGAAGCATTATCTTCATATTATCTTTTTTTGATTAGCAAATATAAATATTATCCAAATTAGATAATATTTTAAAAGGGTAAAATAGTCCCCTACGAAGTCAAGAGTATCAAATAGTACACCATTCTCTAGAGCTTTGATCTGACGCGATATGAAACGCGGAGTAATGTGTGGAATGTGTATTAGAATGATAGTAAATAACCAAAAATCCATCTCCATTCTGTCAGATTCAGCGAAAATTCGCTAAAAAGCTTTACTTGCAATTGAAAATCCTGTATCTTTAGCGAAAATTCGCTGAATTATCTAAATTTCAATAAGCAATGACTGCGACAATAGACACAATAATCAACAAGGAGGCTTTGAAAGGTGGTGAGTTCATCATCTGCGACGCCAATATCAATTCGACTTTCATACCGGAAGCGATGAATGAAGATCAGCAAATGATCGCTGGTATGGTGGAAGATTTCTTGACTCAAGAAATCATGCCAAAAGTGCATGAGATTGAAAAGCAAAGAGATGGTGTAGCCGTCGGTTTGTTACAGCAAGCGGCAGAGCTAGGACTCCTAGGTGCGCATATGCCGGAAGATTTCGGTGGCATGGCACTGGACACGAATACGAATACTATCATCGCTGAAAAACTCGGTCCTTCAGGTGCCTGGACGGTTACTTTTGCTGCACATACAGGTATCGGGATGTTACCTATTCTATACTTCGGTACGCCGGAACAAAAAGAAAAATACCTACCTAAGTTGATCGCTGGCGAATTGAACGCAGCCTACTGTCTGACAGAGCCGAGTTCGGGTTCTGATGCCTTGGCGGCTAAAACGCGCGCTGACCTCAATGAAGCTGGTACGCACTATGTCTTGAACGGACAGAAAATGTGGATTTCCAATGCAGGTTGGGCAGATGTATTTATTGTGTTTGCACAAATAGACGGCGATAAATTTACGGGCTTCATCGTTGATCGCAATCTAGAAGGATTGACGCTAGGCGCAGAAGAGGATAAATTGGGTATCAAGGGGTCTTCGACTCGTCAGGTGTTCTTCGAAAATGTAGAAGTGCCTGCTGATAACGTATTGGGCGAAATCGGAAAAGGTCACTTGATTGCTTTTCACGTATTGAATACTGGTCGTTTCAAATTAGGTGCATTGTGCTTAGGTGGCGCAAAGGGTAGTGCGGATACTGCTATTAAATATGCCAATGAGCGCGTTCAGTTCAAACAGCCTATTGCCAACTTTGGCGCCATTCAGTACAAATTAGCAGAGCAAGCGATTCGCATTTTTGCGGGTGAAAGTGCGTTGTATCGTACGTCGCAGTTGATTCAAGATAAAGCACAATCGCTCAAAGCGGAGGGACATACTTTCGGTGACGCCAAGCAGAAAGCAGCAGAAGAGTACGCCATTGAGTGTGCGATCATGAAGATCGTCGGTTCAGAAGTACTAGATTATGTCGTCGATGAGACGCTACAAGTACATGGGGGCATGGGCTACTCAGAAGAAGGAACAGCAGCGCGTGGCTATCGCGATTCTCGTATCAATAGAATCTACGAAGGGACGAACGAGATCAATCGTATGTTGATGGTCGATCAAGTATTTAAGCGTGCGCTGAAAGGCGAACTGGATATCGTAGGACCAGCTTGGGCAGTGCAAAAAGAACTAGCATCTATGCCAAGTTTTGCAGCAGCAGAAGGCGAGTACGGTGAGGAAATCAAAGCCGTCAAAAATTTCAAGAAAATCTTCTTGATGGTCGCCGGAGCAGCAGCGAAAATGCAGATGGATGGTCAGTTGAACCTAAAAGAAGAGCAAGAAGTCTTGATGAATCTAGCGAATATCATGACGGATATGTTCACCGCAGAGTCTTTGCTGATGCGTGTGCAAAAAATCCGTGAGGACAACATTGGTAGAGTCGATCAGAAAGTCTATGATGCGATGTTGAAAACATTCTTGCATGATGCGACAGCGCGTATGCAGAAAGAAGCGACGGATGCGTTGGTGTCTTTCGCAGAAGGTGATTTGCTGAAAACGTTCTTGATTGGTCTGAAGCGATTCACAAAATATCCACCAGTCAATGTCAAGAAAATGCGTCGATTGATCGCTACGACTTTGACGGAAGCGAATGCATACGCCGTATAAGATAAGGTGAAATGAATAAATTGCTATTGTTGAGAACTAGGTGGATAAGAGCGTATTGATAAACAGCGATATTCAGCTAGTTCTCAACACAACGAATAGCAATTTTTCATTGAACTCAGACTGAGTAAGAAGTAATAAAATTAACGTGAGGTATGGATTAGCTAAGCTGCTTTTTTCTGCTCGATTGTAGCTTTAGAATAAAATACTCTGGGTTTGTTATCCAAATAGTGATAGCCGACCAAAGCGGCAAGAATGTGAGTGGTTGCATTTACAGGACTACGG
>JBCDHX010000003.1:0-88828 GCA_038749535.1 Bacteroidota bacterium
TCAAAGAGCAAAAAGGAATTTGATGCGTTTGCCCTAGAATTAATAGTAATAATGTATCGTTACTTCCTTATTTCCAATGATTTTTGAACCTGCCGTCGGCTTAAAAATCTCACTTAGCTCGCTAAACTCGATTATGAAACCTTAGCCAGAACCATAAATCATTGAAAATCAGTTCGCAAAATTCCCCAACAATCTCTAAGCAAAAATATATCTAAAACTTTGAAAGATGATCGAGTGAAGTGTTAAAGCTCCGTCATTCGTCATTTGAAATTCGTCATTGAATTATGCGCATTCTCCTCTTCACCGGAAAAGGTGGCGTCGGCAAAACGACAACAGCAGCAGCGACTGCACTCAGAGCTGCTCAAAGTGGACTAAAGACGTTGGTATTTTCGACTGATCCAGCACATAGTTTATCAGATGCGTTGGATATGGAACTGACGCCTGAACCGACGGAGATCGCGCCCAACTTGTGGGGACAAGAATTTGATGTCTACTATTCCATGAAAAAGCATTGGGGAAATATGCGGCAGTTGATGCTGACCATTTTTAAGTGGCAAGGCGTCAAAAATGTAGTGGCAGAAGAGTTGTCGGTCTTACCGGGCATGGAAGAAGCATCGGCGTTCTTGTGGCTAGAGAAATTTTATCGCGAAGATGAGTATGATCTCATCGTGATTGATAGTGCGCCGACGGGAGAGACGCTGACGTTACTTTCTTTGCCGCAAGTGACGCAGTCTTGGCTGACCAAAGCCTTTCCGGGACAAAAGTTAGCAGTGAAAACATTGGGGGGCGTCGTGCGTCGGACGACAGGTATTCCGCTGGACAAAGGCTATGAGGAATTACAAAAATTGTTTGATAAGTTGGAGAGCATACAGCAAGTATTTCTTGATCCGAGCATCTGCTCCATCCGCATCGTTGCCAATCCTGAGCGCATGGTCATCCAAGAAGCCAAACGCGCCTACACTTACCTACAACTGTACGGCTATAACGTAGATGCCATCATCGTCAATCGCATCTTGCCGGACAGCCTTGCAGATAATACTGTTTTTAGTAAATACGTCCAGTCACAAGCGAAATACTTGACCGACATAGAAGAGAGCTTTTCCAATCTGCCGATCTTTAAAGTACAGCATTTGGGAGAAGAAGTCTTTGGGATGAAATTGCTAGAAGGCATAGGAGAGTCGATCTATGGCGAGCAAAATCCGGCGGATATTTTCTATCAAGAAAAGCCATTTATCATCGAGCAGAGCGACGACTTTTTTAAGGTCAAAATCAAATTACCATTCATCGGGAAAGACGACTTTAAACTGGATAAATACGGCGACGAACTCATCATCGACATCGCCAATCGCCGAAAGTCCATTATCCTACCGCGCTTCGCCAATTTTTTGCAACTGTACAGCTATGCCTACACAGAGCCTTGGCTGACGATTTTGTTGAAGAAGGAAGAATCTGACTGATAAGTGGTCAATCTTTTACGCATCACCTTCAGTCTCTTTAGTACCCTAAAATTTCCAGCATCTTTTCTGGTGTCTGCTGCTCCTTGTATAACTCATCCACCAAGTTGCCTTTGGCATCTTTACGAATCAAAATATGTTTGGGCGAAGGAATCAAACAGTGCTTGATGCCGCCGTAGCCGCTGATGGCATCTTGATAAGCACCCGTATGAAAAAAGCCTAGATAGAGCGGTTCTTCCTCTTCGTCATCGTAGACTGGCAGATAGACTTGGCTTTCGTGGACTTCAGAGTTATAATAATCTGAATTGTCGCAGGTGAGTCCGCCGATATTGACGCGTCTGTATTCATGGTACCATTTGTTGATGGGCAGCAAAATAAAGCGTTCGCCGATACCCCAAGCGTCCGGTATGGTGTTCATCAAAGAGTTGTCGATCATGTACCACATCTCGCGGTCATTCTGTTGTTTTTTGGCGAGTACAGAAAAGATGGTCGCTCCGCTTTCTCCTACCGTAAATTTCCCAAATTCAGTATACAAGTCCGGTTCTGCAATGTCGGCACGCTCGCAGGCTTGTTGGATTTGGCGAATGATCTCACGAATCATGTACTTGTAGTCATACTCAAAACCTAGGGAATTGCGTATCGGTAGTCCGCCACCTATATCTATCGCATTCAAGTGTGGCACGATACTTTTTAGCTCACAATAAATCTCGATCGCTTTGTTCAGCTCTCCCCAGTAATACATGCTGTCGCGTATACCTTTATCAACGAAAAAATGCAGCATTTTGACCTTGAACTTCGGATGGTCTTTCAAATGTTTTTCGTAGTACGGCACGATCTCAGAAGCACGAATACCGAGTCGAGAAGTGTAAAACTCAAAGTTGGGCTCTTCTTCTGTGGCGATGCGCATCCCGATCTGGCAGGGTTGTTCGACGTACTGCTCATAGAATTTGAGTTCTTCCGTATTATCTAAGACGGGGACGACATTTTGAAAGCCGTCGTTGATGAGCTCGGCTATTTTTCGAGCGTAAGCTTCCGTCTTAAATCCATTGCAGATGATGGTGGTTTTTTTGTTGATTTTTTGCTGTTCGTGTAGCCGTTTGATGATGTCAATATCAAACTCAGAAGAGGTTTCTAGACTGACTTGATGTTTGAGGACTTCGTCTAGCACATAGCTAAAGTGACAGCTTTTGGTACAGTAGGCATAGTGATATTTGCCGCTATATCCGGCGGCTTTGATCGCTCGATTGAACCAATTTCGCGCTTGCTTGATTTGCGTCCCTATTTTGGGCATATAGGTCAGTTTCAGCGGCGTACCATACTTTTCGATCAGGTAGCGAATGGGGATGCCGTGAAACTGTAAATTGCCGTCTTCAATATCAAAACCTTCTTGGGGAAAGTAAAACGTCTGATCGATGAGATCGAAATATCTATTGGTCACGATTCTTAGTCTGAGTTCAATAAAAAATTGCTACATTCTATGTTGAGCAATAGTCGAAAAGTCGCTATTTGCAATGCGTTCTCATTTCAACTATTGCTCAACAGTAGAAATTTATTTATTTCACGTTGATTAGCATTAATACGAGTGGTGGAATATCAAAATCGGCACAAAGCTAAATTGATCTACACACATTTTTCTGACTTTTTGTATTTTTTAGTGCATGGACAGTGATTTTTTGCTGCTATCAATTTTAATCGAGCTCGCGAACAAATGTCAGAACTCACACCTTCTATTACTAACAACTCAGTAGTAGTTGACCGATGAGGGATAGGAAAGTCATTAACTTTGACTATTTTATCGTCATTTATTTAATCATCTAAAATTACAGTAACAAATTATGGGTTTATTCTCATTTCTAAAAAATGCAGGCTCTAAGTTGTTCTCTAAGAACGAAAAAGAGCGTGACAGCACAACTACAGATGGCGTTTCAGAAGAAGTAGCCAACGAACAAAAAGTAAGCTTACTGAAAAGCGTCGTTGATACATTGGGGATTGATGTACAAAACTTCGATGTAGAAATCGACAACGATACTGCCAAATTATTCGGGCAAGTAGAAACACAAGAGCAGAAAGAAAAAGTTATTTTGGCAGTCGGTAACGTAGCCGGTATCGCTATTGTCAATGATGACTATATGACGGTAGAGAAGCCGGAAGACGAAGCGACTTTCTATACCGTTGAGAAAGGCGATTATTTGTCTAAAATCGCTAAGGAAGTCTATGGCGATCCTATGAAGTATAACTTGATTTTCGAGGCCAATAAACCAATGCTATCTGATCCAGATAAAATCTATCCTGGCCAGGTATTGCGCATCCCTAAGGCGTAAGTCTCTGAAAGACTGATCATTACACACATCTTAGAGATGAACGAAAAGCAGTTTCGACGTAAAGTTGAAGCTGCTTTTTTAGTTGGTGTTTATTCTAGTTGACTGATTTCTGGAACTTCACATTCACACCACTAGAAAAAGCCGGACGAAAAGGAGAAAGCTGAAAATAACTATCTTCATCATTAAATCGTCTCAGACGCATCACATCCATGACGCTTTGTTGAACATTGAAGCGTAAATCAACACGCTCATTTAGCTTTCGTACGATACCTAGTTCCAAGCCTACAGTGCCTTGCAGCCACCAGTTAAAATTGTTGGTCGTCCTGTTTTGATTAATATCGTCTAATGGATCGATGGAAACAACATTAGTTTCTATGATAGAAAAGTTGAAAAAGCTCAGAGCAGCGAATCCTCCACCTGTCAAAGATAATTTTTCATTCAATCGGTATCGCCAATATATTGGGACTTCTGTTCGTACATTCCATATAAACCAATTAATGTCCAGACGCACGTTTACTCTTCTCTGATCAAATGCAAAATTTATTTCTTCTATGTCACGCCTATATTGATTGTACCCAAATCGCAGCCCATAAGATTGTAGGAATGACCATTTCTCTGATAGCACTCTTTCTTGCCCTACTCTGAATTGCCCAAAAAGGTTAGTTCTAAAATGCTCGCTTCCAAGAAAGCCTGAAGCACTTTCTATATGCGTGCTGAGACTTGTATTCCAAAACCATTGATTCTTGCTGTTCAATTGAGCTTGAGTAGCAATTGTGATACATATCAGTATTGGGAGTAAGTAAAGCTGTTTCATATTTGGTTAATTGTTTTATGAAGATTTTCTCTTCCCAAATATAACATATTTTCATCTTATCTTAATTTATTCGCCTCAAACTTGTCTGATTAGTCTGATTATTCTTTCTCAAACTTCACATTCACGCCACCAGATATAAAAGGGCGAAGTGAAGCAGACTGAAAATAGCTTTCGCCACTCTCACTGTACTCAGGATTGTCAATGGTCAAGATACCTTGCTGCACATTGAAGCGCAGATCGACACGTTCGTTAAGTCGAAATAGGATACCGAGTTCTGTACCGAGTTCTCCCATATCTAGCCAGTTAGTGAAGCTGAAATTATCGGTTTCATTAAAGCTATTAGCTGAATCAATGCTCACTATACTAGACTCACCTACCACATAAGTAAAGAAATCTATTGCCCCATACACACCTGCGGTCAAAGCTACTTTTTCGCCTAGTTGATATCGCCAATAGACAGGCACTTCTGCCCGTGCTCTCCAAAAAAAATACTCACTGTTCCAGCGTGTATCTATCACTTGTCCATCGACAGGAAAACGAAAATTTTCAAAGTCAATGTCGTAGTGATTGTACCCAAATAATAAGCGGTAGGAATGTAGGAACGACCACTGTTCGGACAACTGCTTTTCTTTTCCCAAACTAAACTGTCCGAAAACGTTGCTCCTGTAAAAGTCACTACTCGTGAATCCTCCAGCACTTTCTACACGTGTACCTAGATTGACGTTCCAAAACCATTGTTTGTCGGTTGCAGACTGTGCCTGTGTTGTGAATGTTGTGATCGCTAGAAGGTAAAGGCTGAAGATGGATTTTTGCATAGCTACTTTGAGTTGAATCGGGTGAAAGGAGTGCTGCCAAGCGATTGAGAGTACCTTTGATAAACATATCAAATATTATGACAAATAAAATAGTTTTTTGTTCATAGAGTGTATTCCAGCAAGACTGTTGAAGTCTTAACTTTGCTATAGTCAGAAATCATTCGATTATAAACTTCAGGAATCTATCGTTTCCAAATGAAAATCATCGCCATCTCAGATACACATGGACTGCACAAAGACTTAGATTTACCAGAAGGTGATGTCCTCGTCCATGCCGGAGACTTCAGTTATTATGAAGATCAGCCGCGAGTCGTTGATTTCTTGGCTTGGCTGGACAGACAAGATTTTGAGCATAAAATATTGATCGGTGGCAATCATGATTTTGTAGCAGCAGAGCGACCAGATTATTTTCAGCAATTGCTACCGGAAAGCATCATTTACTTGTACAATAGCGGCACGACGATCGATGGGATTCGCTTTTGGGGATCGCCTTATCAGCCAGATTTGAAAGGATGGGCATTTGGAGAAGATAGAGGTGAGCCGATGCGCAAACATTGGCAACAAATACCGAATGATACAAACATTTTGGTCACCCACACGCCTCCCTTTGGCATATTGGATGAGTCGAGATCAGGGCGGCGATACGGATGTGAAGAACTGAGTAAAAGATTGGAAGAGTTGAGCGTTAATGTGCATATCTTTGGACACATTCATAGTGGGTACGGACAGCAGCAAATTGGAAAGACAATATACATTAATGCTGCCAACTATAACTCGAATAAAGGATTGACTAATCCGCCTTTGGTGTTTGAGGTATAAACAAGAAAAGCGCATCCGTCATAAAGACAGATGCGCCATTTTCTTGGAATTAAATAATGATTTTCATTTTAGAGTTCACACTATTTTCTGTAGCTGCGACTGATGGAGTCCAGTTCGCGCTTGATTTTTTGCAATTCATTCATGCGCGCTTCGTACTTTTCTTCCGCTGATTTGATATTGGAGCGTTTGTTATCCAGCTCCGTTTTCATTTCTGCGATCTCTGCCTCTAGCTCTTTGATGCGCTCTTTGCTCTTCTGAATGTCTTCTTCGCTTGACTCTATGTCATCTTGCACATCAGAACGATCATCTTGCAAGTCGGCGACCTCCTCTCTAGCCTCTTCTACGCGCTCTGTATATTGATCTACTAGGTAAGAATCCAAAAACTCTACCATTAAATTGCGCAAGTTCTGAAACTCGCTGTAAGAACGATCACTGTCGATATAAATGTCATAGCCTTTTGCACCGAATAGCGTCATTTGCGTACCGTTTCCATTTGATGTTTCCACCACACGAGCATACAAGTCAATGGTCTCATCACTCAATGTCGTGATGTTGACTTTTTCGGCAGTCAATTCATCTTTGTTGGTCAAAAAACCGATGCCTTTCATGTTTACATCATAACGATCATCCATGAAGTCACTAAATGCTTTTTTGACTTCTTTGGTATCCGTCGGCAATGTTGCTTGAATGCCGGGACGCGATGCCTCTTCCCGTGTGAAATTACCTTCTCTCAACTCCACTTCTTGCGCTTGTAAAGAAAAGCTAAACACAAACAAAAAACTAAACAAAAAGGTGATTTGCTTTATCATGCTATTTTCTAATTTTATTTAATAAATGGTATATAACTAATTGATACACAGATAGAACGATGAAATCCATGATGGTGTTCGATTTTGAACATGTTCGGTTCTCACCAGAATGTCAGCATCTTAAAAAGTACTACATATTCCTATACTTAATCGACTTTTTTGTAAAAGTCAGCACAACAGCTAGTGATAAAGTGTAACTTTTGTCGCTTTAGGCGGGTTGCCGTTTGTATATGCGGAGCGATTTATACAAACTAGCGTTTTTGCTTCCTTTTTTGGCAATGAAAAAAGGAAGAGCCTAGCCGGCTTGAGGCGGACTCAAGACCAAAGAAGAATAGTCAAAAATGACTTTGAAAATAAAGAGTAATATTCAAATTGATTCATGAGTAATACGAATATTGTTAAGTCAAGCATACCGATTATTTTATACAATCTGTCAGATACGTAGAGTAAGATCATTCTTACTTTTACCCATCAAAAAACGTATCTTCGCTTTTCAATTCAAACCATATTTCATGTCAGACAAACGACTGTTTTTACTCGATGGACACGCTTTAGTCTATCGTGCTCACTTTGCCTTCATCAATCGCCCACTTATCAATTCTAAGGGATTTGACACCTCCGCCATCACCGGATTTGTGCGGACACTTTGGGACTTGATGAAGTCTCAAAATCCGACTCATTTGGCAGTTGCTTTTGATACCAATAAGCCCACTTTCCGACATGAAATGTACGAGCCATACAAAGCCAATCGAGAAGAACAGCCTGAAGGTATAGCCGCTGCTTTTCCATACATCATAGAGATACTGAAAGCTTTCAAAATTCCTATTGTCACTTTGGATGGATTTGAAGCAGATGATGTCATTGGGACATTGGCGAAGCAAGCGGAAAAAGAAGACTATAACGTCTATATGGTGACGCCGGACAAGGATTTCGCCCAACTCGTCTCTTCCAATATTTTCTTATACAAACCTTCCCGTATGGGCAATGGTATCGAAATACTAGGTGAGCAGGAAGTCTTGGAAAAATGGCAAATCGAGCGCGTCGATCAGGTAGCAGATGTACTCGGAATGCAGGGTGATGCAGTTGACAACATTCCAGGAATACCGGGGATCGGGAAGAAGACAGCGGTAAAGTTATTGGCGCAATTTGGGAGTATGGAAGGCTTGTTGGAAAATACTGATCAACTCAAAGGCAAGCAAAAAGAAAAAGTAGAAGCTTTTGCCGATCAAGGCAGACTATCCAAAAAGCTAGCCATCATAGACATCAATGTGCCAATTCAGTTTGATGCAGAACAGTATATTTTAGAGCCTTTTGATCGTCCGCGCTTGACAGAGTTGTTCGAAGAATTGGAGTTCAAAACACTGTCACGCGCTATTCTAGAAAAACCGCAAATTCAGAAGGTCACGACTTCCAAACCGAGCGCACAAGGAACACTTTTTGACTTGCCAGAATCGACCGTCACCTCTACAGGGTCTGCCAGCAACAAGCAAAACATCACGACTTGTGAGCACAGCTATCATCTGGTCGACACTGCCGAAGGTCGAGCCGAATTGGTCAAAAAACTAGCCGCCGCAGACAGTTTTTGCTTCGATACAGAAACGACTTCTGTCGATCCGAATGAAGCTGAATTGGTCGGCATTGCCTTTTCCATCACGCCTTGTGAAGCCTACTACATCCCTATGCCCGCTGACTATGAGGAGGCTTGTCGCATTTTGGGAGATTTCAAAGAAGTGTTAGAAAATCCGAATATTGAAAAAGTCGGACAGAATCTAAAATACGATATTATCGTGCTGCGATGGCATGGTGTGGAAGTGAAAGGCAAGTTGTTCGATACGATGTTGGCGCACTATCTACTAGAGCCGGAACTGAAACACAACCTCAATTATTTGTCAGAAACCTATCTGAATTATGTGCCAGTTTCTATTGAGTCGCTCATTGGCAAAAAAGGTAAGAATCAAGGCAGTATGCGCGACGTACCTGTAGAGCAAGTGACGGATTATGCTTGTGAAGATGCGGATTTGACGTTGCAGTTGAGAGATCATTTTGCGCCACAGTTGGCAGCAGAAACGGAGTTGCAGCAGCTATTTGATACGATGGAAACGCCACTTGTTTATGTATTATCAGATTTGGAGTACAATGGTGTTAAACTGGATGTTGATTTCTTGAATGATTATTCCAAAGACTTAGAAGTGCTACTAGTCGAATTGCAAGATACCATCTATGAGCAAGCTGGGACAGAGTTCAACATCGCCTCGCCTAAACAAGTCGGAGAGGTGCTTTTCGATCATCTCGAAATCCCATATCGCTGGCGAAAAACGCGCACCGGGCAGTACTCGACGGATGAGGCGAAGATGAGCGAATTAGCAAATGCTAACCCTATCGTGAGTGACATTTTGCGTTTTCGAGGGCTATCCAAGTTGAAAGGAACGTATGTTGATGCACTTCCCAAATTGACCAATCCAAAAACTGACCGTATTCACAGTTCTTTCAATCAGGCCTTGGTCGCCACTGGTCGCTTGAGTTCCAACAATCCCAATCTGCAAAACATTCCCATTCGTACACCGGAAGGTCGAAAAGTACGACAGGCATTCATTCCACGTTCGGAAGATCACGTTTTGTTGGCGGCGGACTACTCACAAATTGAGTTGCGGTTGATTGCAGAAATAGCGCAAGATGAAGCGATGTTATCTGCCTTTAAAAACAACCAAGACATTCACCGCTCCACGGCTGCGCTAGTTTTTGATACGCCTTATGAAGAAGTCAATAGCGACCAACGCCGCGCTGCCAAAACCATCAATTTTGCCATTATTTACGGCGCGGGCGCGACCAATATCGCCAAGCAACTCGACATCAAACGCACCGATGCGGCGGAGATGATCGAAAACTACTATAAGCAGTATAAGGGCTTAAATCGCTACGTCCAAGAGTCCATCAAAACTGCTCAGGAGCAAGGCTATGTCACCACGCTACTCGGTCGCCGCCGCTACCTACGTGACATCAATAGCCGCAACGGTAATATCCGAGCCCATGCCGAGCGCAACGCCATGAATACGCCCATTCAAGGGACGGCAGCAGATATGATTAAAATCGCCATGATTAATATACATCGTGCTTTTCAGGAGGAAGATATTCAATCCAAAATGATCTTGCAGGTACATGATGAATTGGTGTTTGATACCTTGCGCTCAGAACTAGAGCAGGTCAAAGAAATCGTCGTCCGTGAGATGCGCAATGCTATGCCGGACTTACAAGTGCCTATTTTGGTGGAGGCTGGTGTTGGAGAGCATTGGTTGGAGGCGCATTAGAGAGAGTTGGGAGAGCTTGGAGAGGAAAGAGAGCTTCGAGAGCGAGGAGAACTCGAGGGAAGCAAGCAATTTCGAGCAACGAAAGTTTGTTACTGTTTTACTTAACTCAATGATATGGATGTAGCTAATACAGAAAAGAAGAAACTCTCTTTTGATGAATACCCAAATTAGAGCAGACTACGAACATGAAGTATGAGTATCATGATGGTGAGGTGTTTGTAATGGCAGGTGGTAGTACAGATCATGGCACAATTAGTTGAAACATATTTACAGATACTGATTCGTAATCTGGTATTCAGATAAGTTGTGACCTACTCCTGCATCGCTCGCCGAGCCGCCTGCATCGGAATACCGATGCATTTTTTCTCCATATAAGACATGACGCGCTCTAGTAGCTCTCGCGAGTTATCATCCAATGCTTCCACTTCCGACTTAAAGACATTGTTCAGTGCATTACTTTTGACGGCTTTAATGGCATCTGGCACCGTCTTCATCGCTTTTTCTAGCTGTCTACTTTGATAGATTTGTGGAAATTCGGTCAAGTGTGCTCCGACAATTTTCTTGGCACGATGTACCTCAGTTTGTCGGAAGGCTAAGTTTTCCTTAGCAACATGACGCAGTGTTTCTACTTCGATGTATTTGACGTCATGTGTTTTGAGAATGGATTTGTCTGTATTGTTCGGAATCGCAATGTCGATGACCAATTTTTGTTGTTGATCGCCTTGCAATAGTTGCGCATACAACTCTGGGGTCAAAATAGGTTTGGTCGCTCCGGTACAGATGATGATGGCATCAAATCCTTTCTCATAAGTTGCCAAATCTTTCAAACGATAAGCTGCGCCATCTAGCTGCTTTGCTAGTTTGGTCGCTTTGTCCAGCGTTCTGTTGAAGATTTTGACATTGGTGTAGTGATACTTTAGTAAAAATTTACCGATGAGCATATTGGTCTGTCCGGCACCGATGACCAAGATACGGGCATTCTTTGGTAGCGTTGAATTGCGTAATTGCAGAGCAGCCAAAGAAGCAATGGATACTGGCTTTTCGCCAATTTTTGTATTAGAGTAAACATCTTTTGCCGTGCGCACTGCGAGCTCCATCGCGATACGAATGTCGTCGCCTGTCAGTCCCCATTGATAGCACTGATTGTAAGCTGTACGGAGTTGGCGCAAGATTTCACGCTCACCGATCACCATAGAATCGACGGAAGAAGCGACAGCGCAGAGATGAGATAAAGCGGTTTCCCCTTCATACGCCAATACGCTCTCGCGAATCGTTTCAGCTTTGATATCTGGATTGATGTGACGGAAAAAGTGATATTGAAAAGTCGGGCTTAGCACATCTGTAGTTTTGAACAAATAAAGGACACGATTACAAGTAGACAGATAAAATAATTCTTCACACTGAAAACGTTCTTTCAGCGCCTGAAGCGCGTGCTGTAGCTGCGACGGCTCGTCGTACTTCAACACAAAATCCCCAATTTTATTGACGTTACTGCTCTTGTAAGTGACAGTCAAAACCTTATAAGTATTCAACATTCGACTTCTCAGTTATTACAATATTGTAGTTTTGCCCTGCGACAAAGGTATCCAAAGGAGTTGGGCAACTATGTCATCACACTGTCAACCCCTTAAACAAAATTTAATTTGGATGTGATCTAAACAAACCGATTTACGATACATCTCATTTAGGAATAGGTCAATATCCCTCAAAATCAGTTAAAAACTAATCCAAATGTTATCATTAATCACAACAGCAAAATACTTTACGTTTGCTTGTTCGTTCTTTCTTTTGTTCCCATTTTCGCTTGTTGCACAGTCATTTTGGCAGCATAATCGCCCTTTGACTGATTTGCCCAAAGAGCTGAGTCATCTGTCAGAAGCGCGTCTCGTTCAGTTAGATACAGCTGTTTGGAAAACCGCTCTTTCCGACATACGAGCTGCTAAAAAGACTTCAACAAAACAAATTCTCTCTTTCCCTGATCCTTTTGGTGCGCTACTCGCTTTTGAAGTAGCACCCACCAAAGTCATGGATAAACAATTAGCTAGCAAATATCCACACTTAAAAACTTTCTCCGGTCAACTGCCGCAGCAGTCAGATACAGAGATTCGGTTTGAGTGGAATACCGCAGGTCTTCATGCTTACATACATACAACTGAAAACGAGTTTTTGATTCGTCCACTTTTAGAAAAACCCGGCTGGTATATCGTTTATGACACAAATCAAGCAGAGTCAACATCATCTTTACATTGCGGTGTACGTCACGAGAAAAACGAATCGCTTGATCTCTTCAAATCTGAATCATCTACTGGTGATGAGCTGCGCATTATGCGCTTTGCAGTAGCTACGACAGGCGAGTTTGCACGCCGCAATGTCACGGGGGCGAATACGCCACTCGAAGCTGTCGTCACCATGACCAATCGACTCAATATGATTACAGAACGTGACCTAGCGATTAGTTTTGTCTTGGTAGAAAACAACGACCTCATTACTTTCTCTGATCCCGCAACCGACCCTTACGAAGAGAATGACGCCTATGAATTGCTAGATGGCAATACGGCTGTCCTCAATGACCTCATCGGGGTCACCAATTTTGACATTGGACACGTCTTGACGGCCAATATTACCGGAGGTGTAGCAGGCGTGGCGATTTTGGGAAGCGTTTGTCGTGCTTCTAAAGCCAGAGGCGTATCTGCCTTTTTTGGCAATGATGGTAACTTCTTGAGCACTTTCGCGCATGAAGTAGGGCATCAATTGGGAGCTAGTCATACCTGGAATCGCTGTGGTGAAGATAGCAACGACCAACGCAGCCGTCGATCAGCCGTAGAGCCGGGCAGCGGAAGCACGATTATGTCTTATGCTGGTTCTTGCGGCGCAGATAACGTGACCACCTCTACTTCCAACTTTTTTCATAGCTTCAACGTCACCCAAATCAATAATCTACTCGACGATTTGACTTGCTATGACATAGAAGAAAGCGACAATCAGCCGCCGACTGTCAGTATTCCCTACTCAAATGGTTTATACATTCCTCAGAATACGCCATTTGAGATGACAGCCATAGCCACCGATCCCAATGATGATCGTTTGACCTACTCTTGGGAGCAAGTCGATGTAGGACCGGCGACTGCCTTCGATGAGCCACGCGGTACGTCACCGAGCTTTAGAGCTTATCCACCACGTAGTTCACCGACACGCATTGTGCCTAGTTTTTTTAGTCAAATATTGAATACCAATAGCCGTGCTGAGGTACTTCCAAACTATGAGCGTCGCCTGACTTTCAATGTTATCGTTCGCGACAATAATCGTCCTGCTGGAGGCGTCGATCAAGCGCGTTTTTTCTTTCGAGTTGCCGAAAATGCAGATAGTTTTGCCGTTGTTTATCCCAATGAAAGAACGGATGAATGGGAGGCCGGCAGTATCGTAGAAGTACAGTGGAATGTGGGCAATACAGACACCATACCCGTCAATTGCAAAACGGTGGATTTATTGCTCTCTTACAACAATGGGAATGATGGCTTTGCAGATACCTTAGCACATAATATTCCCAATACTGGAAGTGCCTTCATCGTCGTGCCGGAGCGACTCACCAATCGAGCAAGACTCAAAATCAAGGCATCTGACAATATCTTCTTCGATTATAGCAATAACTTTTTTCCCATCGTAGAGCAGGTCGTTTCGACAGAAGAAGTCATCGACGATACGGAAATTTTAGTCTATCCCAATCCGACAACCGGAGAATTATTCATCCAACACAATTTTCGGATCAACAAAACCATGCAGCTCAGACTGTATGATGTGAAAGGCGCATTGCTATGGCAAGAACAGCGTCTGTTAGGGAGAACCGATCAGCTAGACATCTCCGATTATCCGAGTGGGCTGTATTTCTTACAAATCGTGCATCAGCAGGGAACACTCACGAAAAAAATACGGTTAGAGTAAAAAAATAGTCAAGTACTATTTGAAAATTGGTAGGGAGCGATTATCTTTGCACTCCAAATCAAAAGCCTCTTTAGCTCAGTTGGTTAGAGCGCCGGACTGTTAATCCGTAGGTCCTTGGTTCGAGCCCAAGAAGAGGCGCAAGAAAGCTCTGCATTTTGCAGGGCTTTTTGTGTTTTTATACATCACACTTTGCCTTCAATTTAACATTCCATGCAACACAATATCCACTTCTCCACCCGTGCCCTCAAAAGTGTGCGTCCAGCATTGAAAAATGCACATCCAGTCAGCGCGCCTATCTATCTATCCACAACTTATGAGCGTGCGGAAGACGGCAGTTATTATGACGGCTTAATTTATTCCAGAAATGATAACCCCAATCGACACATCCTTGAAAAAAGTGTAGCACAGCTTGAAAATGGAGCATTGGCTTATGCCTTTGGGTCAGGTATGGCAGCGATTCATGCGGTCTTTCAAGCTCTGGAAAGTGGCGATGAAGTGCTACTACCGGAGGATGTCTATTATAATGTGCGACTGCTGTTTCAAAGTGTATTCGAGCGTTGGGGACTCAAGATGCAGACGGCAGATTTTACAAGTATCTCAGCTATCGAAGCAGCTATTCACCCAGAAACGAAATTGATCTGGATGGAAACGCCTTCCAATCCACAACTCCAAATTACGGACATACGCGCTGTTGTTGAATTAGCTGAAACAAAAGGTATCTTGACCGCAGTCGACAATACCTGGGCGACCCCAGTCTTGCAGCGTCCGCTCGATTTGGGTGCCGATATTTCCATGCACTCCAGCACCAAATATTTTGGTGGGCATAGCGATGTGCTAAGTGGGTTGCTCGTTTTGAAATCGGAAAATGAACTTGCCGAACGCATCCATCGTATTCAGAAATTGTCTGGCGGCGTTCCTTCACCATTTGATTGTTGGTTAGTCGCTCGTGGCATACAAACACTACATTTGCGCGTCAAAGCGCAATCGGCGACGGCTATGAAACTCTCGACTTTCCTCCATCATCATCCTCAAATTGAGCAAGTCAATTATCCTGGTCTGCCTAGTCATCCTCAGCATGACATTGCAAAACGACAGATGCAAGGCGGATTCGGTGGTATGTTGTCTGTTTTGACCAAAGGAGATGCTATGAACATTTCCAATCGCTTGCAGCATTTCACGAGCGCGACGAGTTTGGGCGGTGTAGAAAGTTTGGTAGAACATCGTCGATCTGTGGAAGGAGAAGGTAGCGCAACACCTGAAAATTTGCTACGTTTGTCCATCGGTTTGGAGGCAGTAGAGGATTTGATCGCAGATTGGGAACAAGCCCTTATGAATATCGAATAAAGAACAATTGAATGTTGAATCTCGAAGTACTAGAAGCGTCATTCATCATTCGTCATTCGTCATTGAAATATGAGTAGTGGAAACAGTTTTGGTAATGCCTTTCGCATTAGCACATTTGGAGAATCACATGGCAAAGCCATAGGTGTCATTATAGACGGCTGTCCGGCAGGTATGGAGCTAGATGAGGAGTTCATTCAGTCAGAATTGGCGCGTCGTCGCCCAGGACAATCCAGCATCGTCACCCAACGAAAAGAAAGCGATACTGCGCAGATTCTCTCCGGTGTTTTTGAAGGCAAAACGACCGGAACACCTATCGCTATCGTTATCAACAATAAAGACGCGCGCTCCAAAGATTACAGCCACATCGCCACTAAATTTCGCCCATCTCATGCTGATTTTACCTATCAAACGAAGTATGGCTTGCGTGATTACAGAGGTGGAGGTCGCTCTTCGGCTCGGGAGACAGCAGCTAGAGTGGCAGCAGGTGCTATTGCCAAACAAGTCTTGCAGCAAGCTGGCATCAGTATCCAAGCGTATGTAAGTCAAGTCGGCACATTGAAAGTAGCACAATCTTACAGAGAGCTAGACTTGAATCAGATCGAAGCGACTCCGGTACGCTGCCCGGATTTGGAGATGGCAGAGCGAATGATCGAACATATCAAAGTCGTGCGCAAGGACGGCGATACCATAGGTGGTGTCGTACAGTGCGTGATACAAGGCTGTCCGGTCGGTCTAGGCGAACCAGCTTTCGACAAACTCCATGCTGATCTTGCTAAGGCGATGCTGAGCATCAATGCGTGCAAAGGATTCGAGTATGGCTCAGGATTTGAAGGTGTCACGATGCGCGGCTCAGATCACAATGATATTTTCTACGAAGAAGACGGTCAGATCAAGACCGAAACCAACCATTCAGGTGGCATCCAAGGGGGCATTTCTAATGGAATGGATATTTATTTCCGTACCGCCTTCAAAGCCGTAGCGACCATCGTCTCATCCCAAACTTCCGTCGATGAGGATGGCAATGAAGTAGAAGTCGTCGGAAAAGGCAGACATGATCCATGTGTTGTGCCACGCGCTGTCCCTATTGTGGAGGCGATGGCGGCATTGGTGCTGGTGAATCATTGGTTGCGGCAGCGGATGACGAGGATTTAGAGCCGTTAGCTATTAGCATATAGCTGTTAGCTGATCGAAGCCATATTTCTTGGACTCAATATTATCAGCTGAAATTTCTTCAAGCTGAAAACTCAGATGTCAAACTATAAAGTACTGAATGACCTGTCCCGAAGATCAGGAGCCAAAAACTCATGGCTAGCAGCTCATAGCTTGTCGCCAAAAGCGATCAATAAAAAGTCATATACTCTGTCGCATCTATTGGTTTCCCCTCATGCCACAGTTCAAAATGCAAATGTGGTCCGGTTGTTTTCGTTCCGGTATTTCCGATGACAGCGATGGCTTCTCCGGCTTTTACTTGTGTCCCGACGCTGGTCAGTAAAGAAGAGTTGTGTTTGTAGAAACTGACCAGATTGTTGTCATGCTGAATGGCGACGACATTGCCAGTTTCCATGGTAAATTCTGCAAAGATGACGCGACCATCCAAAATAGCTTTGATCGCCGTGTTGGTAGGGGCAGCGATATCAACGCCAAAATGTTGTTTTTTGCCATCAAATGCACCGATCACTTCACCGGATACCGGGAGTGTAAGGGCAGATTCTTCTACTGAAGTGGAAGGTGATTCGTTTGTTTTTATCCAATCGGTCGGTCGCATGACTTCTGCTCTTATTTCTTTACGAACTTCCAGTTCTTCTTCGCCCGGTAGGACGCGCGTATAGTCTTGATTTTCTGTATTTTCTTCTAGTTGTTCCTCTACATCTTCTACGTGCTCGACATTGCCGGCTAGCACGCGTTTGATGTTATTGATGTAATCTTCGCGTGTCTTGGTTTGTTCTTCCAGCTCCTCTATCTTGTCTTCCAGCTCCTCGACAAGTTCCTGCTGCTCACTGCTGCCTGCATAGCCCGGAATATACTCTCGGATAGGCGTGAAGAAAATGAGCAGACACATACCGACAGCTACCAGCACAACAATCACACTCAAAAAAGAATACAAACTCAATAGCGACAAGCGATACGAGCCGACTTCCTCAAAGGTCTCATTGTTCATGATGATGAGGCGGTACGTGTAGCGCAGTCTTTCCCAAAATGTTTGTTCTTGATTTTCCATAGCACAATTTCTATTCCGACAATGAAGCAAGGTTATTCAAGTCTCAAAATTAAACGACCTACTTTGACCAGTCTGAGTTTGATAATAAACTGCCACAGTTTCCTGATAGCTTTCGATGCTCCCCAAAATCTCCGAACAGGCGAGACAAGCTGAAACGACTTGTTCTGAAAATCGGAAAGTTATCGGGAGCAATTTGTTTATTTCACGGTACTAAGCCTACTGAATTGATCGTTTAGTCAGATAAGCAAAGAAACGCACACCTACATAAAAAGAGAGGGTGTAACTTTGCCGCTAAATTATCGAGTATATAAACCAGTTCGATTCTTGATCTATTGCACAAAAGTAGGAAACAAGTCTGATTTAACATCTCTTCTTTCTGTTTTTCGCGCTCATATCGAGAAGAGACTGAAAGTGCTAGCAGAAAATAAAAGCATTAGGAGCTACACGCTCACGAATTAGGACAGAACTCATGAAGAAACTATTTATTCTTGCCGCCCTCGCTGTTTTGGTCAATGCTTGTGTGACTGAAAAGAAACGCAAAGACGTCTCCAAGACTAAGAAATTGTACCACGACATCACTGCCGAGTTCAATGGCTACTTTAATGCTACCGAACTTTATGATGCTTCCGTAGCCACTCTGAGCGATCAAGAGCCGGAAAACTACGGTAAATTGCTTCCAGTCTATCCCTATGTCGCTGTCGAAAATCCGGCAGTCGTAGCAGCAGATATGGACGAAGCGATCAAGAAAGTAACGATTGTCGCTGCTCTGCACGATCCTAGTCATTGGGTGGATGACTGCTATTTACTGGCAGGCAAAGCGCAATATTTGAAACAAGATTATGAGTCGGCGGAAGAGACACTAGAGTATCTAGTACGCGAATTTAGTCCTGAAGCGGTATTAGAAAATCAGAAAAAGAAAGATCGCGCCAAACCGAAGACCAAGAAAGAGCGCAACAAAGCGAGCAAGGAAAAAGCAAAGAAGCGAGACGAAGTCAAAAAGGAAAAAGAAAAGACAGCAGCGCAAAAACGAAAAGAATACAAGAAGCGGAGAAAGCAAAAAAATAGAGAGATCGCTCAACGCCGGAAAGCCCAAAAGAAAGGCAAAGCTGTACCTAAAAAGCCGGAAGCAGTCACTGAGACACCTGCGCCTGTCGTAGAAGAGCCAAAAGATACCCCAAAAGAAGAAGTAGCAGACGAGACCAATAAAGACATAGATCTAGATGAGCCAGACGGACCGTTTAAACACAAATCGGCTCACCAAGCTGGACAACTTTGGCTGGCGCGTACTTACATTCAGCGCGACAAGCATGAGCAGGCCGCTTATTTACTTCGTCAACTCAAAAATAAAGACAATCTATACGCCGAAGTAGCGCGTGAGCTACCTGTTGTAGAAGCACATTTGGCATTCGTACAAAAACGCTACAACGACGGCATCGCACCTTTGGAGCAAGCAGTTGCAGTAGCTGAAGAAAAGGCAGATCGAGCACGCTACACTTATATTTTGGCGCAGCTACAAGAACAAAATGGCAACAATGCTGCCGCTTACGCACTTTACGAAGATGTGGTCAAAATGCGTCCAGACTACGAAATGGAATTTAGTGCGCTGATGAGTATGCTATTGAATCAATATAACAGTGGCAGCAGTGGGCGAGAAGAAACCATTAAGTCTTTGGAAAAGCTGACCAAGGATGAGAAGAATATTGACTATTTGGATCGAATTTATTTTGCGATAGCAGAGATTCATCTTCAAAGTGGAAATGAAGCTGAAGGTGTCAAATATCTGGAACTCGCCCTCAAGCAAGGGACAACCAATCCGGCGCAGCAAGCCGAATCTTTCCTGAAACTAGCCAATGTCTACTACGAAAAAGAAGAGTACGTCAAAGCCAGTGACTATTATCGTCAAGCTATCAGCGGTATCTCCAAAAATGATGATCGCTACGAAGAAATCGAAAAACGTAGCCGTGTGCTAGGTGAGATCGCGACACGCATCAATAAAATCACCCTGCAAGATAGCTTGATTCGAGTAGGAAATATGACGCCCGACGAGAAACGCGCTTTGGCTTTTGAAATCAAGAAACGTCAAGACGAAGAGCGTCGTCAGCAAGCCATCGCAAGTGCCAAAGAACAAGACAGCAAGCCGCTCCGTCGCCCTAGAGTAACTGCCACCGGAAATACTCTGAATCCAGTCTCCAAGTCCAACTATTGGGCGTATGATGATAGAAATGTGAAGCGTGGGACGCGCGATTTTTCCAGACAGTGGGGTAGTCGTCCGCTGACAGATGATTGGCGACGACGTAGTGCGCAGCAAGTCAGTGACATTGAAGCGGGAGATGAGGATGATTTGGACTTGGATAATAGTGGTTTGCTCTCCGATGAGCAAGTGGCGAATATCTTACGCGGAGTCCCACAATCTAAGAGTCAGATTCAAGCCGCCGAAGCCGATAAGTATTTGGCGATGTTTGAGTTAGGTGTGTTGTATCGCAAAGATTTAGAGCGACTGGACAAAGCCATTTTGACACTAGAACAGTTGCTACGCGAATATCCAACGACGGAGAAGAAAGCAGAAGCTTACTACCATTTGTATTTGGCGCATAAAGATTCTGGCAATAGCAGCAACGCCAATCGCTATCTAGAGAGACTCAAATCTGAGTTCCCAGATAGTCCATTTACCAAGATTTTGAGCGATCCAAATTATGCGCAAAAGGTAGAAGATGAGAAGCACCAACTCGATCGTTTCTATACAGAGACTTATGATTTATTCTCCGATGAAAAGTATCAAGAAGCCCACAATCGTATACAGCAAGTGCCCAGCAAATTTGGGGAAGACAATGAACTCAAAGCGCGATTTGCGCTATTAGAAGCAATGACGACTGGAAATCTACAAGGCAGAGAGGCCTATATCCGAAAGCTACGTGAAGTCATCACCAAACATCCCAACACAGATGAGCAAAAGCGAGCGAGAGAGATTCTGTTGTTGCTCGGTGAGCGTTCCGGTAGTCCACTGCCCGGCGGCGGCAACAATGTGGCGAACAATGGCGAGTTCAAATATGAGCCGGAAAAGCTGCATTATTTACTCGTCGTACTCGACCCGGATGTGACACTGACAGATGCTAAGGTCAAAATCGCAGAGTTCAATCGTAAATACCATGCTTCGGACAATTTACGCGTCTCCAATATTTATTTGACGCCCAAAAATGCACCGCGCGTGCCATTGATCGTCATGCGTCGCTTCAAAGACGGAGCAGCGGCTATGCAGTACTATAAAAATGTACAGCTCAATTCTGGTGACTTTTTCTCGGACTCGGACTATCTCGTATACCCGGTCACACAAGAAAATTATCGCCAGATCATGCGGACGAAGTCGGTGGAGACGTATGATGCGTTTTTTGAGCAGAATTATTTGAATAGTAAGTAATTTGAGCTATTAGCCATAAGCTTTTAGCTTTTTCAGCTTCGATAGCATAAATTAGATGACTGATCTAAATGACCCTATTTGGAAGTCCTTGAAAGGTGGTTACGGAGAACTTTATAATGCTTCTGTGCTGCTAAGAGAGTTAGAAAGTACAAACGATGAAAATCGCATCAAGGAAATTATGAATCAATTGTGGTCAAATCTATATCATCAAGGAGATGTAGATTTGGTCTCTTATTTTTCTTTGCCACATTTGATTAGAATTGGGATAGAAAATAAGATATGTACGTATGATATTCTAGGTTTGGTAGCGGCAATTGAAATAGCAAGACACAGTAATAATCCTGATCTGCCAGAGGAGTATCTAGAAAGTTACTGCGAAGAAATCCAAAAAGTCACTCTATTAATCTGTCAGCATTCAGAGCGAAATTGGAGTAAAGAATATACAGTCTGTGCAACAGCAGCTATTGCAGCTGTAAATGGGCAGATAGACTTGGCAGAGACAATCTTAAATACAGGTTGAGAACTGGAGAACTAGGCACTATACGTTTAATTAGTTTATTCATTCGTCAATTCAAAAATTCTCTCAATTCAGCAGTAGGCGATCAATTGCCCAATTTTACCAAAAAACACTACATTTGAACTCGAACCAAAAATCAGAAGCCAACACTTGCTCACCGACTCACGATACAACTAAAATTTATGAAACAACTGATGATGACCGCGCTTACTTTGCTAGTAGGCATTTGTATAGTAATGGCGCAGCCGATCAATACGCCAACTCTAGAGAAAACACTGGCAGTGGCGAAAGAATTGGAAGATAAAAATGACCATCTGCAAGCCTTAGAATGGTACGAGAAAGCCTACGAGGACTCCGAAGATCGATCTTTGCTGTATCCGATTGCGATGTTGGCGATTCAAGTAAAAGATTATCGAAAAGCGGAGCGTCGCTTGCGGTCGGTATTGCGTCGTGATGAAGGATTGTATCCGGATGCCAAATACTACTACGGTAAGATGTTGAAGATGAATGAGAAGTACGATGATGCGATATTGGAACTTCGAGATTTCATCGTCGAGACGGGTGACCCAAAGCTCAAGAAACTAGCACAACTTGAACTTCAAGGCGCAGAAATGGCAAAAGGAATGCCACCGGCTGCTGGATTTGAGATCGAAAGTACCGGAAAAGAAATCAACAATAAACAAGGTCAGTATTCACCAAGTCTAGTAGGAGAAACGCAGCTATTCTATGCTGGATTTGATAGTGATGACTTGATTACGATAGATGAAGATAGCGATGAGTATCACGCCAAAATATATGAAGCGCAAAGAGGTGAGAAAGGTTGGGGCAAACCGACTGCATTAGGCACAAAAATCAATCGTGAAGGCTTCCACAATAGCAATGTCCACGTCACACCCGATGGTCAGCGAATGTATTTCACACGCGCTTTGCTATCCGGCAATATTTTGCAAGAAAGCAAAATTATGATCAGTTTCAAAGGTAGTGGCGGCTGGGAAGGCGCAGAAGAAGTGGAAGGTGTTAACAGCGATTCTATTTCCAAACATCCGGCTATCGGTGAGTTATTTGGTAAAGAAGTCTTGTTTTTTGTGTCCAATATGGCAGGCGGCGAAGGTGGTTTCGATCTCTATTACGCTCCTTCTAATGGCGATGGCACATTCGGTCTCCCTGTTAATTTGAAAGAACTCAATACGCCAAGCGACGAAAGCAGTCCATTTTTCCGTGAAGGAACACTCTATTTTAGTACTGATGGCTATCCGACGATGGGTGGTAAAGATGTGTTCTACTCACTTTGGGATGGTACCAATTGGAGCGACCCTACTAACATGGGCAAAGGCATCAACTCTAGCGTCGATGATTTATACTTCTCTTTGAATGGCGATGGCTATCAGGGTGTTTTGGTGTCCAATCGACCAGACAAAGGCACGCGCTCTGTCGGTTCGCGTACTTGCTGCAATGATATATTTGAGTTTGTCATCCCGAAAATCACGGCAGCTATTGTGGTGGGGACATTCACAGAAGAAAAGAAGCCACTCAAAGGCGCAAGTGTCTCTATCGAAGAAGTTGAATTGGAAGATCCATTCTCCCAAACCAACGCAGAAGGTAATGTTTTCAACTTTCCACTAGCTGTCGAAAAAAGCTATAAACTCGTTGCTTCCGCACCCGGTTACTTCCCGGATTCTGTAGAAGTAAATACGTTGGGTATAGAAGAGACGACGTCCTACGAGCATCGTTTTTATTTGACCAAAATGCCACCACCGCCTCCACCGGAGCCAGAGTTTGATACGATTTACAGTGAGCAAGCGATTGAGCTGAGTAACGTTTATTTCATCTTTAACGAAGTGAAATTTATAGATGGGGCAGAAGAAGATCTGGAATTGATCTACGAGTTGATGACGGACTATCCTGAAATGAAAATTGAATTGCGCTCGCATACAGATGCGCGTGGCGATGATGCTTATAATGAAAATCTATCACAAGGGCGAGCGGAAGCAACACGTCGTTGGTTGATCCGTAAAGGTATCACTCGTGCTAGAATGGAGGCGAAAGGCTATGGAGAAACAGTGCCCAAAACTGTCACTGAGCGCAATGCTCAAGAGTTTGACTTCTTAGATGAAGGCGACGTATTGACGGAATCATATATCGACTCATTAGAGACGACAGAACAACAAGAAGCTGCGCATCAATTGAATCGTCGTACCGAGTTCCAGATTTTGGAAGGACCGAAAAGTATCCAAGTGAAAAGAACGCGTTTGCGTAAAAAAGTAGGAGCAGGAGGACCCAAAGCGGTAGAGCCAAGATTGCCTGTCCGCAGAACCTCACAAAACGTCATCACGCCACATCGCTTGTCGTCGCTATATGGTAAAAAGGATTTGACGGGTTTCCCGATGATGCACTTTAAAGAGCGCGTCGTTGATTTTGGGATAGTCAAAAAAGGGGAGAAGAGAAAGCACGTTTATGAGTTCACTAATCTAGGTGATACGACCATGGAAATTGATTTCGTCGATCACTGCGACTGTACGGAAGTTGATTATCCGAGACTGCCTGTCGCGCCAGGCGAATCCGGTAAAATCAGTGTTGTTTTTGATAGTAAAGACAAGGACGAAGCAGAGACGATTAGCGTCGATATTTTTTTGAAGCAAGTCGATCCGGCGAATGATCTGAATATCTTTGAGACGGTGCAGTATGTGTTTGATATTGAAAAATAGTCTTCAAGTGATCGGATGACTGCCAGTCATCCGATCACTTGAAGATCGCTACAATTAACAAAAGCTGATTTTCAACTATGGAAATCAGCTTTTTTATTGCCACTCTGCTTGTCACGCTTATCTTTGTCCCCCATGCACACACAAGAAAAAATTGGATGGAAGACGGCAGCCGCTATTGTCGTCGCTAGTATGATTGGTACGGGTGTCTTTACATCACTGGGTTTTCAGCTCGTCGCCACTCAAAATACGTGGTCGATTGTCTTGCTTTGGGCATTGGGAGCGGTGGTGGCGATCTGTGGAGCATTGAGTTATGCGGAGCTGGGGACACACTTGACGCGCTCGGGCGGCGAGTATCATTTTCTGACAGAGATGTACAATGCGACCATCGGTTATCTGTCCGGTTGGGTGTCGATTACTGTGGCGTTTGCGGGGTCGGTAGCGTTGGCGGCTATGGCATTGGGGGCATACACTTCTACCTATTTGGGTATTCCTGCTAAGATCATTGCCATTAGTATTGTCCTCTTGATTACCTTTTTGCATTCCATCAATATCAAAACCAGTAGTCAACTTCAAAACTGGACGACCGTACTCAAGCTTTTGCTCATCACTGGGTTCATCGTCGCCGGACTTTGGATGCCAGTGGAGACGAGCAGTTTCAATTGGAGCGATAGCTGGAAAGAAGAAATTTGGTTGCCTGCCTTTGCCGTTTCTTTTGTTTATGTGACTTATTCTTACACTGGATGGAATACAGCAGCCTACATTGCCGAAGAAATCCGTGACGTGCAAAAAAACTTACCGATTGCGCTCATCATTGGGACACTCGTTGTGAGTGTATTTTACATTTTATTGAATCTAGTTTTTCTGCGCCAAAGTCCTTTAGATAATCTAGTCGGACAAGTCGAAGTGGGGCAAGTGGTGGCGACCGATATGCTGGGCAGAAATGGCGCAAGAATCATCAGTTTGACCATCGGCGTGATGCTGGTGTCTACCATCAGTGCGATGATTTGGGTTGCGCCGCGCGTGATGCAAGTGATGGCAGAAGATCATCGGATTTGGCATTGGTTGCGGATGAATCCAGATGGGGTGATTCCGAAAAAGGCGTTATGGTCACAAGCGGCGATCACTTTGGCGTTGATTTTGACTGGTACATTTGAACAGATTTTGATTTACAGTGGCTTTATTTTGCAATTGGTGAGTGCACTGGCAGTCGGTGCAGTCTTTATTTTGCGCAAACGTGGGATCAAAGTCGAAAATGGCTTTCGTTCGCCTTTCTTTCCTGTGCCACAGATTTTGTTCCTGGCATTGAGTGTTTGGGTTTGCTCGTATTTACTGTTTACGCAGCCGATAGCGAGTGGTTTGGGATTGTTGAATTTATTGGTCGGCTGGGTGACATTGGCATGGAGTCGTATGCTGGAGAGGCAATAGGTGAGAGGGGGATGCGTGAGAGGAGCGAGAGGATCTATTCTGGCACTAACAAAGCTGCTCCAAATACTCCAGCACTGTCACCTAATTTGGGGCGTAAAAAAGGCGTGTCTAGACGTGGATTGAACACAAATTCTTTACAGATTTCTACACCTTCCGTATATAACAAATCAATATTGCCCAAACCGCCACCTAGCACAATCGCATCAGGATCGACGATGTTGATGACGACCGAAATGGCTTCGCCAAATTTACGTAGCAACCGCTGTATCGTCTTAATCGCCGCCTCGTCTGTTCCATCATAATAGCGGCGCATGATGGCTTTCATACTTCTCTTTTGACCACTGAGCTGCGCATAGTATTTCTCCAATGCCGGACCAGCAATCACCTTTTCTACACAACCGACTTTCCCACAATAACAATCGCCACCTGACTCATCCAAAAAGTTGTGTCCCCATTCGCCACCAATACCATTTTTACCATTCAGAACCTTGCCATGAACGACTAGACCGCCACCTACTCCCGTCCCCATAATAACTCCAAATACCACTTGCGCGTCTACCACTTTTTCTGGTACAATGCCCAAATGCGTTTCTGCCACCGCAAAGCAATTGGCGTCATTTGCCAAATAAATCGGAATACCAAATCGGGCTTCCAAATCTTGCAAAATTGGCTTTCCATTCAAGCAAACTGTATTGGAGTTTTTGAGCAACTGAGTAGGTGGATCGATAGAGCCGGGCGTCCCGAATCCCAGCGCACGAGGCGCGCGTCCACTTTCTGCTTTAAGCTGCTCAATCAATTTGCTGATCTGTCCTAAAATATGCTCGTAACCATATTGAGCTTCTGTATCGACGCGTAGCCTAGCCAGTGTTTTAGTAGAGTGGCGATTGGCTAAAATTGCGCCTTCTATTTTTGTACCGCCTAAGTCAATGCCCCAGATGGAGGTGTCGTTTTGCATGGGTTGGTGTTGTTTTGATTTAGCACTCTATAAAAGTAATTCAGTAAAGAGATTTGCAAAATCTGCTATCTACTGTGAAAGCAGTCCGATATTCGAAATCGTACATCCGAAATATCTACCGTGTTGTGTTATAGAACTGATTTATAGTAACTTACAGAAAAAACCTAACGCTTTTAGGCTATTTTCTTCGCTCCCTAATCAATCCTTCCTGCACCACAGAAGCAACGAGTTTCCCATTTCGATCAAATAAATTGCCGCGTGTAAATCCTCTGGCATTGGACGCGCTCGGGCTATCCAAGGCATACAATAGCCAGTCATCTATCCGAAAATCACGATGAAACCAAATCGCATGATCCAAGCTTGCCGCGATTACTTCCGTCCAAGTCGTACTATGTGGTCGCAATGACGTTTCCAGCAAATTGTAGTCAGAAGCATACGCCAAAAGCGTCCGATGATCGGCAGCACGATCACTCATTTTGCCTTTCACGCGCAGCCAAACATGGCGAAACGGTCGCCCTTTCGATGGATTGACAAAGTAAGGCATTTCGACCGGACGAAACTCAATCGGGCGTGGCAACGACAAATTTTTCTTCAAATAGTCTGGCAAATGCTCCTTGTATTCCTCCATCAGCATACTGCCATTGCGCAGCGCTTCCGGCGGCGGTACATTGGGCATATCTATCTGATGGTCAAAACCTTCTTCCTTGATCTGAAAAGAAGCCGACATATTAAAAATGGCGCGTCCATGCTGTATCGCAACGACTCGTCTAGTCGTAAAACTGCCGCCATCTCGGATGCGATCTACATTATAGATGATAGGGTTGTTGACATCACCAGGCAGGATGAAGTAGCCGTGCATAGAGTGTGCATACCGATCCTCCGAAACTGTCAAAGTCGCAGCTTCCAATGCCTGCGCCAGTACTTGTCCACCAAAGACACGTCGACCTCCAATGGAGTGACTTTTGCCTCGATAAATATTTTCTTCTATCGCTTCCAGACCAATTTGTTCGAGTAGCTGTGTCGCGTTATTCATAGTTAGAGAAAATGAGAAAATGAGAGAGTGAGAAAATGAGAGAGTGAGAAAATGAGAGAGTGAGAAAATGAGACATTAAAACTATCCCGCGCCTTAAAAAAGAAAATCCATCACAATAAGCTGATATACAGATTCTTACCTCGAATGATCCACAATCTATAGTCTAATATCTAAAATCTTAATTATGAGATTCCTCGGACAACAAATGGAGTTAAGGAACGGTTGCTAAAATGTCAGCTAGTTTACAAAGCTTGCGGAAAAATATGGCGTGTAGCAAAGCTTTGTAAACTTGACTCAGACTAGATATATTTATAGTTTAATACAAATAATCAATTAACAATCAATAACTTATGCGATATTATACTTTCCTAATCTCGATAGCCATCGGAACTGCTCTTCTCCTCATTTCCTGTTTCGGCGAGCAAGAAGTAGCAGACGACAAGCTAGACATTCTAGGCGAAAAAGAAATCATCGATGGCGAAGAAATCGTCCATACCATTCCTGATTTTACCTTCATGAATCAAGACAGCATGATGGTGAGCAATGAGGACTTTGACGACAAAATCTACCTCGTCGATTTCTTCTTTACTTCTTGCCCCACGATCTGCCCGAAAATGACCAAACAACTTCAACGCGTCTACGAAGAATTTGAGGGACATCCACACGTCGCAATTCTATCACATAGCATTGATACGCGTCGGGATTCTGTACCACGATTGCGGACGTATGCCGAAAATATCGGTGTGATGAATGCTGATCAATGGCATTTCGTGACCGGAGATAAAGATGCTATTTTTGAGATCGCAGATGACTATTTTAGTGTAGCTATAGAGGATGGTGACGCAGCCGGCGGCTTTGATCACAGCGGACGCTTCATTCTCGTTGATCCGGATGGCAGAGTACGTGCTTTCGCCGATGGCACTAATCCCGAAGAGGTAGACAGAATGATGCTGGACATGAAAAAGCTACTGGCAGAATACGACTACAGTCCAGATGCCTCTAGTTGATCGGCTAGCCAGACGAACTGCGCTGCTTGCTCCACTTGCTCACTTGCCAGTAGTTTTTTGGCACGTAAGTGAAGTGCGTGGCGCGGTGTTTCGCTTTGTAAAAGACTTTGAGCTAGCTTGTCATCTTGCAATTTGAGGAGTTCCGCTCGGTGAGGCGCGACTTCTAGTCCTGCCAACTGCGCCAGATCATTCCCGGTCAAAACGGTACTCAATTTCGCACTGTTTGGCAAAGCATCAAACCCGATAGTGAGTTGCTGCCGTGACTGATAAATAGAATGAATGGCTTCTCCACTCGAACGGACATAATAAGTGCGCCCCATTCTGCCCATCAGATCAATCCGATGTGGATTGATTCTTCCTTTTTCATCCAAAATGGTTTCGTCAATATGCAATTTGAGGATTTCGCAGACAACTAAATTACCTGCTCCGGCTGCTGTACCTAGTGGCAAAATTTGTTGTACGCTACACTCCATTTGTACCGGACTTTCTTTCACTCTAAATGGACGGACGACTTCTGAGGCGATAGGCGTCAACCCGGCTTTCTCAAACTCGCTGACCTCCGCATCAAAAGCAATGCTACTAATCGCCATTTGCCGTACAATGTCGTAATTAACCATATTGATGACGACTTCGCGTGTGGCTTCTGCATTACGAAGCGTGTCTTTTTTGTGAGGATCGGCGGCTTGAAGATTGGAAGAAAAAACGACGATAGGCGGATCAGAACTGAAAGCATTGAAGTAGCTGTAAGGTGCCAAATTGGGAATGCCATTTTCGGAAATACTACTCACAAAAGCGATGGGACGTGGCGCGATCACCCCGATCATCAATTGATAAATATCGCCAGTCGAAAGCTGTTGGAAATCAAACGTTTTCATTGGGTCGCTTTTTGAAACCTGTGGTATACGTATCGTTGGGTTCGAGTCGATGGACAAAGGTAAGAAAATACCAATCAGGCAGCGCAGGCATAATAAACCCAAACAGCCAATTCTCTTCTACATTGCGCATTAAATCGTCCACTGTAAATGGCAACTGATGCTGCTCCAAAACGGCTGCTACATCATAAGGAAACAAATAAATTGCGCCTTGCTGTATCGCTTCTTTCAGGGCAGCAGTGATTGCTTCTTTTTCTTCCAGCAACAATCCTTTGTGCAAAGCCATCATATCGCGCGGTGATTCCGAACTTTCCATTTGATATAAAAAACTATTGATCGCCTCGGACACGATTTCTGTAAAATGGAAGGGACTCGGATGTCGTTCTTGCTGCCTTTGCACTTCTTCCAAGTCGATGACGCGTGTCATGTCGGGCAATTCCCAAATGTCGGTTGTTAAGTTAATGAGTTGTTCGGCTAATGGATTTTCCATGAATTGATGTGTTGCTATTGACAAAAGTACTCTTTTTCGACTATGATTTTCAAAAAATGACGCCGCCAAAATTAGCCAGTTCAAATCAAAAAGGTGTGCGCTGAAAAGTGTATCTTTGTCATTCTTGTCTCAGGGCAAATGAGAGAAAATGAAAGTAAACAAAAAGCTTTCATACCTTCTCAAAAGTTGGCAAAATCCTGAAAAATCAATATTGACTAAACTCTAATTTTTAGATGGCGAAAAAGCGAAGAAAGAAAAAATCGCTCGACTTAAAAGACAAACGGTTGCCCAAACTACTGGGCGTCCTATTCCTATTGATAGGCACTTATCTATTCATAGCCTTCACTTCCTATCTCACTACTTGGAAAATCGATCAAGATCTGGTACTGCGATTTAGTTGGAGCTTTCTGTCTCAAGCTGGTCTGGAAGCTGCCAACTGGTTGGGGCGATTGGGTGCGATTGTGTCCAATATGTTTATGTATTGGGGCTTTGGATTAGCGTCTTACATTGTCGTTGCTATTCTATGGTATACCGGCTACAACCTCAACATGGAAAAGCCATTCAAGGTGAATTTGCCGTTCATCCGCAATGGGGTCATCATCATGTTGTTCCTGTCTATTTTCCTATCTGCTGTCACGCCGAATGCGCAATTTACTTTCGGTGGTACGTTTGGTGATATGATTAGCTCCTGGTTGTACGACTTCATGGGCTGGGCAGGATTATTGTTCTTATTCATCGCTATGCTGGGCGCGATTTTCATATGGCTAGCCGACCCGAATTTCAAAGAAATGACTGTCGAAAGTGCGATGGCAGATTTGAAGACAGGATTTTACAAAAAGATCTATCGTAAAGGATACGAGCCCTCTCCTTTGCCGACCAAAAGAACTGTTCCCAAAAAAGCAGCTCCTAAAACATTGTTGCCCAAAAGTATGATGCAAGCATTGCCCAAAGCAGACGATGAGTTGTTGGTCGACAATAAAGGGCAGACAGCATTGAGCTTGAAAGAGAAACTGGCGCGTGCCAAAAAAGAGGCGTTACGCGCCGGAGAAGGCAGTTTGGAGATAGAAATGCCACCTCAAGAACCTGTCGTCGATAAGACACCAAAAGAAGAACTGCCTGGTCCATCAGTCCCCGTCAATTCTGTCAATCTAGAGCGTGTGCAGGAAAATGAGGAGTTCGAGCCTTACGACCCCAAGCGTGATTTATCGGCTTATGAAAGGCCAGTTTTGGCATTGCTGAAAGATTACGAAGATCAAAAGCAAGATATAGATCGCGATGAACTGGAAGCCAAAAAAGACCAGATCATCGAGACACTTTTGCAATATAAAATTGAAATCACGAGTGTCAAAGCGGTCGTCGGACCTACGGTGACGCTATTCAAAGTCAAACCTGCGCCGGGCGTCCGTATTTCCAAAATCAAGAATTTGGAGGATGATATTGCGTTGAGTTTGGCGGCTTTGGGGATTCGGATTATCGCGCCGATTCCGGGTGAAGGGGTGATTGGCATCGAAGTTCCGAATAAGAAAAAAGCCATTGTTTCGCTCAAAGAATGTCTGGCGTCAGACGCTTTTCGAGAGTCCAAAATGCAGTTGCCGATTTCTTTTGGGAAGACGATTGACTCTAGAGTGTTTGTGGCGGATTTGGCGAAAATGCCGCACTTGCTCATTGCCGGAGCGACCGGACAAGGTAAGTCCGTCGGTATTAATGTCATCCTGATGTCGCTGCTGTACAAGAAGCATCCGTCTCAGTTGAAGTTAATTTTGATCGACCCGAAAAAGGTGGAACTATTTCCCTATTCCGGTATCGACCATCACTTTTTATCCTTCTTGCCGGGCAGTCCTGAACCGATCACGACGGAGACGAATAAAGTCATTCATACGCTCAATTCGCTCTGCATCGAGATGGATCAGCGATACAACTTGCTGAAAAAAGCATCGGTACGCCACATCAAAGAGTATAACGAAAAGTTCATTAAGCGCAAATTGCTACCGAGCAATGGACACCGTTATTTGCCATTCATGGTGCTGGTCATTGATGAGTTTGCTGATTTGATTATGACAGCGGGTAAAGAAGTGGAGTTGCCGATTGGTCGTTTGGCGCAGTTGGCGCGTGCAGTCGGTATTCATTTGGTCATTGCGACGCAGCGTCCTTCCGTCAACATCATCACAGGTGTCATCAAAGCCAACTTCCCGGCGCGTATTGCTTTCAAAGTGACTTCCAAAGTAGATTCTAGAACCATTTTGGATGGTGGTGGAGCCGATCAGTTGATTGGGCGTGGAGATATGCTCTTGTCTGTTGGTGGCGATATGATTCGTTTGCAATGTGCTTTCGTAGATACGCCGGAGGTAGAAAATGTACTGGACTATATTTCCAAACAGCCTAGCTATCCTGAACCTTATTTCTTACCCGAATTTCATGGCGACGATGTCGAAATTCAAGGCAGCGGTGGACTAAAACTAGAAGACTTAGACGACAATTTTGAAGATGCTGCTCGTCTGATCGTCAGCAATCAGCATGGCTCGACTTCTATGATTCAGCGACGTTTGAAATTAGGCTATAACCGCGCCGGACGCATCATGGATCAGTTAGAAGCACTCGGTATCGTCGGTCCGAATGAAGGTAGTAAACCGCGTGAAGTGTTGATCTACGATGAAATCGAGCTGGAGCGATATTTGAAGGATTTGAAGGCGAAGAAGGGGAGTTGATAGCAGATTACTCGTTCGGGTATAGCTTGCTCTGAATATCGAAGGGACAAATTGGATACTGAAAGATACAGATTTCGGATTTGAGATTTCGGATGTCGGCTGCTCTTATAGTAAGTCGTATATTTCTGGAATTCGGTTTTCTGCTTCTAAGAGTTTTCTGTAGATATGGATAATAGAATAAGCATAATTTAAGTTGATCTTCAATGTCAAATTTCACCAGAGATGCCCACCATTTACAAAAGCAAGATTGACTTTCAGTTTCTAGGACTGCTTTTCCTGCCTGTGTTTGTTGTAGCAATCATTTTGACTAGAGACTGGAGTAGTTTTTTAGCTTGGATGATCGTGAGTGCTGTTTATGGCGCGTTTCTCTATCAGCTTTGTGTGAGGACGACTTACACAATTATAGAAAATCAACTCGAAATTCGGCTGCTTTGGGCTACTAAGACAATTCCAATTTCTACTATTTTTCATGTCCGAAAAGATGGCTATCCTTCTGCTGGATTACGGTATGGATTTGCTTTTAAAGGCTTAATCATAGTACAAGAAAAAGGGCAGAATATGTTCATAGCGCCGGATAGAGAAGATGAGTTTATAGAACGATTAACAGCAAGACTTGACTAATTTATCAAACATGAAAGAAGCTCGATTTTTGCTGTTCACTTTTGTACTTGCCTGTATTTGCTATAACGGCTTTATGTGTGATTGGTGGTTGCATGGGAATAATTGAAGATGGAATTAAGAGTATACATGATGATAGTCTTTTATTAAAAATGACGCTTTGTATACTTACTCAGATAACGGTCGCTGTATTGATTATCCGCTTTATTTTCATCCGAACACAGCTGAATAAGAAGGTTGTTTTACTATTGATCGCTTTCTCTTATCTTACCATCTTCCTTACATTTGTCATTGCATTGTCGGGTGTAGTACTCCCTATTTGATGGCTATTCATTAAAGGGATGGTTATTTGATTTGTTCTTCAAAAACTGCATCAAAAGACACATTCCGATAAATTCGACTCAACGGAATTTCAACGTCGATCGAGGTCAATACGAGCGTTTTTTCTAATCCTTCTATGCTATGAAATCGCCAAAAGTCGCCTTTACGCGTAGAAATATCAACTTGTGATTTGTCTTGCTCGATCAGAATGTATTCTTGTAAAGATGGAATAGAACGATAAGATTTAAACTTATTACCTCTATCATAAGCAGCAGTGAACCCAGAGAGGACTTCGATGATAAGGATTGAGTTTGTGATGGCTTCTTTGTATCGACTTGAAAGCTCTACATCTCCATAAACGACCATAGTATCAGGATAAACGTATTTATTGCGTTTAGATATGCTCAATTTTGCGTCACTATTGAATGTTCTACAGCTACTATTTTTACTTTCCAAAATATTCTTCAAATCAGAAAAAATATTGCCACTAATTTCGCTGTGGTTTAAAGTCCCACCTGCCATAGCAAATACCTCACCATCATAGTATTCGTACTTGGTATCTGTTTCTTGCTCCAATTGAATATACTCTTCAATTGAATACTTTCTGAGTGAGTGAGCTACATCCATATCAATTGTACTTTTTAAAATAACGAATAGGAGAGACCGAAGGTTGTTTTGCACTTACATCAACACCCCATCCTTCGCCTGAATACTCGGTGGCAAATCCTTTTTACCCAACATTTCCCGTAAGTCAATTTCAATGACGCGACAAAGCGAAAGCATTGGAACATCATTCGCCATCCCTTGAAATGGATTTTCAGAATAGTCACCGACGATTTCCATGGTGACATAGACCCAACCAACGAGTACCGCAATCGGAATCGATACCCAAACGCCCCAATCACCTACATCCATCAATTCAGGAATCATGCTGAAAAGAAGAAGCGCAATGAAAATACCGACGAAATAGCGGCTCATATTGGCGTACTGTCTGGATAGGGGAAACTTTTTGATACGCTCATTTTTACCTTGTAAGATGTAAAAGCTTTTCAATACATTGCCTATCTCCATGTGCCGAAAATTATCTATCAACCCTTTTGTTCTCAAATTGGCTAAATCTCGCCCTTTCTCATTGATGATTTGGGTGGCGGTGTTGACATGATTGATGAGTTGATCATGCTCTGCTTCATCCAAAAATTGTTTCAACTCTCTGCGCGTCACATCGTCATCTATCAGCCCAATGCCGAAGCGTTCGCGATATGTTTTGGCAGTCCTGCCTATTGGTCCGCTCTGACTGACATGCTCTCAAGAAGTGGGGACAAGTAATTGACTGCGATGAGCATACAACCAAGCAATATGACGATAAATTAGCCGCCTTCTGATGCGCTGTGTAACGGAAGGCTCATACGATTTAGAAGCAGATAAGTCGGATACATAGCTGTCGACCATCATACCCCAAGTGCGACTGTCATTCACAATGCCACCCCAAATTTTTCGTGCTTCCCACATTCGATCATAAGATTAATTGTTTTTGAAACCGACGTAGAAGGCAACTGCTGTACCGATGACAGAGAGCGGCAGCCATGGAATATGAAAATTGATGATTTCAAAGTAGTAGAGTCCAGCCACACCACTCATCAGCAAAGTGAGCCGGGCAATATGATGACCTGTCCAGCCAATCAGATTTCTAAGTTTAGTGCTTTTTGTAACGATCATAGGGCAAATGTTTATAGAAAATATTCTTTGGGATAAGCTAGGAAAAAGCCATAATAAAGTCTAGCAAAACCTCAAAAAATCCAACAAATACAAGCTCTGTCCTACCCATGCAAGCTCCGTCCGAGCATTCGCAAGGAAAATCCTGTAGCTTGGGAACAGTGTCCGAAAGCGGGCGATCATTGTGCTTCATCTTTGTGGTGTCATCCGATTTTTAAATCTTAAAACAACTACAAATGAAAGTTTCACAATTAATAATGACAGCCGTAGTGAGTATCTTTTTTACACTATCTATTCACGCACAATCTGAGAACATCGATCATAGAATGCTTGTCAAAATAGAAAAGCAAAGCGATGAAGCCATCCACATCAGATTGGCGAATCTAGAGAAAGCGCGAACTGAGGTCAGCATTACCGATCTGGATGGAAAAGTTTGGTTTTCTGAATATGTTTGGGGTGAACATGGCTACTCCAAAATGCTCAACTTATCGACTTTGACTGTCGGAACGTATACCGTATTGGTGAAAAACAAAAAGCGTACTGACCTACAGGCTATGGAGAAAAAAGCAGATGGCGTCTATTTTTATGAAGCTGGTGCGACCAATACCACTCAATTGACATCTTCTAACGCGAATACAGTAGCAAGAGTGAAGGGGAGAAAAACGCATTCTTTCGTCGTACAATTGGCGAATCTGCGTCAGCAAAAGGCTACGGTTCAGTTGTATCACATCAATGGTATTGTGATGTTCAAAGACAACATTCAGTCTCGTAACGGCTATGCCAAAGAGATCAATTTGGAAGGTCTGGAAAGCGGTGTTTACGCGCTCGCTGTCCATACACCACAGTTGCAGTTTGTGCAGTGGATTACGATCACTAATGATACGATTCGAGTGAGTGAGCGACAGACGTTGAATACAAAAGATGAGCGATCAAGAGTGGCGATTCGATAACTTTAGGACAAACTATTAAGTATCATACACTACTTAAACAGTTGGTAAGGCAGTCTTGGGCTGTCTTACTTTTTGTAATTTTAAACACTTCTATCCGGACAAATAAGAACATAGAAGTACCCATCTTTAGGTAGATGACGTCTTATAAGAAATGATTGAACTACAAACAATATGACGTATAAAAAGCAATCACCGATCAGTTACATAACCCAATTTCTAGCAGTCATTCTTCTAGTCATTGGCTATTGCTTTCCGGTAGTAGCGCAAGAAAGGGCAGAGACAAAATCCTTTCGACTCGAATTGTTTGATCTTCCCAATAACAAGCTCGGCAATCACGTACAGACCATCGCACAAGACTCCTTTGGTTTTATGTGGTTTGGCTCACAATTTGGGCTGCACAGATGGGATGGATACAATTTCAAAACCTATTTGCACAATCCTATCGATCCGAATAGCATTTCTTCTAGTTATGTCGAGCATCTGATCGTCGCGCGAGATGGTAGTATATGGGTAGGCACGTATGGTGGCGGACTCAATCACTTTGATCCGCTGACAGAAATATTCACAATCTATACTTACGATGAAAACGATCCACAAAGTATCAGCAATAATTTTGTGTCCAAATTAGTAGAAGACAAGGAAGGGTACATTTGGCTCACCACGAGAGAAGGACTCAATCGATTCGATCCCAAAGCACAAACTTTCAAACGTTTCAAGCACGATCCAAAAGATGAGCGAAGTCTAAGTTACGATAATTGTGACGAACTGTACATCGACTCTGAAGGTACACTTTGGGTCGGTGCAGGCTGGATGTGGGAAGAAGATAATCGCGGTGGGCTCAATCGCTATCATGCTGACACAGAGGATTTTACGCGCTATCTACACGATCCTGAAAATCCAAATAGTTTATCCCACGACAAAGTATTTGAGATCAAAGAAGATGCTAAAGGTAACTTTTGGATAGGAACGGCAGGCGATGGTTTGCATCTGATGGATAGAGCGACGGGAACATTTACGCGGCTAAGAAGAAATCAATCTGGTCAGATCAGCGCACCTTATTTGAAAGATTCTTATGAGTGGCACACAAAATTTGTATTTGAAGATCAAGACCATCAACTATGGGTCGGTGCGTGGGGTGGCGGTATCTATCATTTCGATCCGGAGAGTGGAGATATTCAGCACTTTTTCAAAGACCATCCAATGGTTGATCTACCCGAAAACTCCGTTTGGGGAATGTTCCAATCTAGCGATGGCACACTGTGGGGACATACTGCAGGAGCGAACGCAAGAGTCTTCAAAATCATAGAAGAGAATCATATTTTTTCTTATGCTTCTATCTCAGCAGAAAACCATGCGCTGGCGATACACCAACAAGAAAATGGAGATATATGGATTGCTAGTAATATGGGCTTATTTCATGTAGATAACAAAACAGGGGAGACCTCCATTTATCGTAGAAGCGCCGTCACACCGGACAGCATCAATCCTTACTATCCGATAGAGCCGATATATGCTTCCAGCTTCTTTTTATTTAGCGACATTCATCGGATAGAAAGTAGTGGCTCAGACTACATTTGGCTGCTTAGAAAATATGGCAAATACAATGGCTTGACACGCTTTCGACCAGGTACAGGGGAGCTGAAAAACTACTTTTATCTGCCTACACTAGCCGTTCAAGATCAGATATGCGTACACGATGTCATCAAGGATGAAAAGGGAAAGATTTGGGTGCTGACCATGGACGGTAGTATGCACCAATATGACGCAGCAAGTGAAACGTTCATCACTTATCCGGCTCCTGATGATATAGCGGAGAAGCAAGCGGACTACCGACAAACTAAACTATCGCTCGGCAATGATGATAAGCTATGGATATACGGCATCTACAAGGAGGAAGAGGCCTTCCATCCTGCTATACAAATGTTTGATAGTCAAAGCAAAACGTTCAGATACATTGCCATCAAAAACAAAGACGATATACTCAGTAAAGGTGGATTGATCTATGACTTGGAAGAAGATAAGAATGGTCATCTATGGATAGCGACAGAGCGATCACTACAAACAATTGACCCCAAGACTGGCGCGATCCGGGTGTTTGACGATGGGCAGCTGGGTGTCTCCAATTTTAGAGGTATTAAGATTGATGATGCTGGTATTATTTGGCTGATCGGAGATGCTCTGGTGGCGTTTGATCCGAAAAAGGAATCAAATCTTTCCTTTTCAGCAGACGCGGGCATTCGGGTACTACCATCTCCATTGGGAGCCATCTATAAGTCAGATAATGGCGATATTTTCATCGGTGGGAAAGGTGGCATTCAAATCTTTTCTCCTGAAGATATTGACTTAGAAGATTTTTCGGAAATGGCGCAAGTATTAATTACAGATTTGCATATTGTCGGGGAGTCTTATCGAGTGGATGGAAAGCCTGTTTTTCCAAATAAAGCGGAGAAGATAAACACGATCAAATTGCAGTACGATCAAGACATTTTCACCTTTCATTTTGCCGGACTCAACTATCTACATCCCGAAGCCAATCGACATAAATATCAGCTCGTCGGTTATGATGAAGACTGGCGTCTCGCAGGTGTAGAACCTAAAGCAACTTACATCAAAATACCGCCTGGCAAGTACACTTTCAACATCCAAGCCGCTAATCATCAAGGTGCTTGGGGGCAGACTGAAAGTGTGAAATTGATGATTTTGCCACCTTGGTGGAAGACGTGGTGGGCGTATTTGTTGTATGTAATTATTGCTTCGAGTTTGGTAATGGTGGTCTATCGTTTTCAGCTGACGCGTCAAGTCGCCAAAGCAGAAGCCCTTCGACTCAAAGAACTAGATACTGCCAAAACACAACTATATACGAACATCACCCACGAGTTTCGGACGCCACTGACTGTTATTTTAGGCATGGCAGCTCAAGTACAAGATAATCCAAAAGCCTATTTCACTTCAGGCATGAATATGATTGTCCGAAATGGAGAAAATTTGCTTGGACTCATCAATCAAATGCTCGATTTGTCGAAGCTGGAAAGTGGAAAACTGTCACTCAAAATGATGCAAGGCGATATTATTAGTTACTTGAAATACTTGGTGGAGAGCTTTCATTCTTTGGCAGAAAATAAGTCCATTCAGATTCATTTCCTATCTGATCTGGAGTCAGTCATGATGGATTATGATGCCGAAAAAGTACAACAAGTCATCTCCAATTTGTTGTCCAATGCCATCAAATTCACGCCCGTCGGTGGGCATATTTATTGCTCCGTCGGCAAAGACGAGCACGACCAACTTTGGATCAAAGTGAAAGATACTGGCGAAGGCATAGCAGAGGAACATTTGACACATATTTTTGACCGCTTTTATCAAATAGATGATACGAGTACGCGCGAAAGCAGTGGTTCAGGTATTGGTCTGGCACTGACAAAAGAATTGATTGGGTTGATGGGCGGTGATATTCAAGTAAAGAGTGGGGTAGGGAAAGGAACACAGTTCATTGTGCATCTACCGATTACTCAAAATGCTGCTCACGTAGAAGAACCGATAACGATTGCCGACAAAGTCAAATCTATCGTTTCTACTGACTCAAAAATGCCCGCTACGAGCATTGCTTCTGGGCAAAACATAGCCGATGTACTACTCATCGAAGATAATCCTGATGTGGTGCGTTATCTTTCTTCTTGTCTTGCCGATCAATATCGCCTACATATTGCTTACGATGGTCAGGAAGGTATAGAGCTAGCGAAGCAACTCATTCCCGACCTCATTATTTCGGATGTAATGATGCCCAAAAAAGACGGTTTTGAAGTCTGTCAGACTTTGAAAAACGAGGAACTGACCAGCCATATTCCCATCATTATGCTGACTGCGAAAGCGGATCTGGAGAGCAAACTAGAAGGTTTAGAAACTGGTGCAGATGTGTATCTAGCCAAGCCGTTTCAAAAGGAAGAACTCCTCGTCCGTGCCCGAAAACTGCTGGAATCTCGCGCCCAATTGCAACGCTACTATTTGCAGACAGCCAGTCAATCTCAACCGAATGTATCCATGAAAGACATACCAAAAGTAGAAGCGGTAGAAAATGAATTTGTCCAAAAAGTGAGTCAAATCGTCAAAGATAATATGGACAATTTTGACTTTACGGTCGAGCAGTTTTGCAAGGAAGTCGGTATGAGTAATTCACAATTGCACCGCAAACTATCAGCCCTGACTGGCTATTCTGCCACCAAATTCATCCGCTACATCCGCTTGAATCATGCTAAAATGCTTTTGCAAGACCCTGAACTGACGATCACTGCTGTCGCTTTTGATACTGGCTTTAATGATCCGAGTTATTTTGGACGGGTGTTTAAGAAAGAGTTTGGCGTGACGCCGATGCAGTGGCGGGAGGAGACGTTGTCTGTGGCAGAGGATTAAGCAAAGCTGAATGAGTTGATAAATTGGATATTCCATCTACTTCTCTTATTTTGTCTGCTCATCAGAAGTGTTTATTGCTAAACCTACACCATCATGTCCACCAAAAATTTCCTAGTCGACTACTTCTCCCAATACATCCAACTGAGTGAAGAAGAAGTCCGACTCATCCAACAAGAAGATATCATTCGAGAATATAAAAAAGGAGATGTGCTGCTTCGAGAAGGACAAATCGCTCAGGTCTGTTTCTTAGTGTTGAAAGGTTGTGTAAAACGATACTATTTGGAGGATGGACAGGAGAGAATTATGGAATTTTATACTGAAAACGATCCTATCGCTCCAGTTAGTTACACCATCAAGGAGCCTTCTGAATACTATCTGTCTTGCATTGAGCCTTGCCTTATTTCTACGGGAACAGAAGAGCGGACACAACAATTTTTAAGAGACTTTCCTCGATTCATCCCTGCCTTTGTAAAAATTGGAGATAGTTTGACGGCGAAAAGGCAAATTTTTCTAGATGACTTCAAAAATCTTTCGCCCGAAGCACGCTATCAAAAACTATTGGATACTCGACCTGATCTCGTCAATAGAATTCCACAGTATATGATTGCTAGCTATTTGGGCGTACAGCCAGAATCATTGAGTCGAATACGTCGAAGAATTTCGTCAGGTAAGTAGTCAAATCATCTTTCTTACATTTTTTTGGATTTCTCTCCTTTCTTAACCCAGATCAATGACAAGCATCTGGCATGCTCTTACCTTTGCCCTATCAATTTAATTCAATAAGAAAATAACCAAGTATGCATTTTATCAAGACCGCTGCAAGGTACGCTTGCGGCATGATGATTCTATTGTTCACGTTGATCTTTGATAATGTCAAATCTATCACTGAAATGGAACTGCACACAGAAGCAGAGACCTGCGAACAGCACACGGATGAGCAACTGGTAGTCATGATCGATTTATCTGCTCAAGTAGTAGAATTGATGGATTTGCTCTATGCCATACAACGAAAAAGTCTGTATCCATTACCTATACTGATCCATCTCAACGATCATTAATTGTATCAACTCAAACACTATTTATTCACCTATTCAAACAACTGATATGATGACCAATATACAGCCTCGCGTTCTGCTTTCTACGCTTTGGATATTTGTATTATTCAATACAATCTTGAGAGATTTACACGAATTTCCAACCGAAGGCTACATTGAAGAAATGATGAACCTGAACTTATCTGAAGAATTGATGCTACTCTTTGCTTTCGTTGTAGAAGTTCCAATTGCAATGATTGTGCTTGCTCGCATTTTAAGCCCGACATGGAACAAATGGATGAATACTATCGCTGTCGTTTTGACAAGTTTAGGTATTTTGTACACCTTACCGACAGGTCATTTAGATGAATTTTTCTTTGCTGCTGCTAGTGCCACTGCCTTTGTATTCATAATTCGCACAGCTTGGCGATTGCCAGTTTTAGAATCTACTTACGAGCTATCTCCCAACTGACTTTAGGTACAGCAGGAGTCTCATGATCTTGCCGTATCCTTTTCCTTTCGAGTCGAAGTCGATATTTTCAAAACCATTATAAAACAACATCATGACTGCTATCAAAATAGCTATAGCTGCGGCTTGTAGCCTCTTACTCCTATTGGGTATGCTAATAGTTTTTGCCCAAAATCCTGAACAAAAACTGTTCGATGAAACTGTTGAGTTGCTGATGGAACGGGAATGTTTAGCCTCTTCAAGTGAAGTGATGAGACGCCATCCAGAATTAAAGAATATTGAGCTGAAAATGGAACGGATCAATCAATTAAAAACAACTACTCAACGATTGACAGGGGGGCCTGCGCCTAATCCATCCATGCAAGAGCAAGAAAAAGCCGCAATGAATAGGCAAATTATTAAACAACTTCAAAGTGAAATCCAAACAGCACTTCTGCAGTTGGCAGAGCTTCAAATGACAGCTTCTCACTAATCAGAGAATCTTGATTTATAATTTTGAATAGTAAGAGTTAGAATGACGAGGGAGAGTCTTTACGTATTTGCCAATCTCCCAAATCCACACTACCTTCGCTCGTCTAATAAAACAGACATATGAAACAACTGCTTTTACTAACCTTCATTGGTTTTGCGCTTTCTCTTTCCGCTCAGACCATCCTTTCGCCGGACAACTTTTTGAAACACAACATTGGCGAACAGTTCACGCCTCATCATCGACTGATCGACTATTATGAGCACGTCGCTGAAAATAGTCCCAATGTGATGCTCAAATATTATGGTGACACTTACGAAGGTCGTCCGCTGGTATTGGCATTCGTTTCTACACCGGAAAATCTAGCCAATCTGGAAGCCATTCGGCTCAATCACTTGCGCAAAACAGGACTGGAAACGGGCAAAGCGGATGGTAAAGATATAGCAGTCACTTGGCTAAGTTTCACAGTACACGGCAATGAAGCAGCAGGTTCAGAATCGGCTATGCCAGTCTTGTATGAATTGGCGTCTCCCAATAACGAACGTACCAAAGAGTGGTTGGAAAATTCCATAGTTATCCTTGATCCTGTCCTCAATCCGGATGGCAATTCGCGCTATATAAGCTGGTATCGACAATACGCCAATCGTGTCCCTAACCCTGACCTCAATTCATTGGAGCACCGCGAACCTTGGCCCAATGGTCGCGTCAATCACTATTTGTTTGACCTCAACCGCGACTGGGCTTGGGCGACCCAAAAAGAATCTCAGCAACGACTAAAAGTCTACAATCAATGGCTGCCACACGTCCACGCTGATTTGCATGAGATGGGCATCAATTCGCCTTACTACTTCGCGCCAGCTGCCCAGCCTTATCACGAATACATCACCGACTGGCAAACCGAATTTCAAGAAGACATCGGACGCAACCATGCCAAATATTTCGATGAAGAAGGCTGGTTGTACTATACCAAAGAAGTGTTTGATTTGCTTTATCCTAGTTATGGTGATACTTATCCGGTCTACAACGGATCTATTGGGATGACATATGAGCAAGGTGGCTCCGGTAGAGCAGGGCGTGCCGGACGAGCAGAAAGCGGCAATCTAGTGACGCTCAAAGATCGTGTGGCGCACCACGAAACGACAGCCCTTTCGACCATAGAAGTAGCCGCCAAAAATGCAGATCGCTTGAGTACAGAGTTTGAAAAATTCTACGATGATGCACAAAATAATCCTCAAGGAGATTACAAAACGTATATCATCAAAGGCACAAATTCGCGTGCAAAATTGAAGCGACTGACAGAGTTATTGGACTTGCATCGCATCGAATATGGAAGTCTGAGCAGCAGTAGAGATGGTAATGGATTCGATTATAAAATGGCGAAAAATGGTAGCTTTGACATCGAACCTAATGACTTGATTATCAGTGCTTATCAGCCAAAAGGCGTGCTCACTCAAGTCCTTTTTGATCCCGAAACAGCCGTCGTTGATTCTTTAACCTATGACATCACCGCTTGGTCATTGCCTTATGCGTATGGCTTTGAGGCGTATGCGACGACAGATCGCATCAACTCGAATGCTGAGTTTCAGTTGCCTGCTATGCCTATGTTATCCAAATCTGATAATACCTATGCTTACGCCATCAGTTGGGAGTCGGTCGCCGATGCTCATTTTCTATCACAACTGCTGCAAGAAGGCATCAAAGTCCGCTTCACCAATGGCAGTTTTAGCTTAGAAGGACGAGATTTCAGTGCCGGGACACTCATCGTCAATAGGGCAGACAATCGCAACCTAGAAAAAGGCTGGCAAGACCGTTTGATGGCATTGGCGGAAGAGCATGAGCAATTGATTGTGCCACTTCAAACTGGCTATGTAGATAGTGGAAGAGACTTAGGTTCAAATAGTTATAGCTTCATTGATGCGCCAAATGTTGCTATTGTAGGTGATACACCGACTTTCGCCAATGAATTTGGGCAGGTTTGGTTTTACATGGAACGCGAGTTAAATTATCCAGTCACTGTACTGACGATGAAAAACCTATTTAGCGTTGATTTGGATGAGTATGATGTTTTGATTTTGCCGGAAGGACGTTTCCGCTTCAGTGATGGTCAGGTAGAGCAATTACAATCTTGGGTACGCGGTGGTGGTAAACTGATTGCTATCGGTCGTGCCGTCAGCGGTCTTGCTAGTACTGGTGCATTTGGACTGGAACGTGCGAGTAGCGACGAAGGCGACGACGAAAATGACGAACCTGCCATCTACGGCGAATCGACGCGTCGCTACGTCAGCAGTACCACGCCCGGTGCCATCTTTCAGACACAAATTGATGAAACACATCCTCTAGGATATGGTCTGGGCGATACTTACTATTCACTGAAAACGGGTACGCAAAGCTATAGCTATCAGGAAGATGTTTGGAATGTCGGTTATCTGAATAACGATCCGATTTCTTTTGGTTTCGTTGGTGAGAATGCCAAAAAACGGCTAAATCGCAATATGGTCTTTGGTGTACGCAATAGTGGACGAGGACAAGTGATCTATTTGGTAGACAATCCGCTGTATCGTGGTTTTTGGGAGCAAGGGAAGCTGTTATTTGCGAATGGGTTGTTTTTGGTGGATTGAGTTACTAGATGTGAGATCGCATTCGCTTTTAGATATGAGATCTCTACGCTCTTAGATTAATGCCGCTTGTGTCAAAAAATTACATTCTATTTCTATACCAAGATTTCATCTTGATAGTGAAACTTATGTCTCCTGATATGAGACTATATGCTGTACCTAAATCCTGATGATGAGTTGAAGGAGCTACTGAAAGAAATTCAACAGCAGAATAAGAGTATTGCTGAATGGAAAGAACTAGAATCTTCTGATGAGTTTCAGTCGGCAAAGTACTGTGGAGGATTTGATGGTACTGAAGAAAAATTCACTTTTAGCTATTTTAAGGGCAAAGAAGAATATTGGTTTGAGTTATCGACTGATGAAGTTGATGAGGTACTATGCGGTAGCAGAGTTAAGGTAGAATTGAGGAGAGCAGATGGCTAAAGGAATCATTCAGATAATTGCGAAATTATTTTCTGATCAACCCTTTACTCTTTCCAAAAAGAAACCTATCTTTGCGCTCCCTTTTCAGGGAAATCATCTTTGCTCAAGCTGGAATGAATAAAAAATGATTTATTGATTCCAAAATGTGAAGTTACAGGAGAAATGGCAGAGCTGGTTTAATGCACTGGTCTTGAAAACCAGCGTGGGTTAACGCCCACCGGGGGTTCGAATCCCTCTTTCTCCGCAGAAGCTCGTTCATTGATTTGGACGGGCTTTTTTTGTTTGATGATTAGTACAATTAGCTTAATTTACAGTCAATACAGGTATAGTAAAGAAGATAGCATTGAGCAAGAAAAAGAAAAATAGGAAAGAGCATCGTGGTAGATGACAAGCACAAGGTGGTGGTCTGGAGGAGTCTGAATCCTGGGCTCAGGATGAACCATTAAGTAAAGAAGATGGACTGAAATTATTAAATCTACTTAAAGATAAGCTATCGGAGCAAGATCAGATGAAGTGTGAGAAACTCTTCGATCAGGCAGAGCGTTTTGTAGAAAATGCACAGGGTGTCCAAGCTACTAAGATCAAATCATTTGCGGACAAAGAAAACAAGAGAATACGTATTGATTTAGAGGTGAGAAGTGGCTGGGCTTTCGTCTGTTTAGGAATATTGTTAGCATATTATTTCGTATTTTTTAATCGATGATGTGATGAAAGTTACAGCACTGGATTACACCGATTTTATGAGTAATCCAATCGTATATGATGCTATGCAAATGATTTGGTATGATTTACTAAATGAAATGGCTATGCTTTATGACTTTACATCCAAGCCATATCTAAATCCACTGTTGCCGGATGGCGAAAAGGATGGGGATGCCAATCCGATTTTTAATACCTATATCAAGGAAAGTAATCGAGGGGTAAGAATTAACAGATATCCGAAAGTGAGGAGCAGTCTACAAGGATACAAGGGTACTTAAATAAATTTGGTGATGAAGAATATGATGACGAAGTAATACAGGAACTGGTTATTCATCTAGTCTATTCTGAAATCTCCAGAATCTTGACTAAAAATTGGATGAAAGCATGGTTAGTCGATCAACTGAGCCATGATGAAATGGAAGAATTATTAGAGGAACAAAGCCTACTGTTGGAAGATAATATTTGATGCTACAGTCAGTATTTTTATTTCATTCCCTCCAAAAACGCCTCCACCTCTCGGTCTGACTTCAATCTCCGAACAGCTACCTTTTCTTTCCAAGCTTCCAATTTTTCCAAGATCGTCGGTCGCCGTACCCAGTTATACATCAATACATAATGCAAAAACTCCAAATCAAAGCGATCCGGACAGTCGCGAGTCATGTCGCTTCTGGTGCGACCATGGTTGCGCCAAGTGCGTTTGAGGACTCTGTAAAAGCAAAGGTAAGTCGGGCGATCTAAGAAAATCACTAAGTCCGCTGCTGCCAGCCGAATGTCCAGTGTACTGCTGTAATTGCCATCCATGATCCAGGCTTCTTGCTGGACGAGGTCTTTCACTTGTTCCGTCCATTCCAGTCGGTCTGGCATCTCCCAATTGGGTTGCCAGTATTTTTGATCTAGGTGGATGAGCGGTAAACCGGTGATCCGGTGTAGTTGTCGCGCGAAAGTTGACTTTCCGGCGCCGCCACTGCCGATGATGAGGATTTTTTTGACCTTCGATAAAGCTTTATGGTTGTTCATGAAGCAATTTCTTTTTGTTTTAGTGCTCTTACATAAGCCGTCGGGGTCATTTTTAGTTCCGCTTTGAATACCTTATAAAAAGTCGCTTTGGAGGCAAATCCTGCTACTTCTGCCAGTGCCATGATGGTGTATTGTTCCGTTCCTTTTTCCAAAACTTGTTGTTGGAAAGCAGCGAGTCGATAGCTGTTGATGAAGCGGTAAAAATTGCTATTGAGATGTTGAGTGAAGAGCTGAGAAAGTTGATTTTCAGCGATTTGTGTAGCAGTAGATAGTTCTGCTAAGGTGAGTTTGGGATTGAGATAGAGTGGTTGATCTTTCAAATAGGTCGTCAGGCGTAAATGCAAATCCGCTAACTCATTTTCATCTTTTTTGGCGTGACCGTAATGATCGTTCGCAATGGTGTTCCAGTAAGTAGACGACTTCAAAGCGGCAATGACCAGACTAAAAATGAAAGCCGCATAAAACATCAGCAAAAAATACTCCAGCTGCATGAAGTAATAGTCAACACGTAGATGCCATAGCAATAGACCGACTAGCAAAACGCAAACCACCGAGAATCCACTAAAAAAATAAGTCAACCACCGAAGTTGTACTTTCTGCTTTTTTGATACCGTGGCACGATGGAGTACATACAGGGAGGCGACTGTAAAAATGAGACTATTGAACAAATAACTCAATATCCAAGCTGCATTATAAGCATTGACGGTATCAAAGAGTAAGTAGAATCCAACCTGCACACCAAAAGCGACTAATATTATCTGCAAAATATGATACCAACTCAGTGGAAAATAAATCAGCTGTTTCCACTGCCATCGCTCATCTCTATAGACCAAAGAGCGCGTATACAAATACAACAAAGGCGAAATCGTCAGCCATGAAATGGCACTGAAATTGAAGAAGGGCGATGCTCTAGGAATCAGTTGATCAATCGCCAATACATAATGAATGAGCGTCACCGATAGCGTCACCAAAACAGCTATCAGATAGCGATTGGCTAGCGTGTGTTTTGCTTTTCGACCCAAAATGAATAGTAGAATAATGGCTTGCGTAACGGCGATGAGGTAGATCGTGCTGACAATATTGATTTGCATAGACATCAGTCTTTTTTCGTGTTTTTCGTTCGTCTAAGCTCAGATAGACACACCCGAATACTCAAAATTTCCCTCCTATAACGAATGAGCACACCTTAGCGTCATCAAATCACAAGAGTTTATTGTGATTTTGGTCTTTGAGACGAAAACGAGCTGATTTTTTGCCAATTGAGGCTGGTAAGTAGTTGAGGGTAAATAAATTCCCTTTCTGACCGAGCAGGTTTTTTGTTCATATGAGGCGAAAAACATAGACGATGGCTATCGGCGAGGCTTTTTAACAAAATATGAGCGAAAAAAATGCCGTCATGAAAGTGGAAATTATATGCGCTCACCTACTTAAATGTGAGCTTATCTAGATATGTGAGCATTTGCCAAACGAAGAGTGGTATAAAATTAGCTGTTTGTAGTCCGATTACTAAACTCTCAGTAAACTCTCAACTTTATACAAATGAAAATTCGATTATTTACAATGGTCGCATTCCTATATGCATTGCAGTGGGGAACAGCGCAAACGGTCACCACTTTACTCACACAGCCGGGCGCACAATTTGAGGGCATCACTTGGGCAACAGATGGTCGCATCTATGTCGTCGATTTTGCGACTGCCGATGTCTACAAAATCAATCTGACAGGCGAAACCAATAAAATCGCCACTCTCAGAGGCGCACTCGGTGGCGCGATAGATGCCGCAGGCAATTACTACGTCTCCGAGTTCAATACCGGAAACATCATCAAATTTGATCGTGAGGACAACAGCAATGTCTATGTCAGCGGTTTAGTGGGACCAGCAGGCATCCTAGTTGACGACGCCAATCAAATCATGTACATCGCTAACTACAGTGGTAACAGCATCGCCAAAGTCGATATGAGTGCCGAAAATCCGACACCGACCATTCTAGCTTCCGCCGGACGTATCAATGGACCTGACGGATTAGCTCTTACGCCGGAAGGTGACTTGATTTCTTGCAATTTCAATGACAACAACATTCAGCGCATCACACCTGAGGGAGAAGTCACTGCTTTTGCGACTTTAGAAGGCAGCCCCAATTCGGGCTATATCGTCCGTCGTGGCGATCAGTATATCGTCCCCGGCGCGTACGGACCTGACATCTATACACTCAGTTTGACAGGCGAGGTATCTCGTTTTGCAGGAACAGGTGCAGCAGGATACACAGATGGTGCGGCTAGCGAGTCTCAGTTTCGCTTTCCCAATGGCATTGCGATCTCTCCGACTGGCGACACTCTGCTCATTACAGAAAGTGCGACTGCCGGACATATTCGAATGCTCACTAATCTGGATGGCGTCAGCAATACGGATGTCCTACAATCGGTGCAAGCTGTCCGTATCAGCCCCAATCCGGCGAGCGAGCGCGTACATATCGAAATGTATTTAGTAGAAGCAAGTAATCTACAAATCAACATCATCGACCTCAGTACCAATGTCGTCGATACGCTTTTCGCGCAGTCTAGTTTTCAAGGTCAGTTTTCCGTCGACTTTGATCTACCAAATCGTTTAGCTCCAGGTGCTTATTTTGTGCAGATACAAGCCGGAAAGGAGTTGCAGCACTATACGTTGGTGGTGAGAGAATAGTGATAATGTGAGAGAGTGAGAATGTGAGAGCTCGCTACTCATTGAAGAAATAGTTTCATATATAATATCAGGAAGGGCTACCAATGGTTATACATAAGTCACGGTAAAAAGGTGGCTCTTCTTTTTAATTGACAACTTAATTCACGAGTTTTCCACTTTTTGATACAAATCTATCCATTGCTCACTAATCACTTTCGCATCAAAATTGAGCAGATGCTTTTGTCCCGATTCGATCAATTGTTTTTGATAACTACTATCTGATAGGACTGTCTCCATAGCAGTTGCAATAGATTGAGGCTCAGTAGATTGAATATAATATGCACCTCCATCTCCGGCTTCTGGTAAAGAAGAAAAGGAAGTGGTAATGACCGGAATTTTGGCATATAAAGCTTCCAAAATGGGAAGTCCAAATCCTTCATAAGTGGACGGATAAATTAGCATTTCCGCCAACTGGTAAAAAGCAGGCAAATCATCATATTCAGGTCGGATGAAATGAACGAGTTTGGTCAAATTGAGTGCCTGGATTCGTTGCTCGACTTGCTGTTTATATTTTTTGCCATTGCCGACGACGATTAAAGGTAGCTGGATATTTTTCGGCAGCAGACTCAATGACTCCACGAGTTTCAGTAGATTTTTACGCGGAATAATGCTACCGACATACAGCAAAAACTGTTCGGGCAGTTGATATTTGGCTCGAATGTGCGATAGCGTTTCTTGATTCAACGCTTGCTTAAATCGGGGATGACAAGTTTGATAAATGACGCTAATTTTCTGAGGATCAATTTGATAGTACTCAATAATGTCTCGCTTTGTACTTTCACTGATCGCGACGACATGATCGGCATGCTCACAGGCATATCTGAACTTCCAATCGTAAATCTGACGATCCAGCCACGGAAAATATTCAGGATGCCGTTTGATAACCAAATCGTGAATGCTGACGACTGATTTGATATTCGTTCGATGCAGCCCTACTGGAATTTCGTGACTCAGTCCATGATAGACTTGGATGTTATGTGCTTGTAAATCCTTTTTGATGCCAGAGCTGCGCCAAAGTGCACTTATGCTGCCATTGGGTTGATGCGTTTGAAGTTGAAGGTGATTGAGGAGAGGTTCGGTTTCCGAATTGTACTTGATTTTGGGCGTAAACAAATGATACTCATGCTCTGGAAAATGCTGCGTCAAATCACTGACCAACTGACGGCTATAATTGCCAAGTCCGGTGAAGTTATTGTACAAGCGTTTGGCGTCGAAAGCGATGCGCATGGAATCAAACAGTTAATTTAGGTGTACAGGTTATGATTGGAACGCAACCTATTCCGATAATCGGAAGATTTGACGGATTTAACGAATACTGACAGATTTGATTAAGAATGCAATACTAAGTCCGTAAAAATCAGTTCGATCAGTTTGATCCGCGTTCCCATCCTATTTTGATAGCACAAGCGGCAAAGCCACCCTTCCACTCTTCCCCGTCTGCAAATGTAACCAGTACATCCCACTTGGAAGATCACTGACCTCAAATCGCCAATTATCATCCAACACATTTTGATACCATCGTTTCCAAAGTTGTTGTCCGGTGGAAGTGTACAAACTGACCTGAACATCATCTTTTGAAGGCAAAGTCAGCTGCAACTGTAGATGACCGCTTGCCGGATTGGGTGACAATTGAATGGTGGCATTTTGACTCAAATCATCGACTGAATTTTGTCGATCGTTTTTGATTTCAACAGCGACGGTCAGTTTACAATCATTGGCATCTGAAATGGTCACAAAATAAACCCCCGGACTCAGATTTATCAGTTTCAATGTATCCGGCGCGTTCTCCACACTCCAGTCATAGTTATAAGGCGCAGTACCGCCACTCACGATGATTTCTGCTTCTCCGTTATTGCGGTCACGCTCTGAATCGACGACACGCTTATCGGCACGAAGGGGTAGCGGTTCTCCCACAAAAAAGTCAAAAGTCGCCATACAACTAAAGCTATCGACAACGCTGAGTTGATAGTTCCCTTCTGTCAAATCATCGACTGTGGTTACATTGCCATTGATGTAATTATTGTCAGGATCGGGTGACTGCCAAAACAACTGATACGGCTCAATGCCGCCATCGACTAGGACTTCGATACGTCCATTTTGCTCATCATGACAGCGCACATCATCGACGAGTTCTTCCAGTAACTGAATAGGTGCATCTGCTTGCCGCACCAAAATACTATCCGAAAATTGTATGCAGTCATTGGCATCTGTCACTTCCAATTGATATTGTCCGGCAAAGAGACTATCAATATTTTTGGTCATATATAATCCGTCATTCCAATTGTACTGATAAGGCGGCATACCACCACTGACTTGTATCTGTATTTCGCCAGTTTGATCGCCAAAACACTGTACGGGCGTACTACGTATGTTGCTAAATATCAGAGCGAAAGCAGGTTCTCGCAAGACATAAGTGGATGGATTGAGGGAACAGCCATTGGCATCTGTAAATCTGAAAGTGTAGGTATCCGCAGGCGCATTGATGAGGTCAAGTGTATCAGCAACGATGACGCCAGAACTGTTCGTCCATTCAAAATCATAAGGTGGAATGCCACCACTGATTTCCAGATCAATGCTTCCATTCATCTCTCCGGCGCATTTGATATTTTGTATGCCTTCATTGCCTAGCTGAATGTTGAGTGGTGTTGGTTGCGTCAAAAATAGGTCACGGGCAACGGTGCGGCAGCCATTGTCATCTGTGATGGTCAGGTCGTAATTGCTGGGTTCGAGATTGTTAAATTCTACTTCAAAAGCATCCAATGTTTGAATATCGCCATTGCTCAAATGATAAATAAAAGGTGCCGTTCCTCCGGTCACCATCGCACGGATATTGCCGTCTGCACCATTGCTGCATTGCACATTTTGTTTTTCTGTGGCTATCGAAAAGCCGTTGTCTGGCATTTGTACTTTGATGGAAGAGAGGAATGCTTGGCAACCATTTCGATCTGTGACTGTCACGCTATAATCGCCGGGCATCAAATTGGTCAAATTGCGATCTGTGCTGCTTGTATTCCAACGATATTGATAGCCGGGAACGCCACCTTGCACCATCAGCACTAGGCTATCGACGTTGCCACCTTCTAGCTGACAAACTTCATTTTGTACCAATCGGAAATCGAGTAAGATAGGAGACGGCGCTTGCACCACAAAAGGCGCACTTTCCGCAGCACAACCATTTTCATCCAATACAGCCAGCGTATACGTATCCGCGCCTAGATCATAAATATTTTTGGAATCTGCTCCATTCGACCAGTCGTATTGATAAGGTGCGCGACCACCGGACACATTGACTTCTATGCTGGCACTTCGCTCATTGGCACAGTTCAAATTAGTGAGTTGTTCTAATTCGATCAGAATAGAATCCGGCTCTGAGATCATGATCGTATCTGTCTGAAAAGTACAACCGTCATTATCACTGATGACTGCCATATATTTTCCTGCTCTGATGTTGAAAATATCTTGTGTGCGCGCGCCATTACTCCAGCGATATTGGGGTGGCAATCCATTAGCATTGACGACATCGAGCTGAATGCTACCGTCATTGAGTCCGGGGCAACTCGGCGAGCGTGTACTGATATTGATGTCCAAAACTTGAGGTGCGTCGAGTACGAAAGTCGTATCAATGGTACAGCCAAGCACATCTACAATTCTGAGGTCGTACTCCCCATTTGGCACGTCTGAAATATTTGGCGTCAACTGACCGGAACTCCACTCAAATTCTAGATTCTCCGCATTGTCGATCTGTATATCAATGCGACCATCGCGACTACCTATACAAGTCGGGCTTTGCAAAGTTGCCGTAAGTTCTACTGTTGGCGGTGCAGCTATATCAAAGGAATCAACCAATCGGCAACCATTTTCATCAAAAACGGTCAAAAAGTACCGTCCCGCAGCCAGATTTTGTGTCGTCGCATCTTGACTATCATTGCTCCACTGATAGACATAAGATCGTGAGCCACCCGTCGCTTGTACACTAATGACGCCATCATCTATCCCTTGACAACTGACATCAAAGATATTTTCGATCACTAAATTGAGCGGTTCAGGTTCAGCAATAGCGAAAGACTCGATGAGTTGACAGCCATTGATATCCGTCACTGTTAGTTCATAATCATTCGCTTCCAAATCACTGATGGTTGACTCAAAAGACCCATTGCTCCATTCGTAAAAATAAGGTGCTGTTCCGCCACTCAACTCAGGCGCGATGAATCCATTTTCGAGTCCAGCACAACTCATATCGCGGCTGTTCACTTCTGTTATCTGCAAGCTATCAGGCGCATTGATCGGAATGTCATAATTGACGCGGCAACCATTTAGATCGACAATTTCTAGTTGATAATTACCTTCGGGAAGGTTGGTTCTGATATTGGACTGAAGCGTCGTGTCGCTCCAGTTGTAAGCATAAGGAGGCACGCCACCCGAAGCAATAATTTCAATAGCGCCATCCGCTCGATCCGCACAAGTCGGCGACTGCAAACTAGCGGCTATCTGAATCGGCATCGGTCGGCGGATGACCAAATCGCTCAAAACAGTTTCGCAACCACCATCGGTCACGGTCACACTATAGGTTCCGGCACTCAAACTATCCGCACAAGCAGTCGTCGCCCCATTGCTCCACAGTATTTGAGGGGCGCTGCCTTCGACATTAATACAAAAACTGCCATCGCTGCTCTCAGGACAACTCAACATCTCCGAACTTTCCAGACTCACCTTCGCACTCGGACCATTGACTAAAGTAAATGGCAACTGTACATCACATCCCAAATCAGAGCCATCAACTACCGTGATTCGATATGTCCCTTGCTCCAAATTTGGAATCGTATAGCCGCCTTCAATGCCCTGCACACTGCCGCTTGAAGTACCACTCCAGAAGTAACTGTAAGGTGGTGTTCCACTCAACGGTTCGACAAAAACAGAGCCATTGTCACCGCCGCAAGTCGTCACATCTTCCGGTACAACTCGCGCAGAAGTAATACCTGTCGAAGTCAACAGCCAGACGGTATCCATTGTCACACAAGCATTTTCGTCAGTGATCGTCAAGGTATATTGTTCCAAAATGCCTGGCGTCTCGTTCGTCTCTATGAGCAAACTATCGCCCACCGCTCCTGTGCTCCAGACATAACTATAATTGATAGTCGTGTCCAAAGCGTCTACTTCCAACAATTGCAAACTACCTGCACAAACTGTCATCGTATCCGAAGGCGTTATTTGGACATCGGCACTACCACCGACTTGTACCGCTATGGGTGCGCTATCGGTACAGCCGCGTTCGCTGATGGCTTGTACGTAGTAAGTTTCATCGGTTTGAGGTTGTACGATGAGATCGGTTAGTTGATTGGTGGAATCCGGTAGGTCGCTATGATAAGTAAAAGTAAGAATGAGATCATTTTGGTCAAAAATATCAATAGTGCTCAAATCAACCGTCTCTCCGGGACAAATCAATGGTGGCGCGACCGCAGCAATGGAAGGAGCAGGATAAATCGTAATCGTCGTCGGTGTGCGCGTAACAGACTGACAATCAAAACCTTGCCAAGCTTCTGCATAGACTGTTTGCCTGATTGTATCGCCATTGGTTTCGGTGGTTAGCGTATAACCTTCGCCATTATCAAAGATCAAGACATCGGTGCTATCGGGCGAGCCATACCAAAGGACGAATCCATCTTCGGGAATGTCGGCAGTTACAGTAATAGCCTCCCCACTACAACCAGATGCGGCTGTTGTTCTTGGTGCAGCTATGATCGCGTCGTCTTCTATGCCATTGCAGTTCTCGTCTACGCCATTACAGGCGATTTCTGTTCCATTTGGGTTGATGTTTTCATTGGTGTCATCGCAGTCTGCATCGTTGCTGACAAAACCTTCCGGCTGCACATTGATGCAGCTTTCTATAAAAGTATTGGGATCACCAAAACCATCTTCATCCATATCCGCATAAAATCGAAAGCTCGGTTCACCCAAAGCGCGAGCACCATAAAATATTAGATTGTCCAACGCAATATCCCCTGTCGCTCCATTGCCACCTTCGCCTACGAATCTCAACTGAACGATCTCTCCATCCCAATCAACCAAACTGATGTATTCTTTCTGCCACACATCGCCCTGATTGCCAAAAGCTGACCAAATCGGTGTCCAGCTGCCACCGCCGTCGTTGGATAGTTCGAGTGTCAACTGATTTACACTGCTACCAAAAAGATGATAATTGAATGAAAAATGGCAAGAATCGACGCCCTGTGCATTGACTTCCAAACAGGAAGATTGTAAGATGGCTTGATTGCCGTCGCGACAACTCGCACCTGATGTTTCTATGTAGATATAATTGCCGTCGCCTTCTACATCTGCGTTCGGCCCGGTGTTTTCGGAAGGTGTTGAGCCACTTTGAATCGTCCAGTCAAAGTTGTCGTTTCTGCTGTTCTGCCAAATGCCTTCAATGTCGCAAGGCTGACCGCAGAAATTGGGGCAAATGGTCTGATTGTCAAAGGTTTCTACCAAAGTGATATCCGGTGGATCGCAAGCTGTGGTGAGTTGTAGCGCGCAAGAATTGGGAGAAAAGTTGCTGCCATTGCAGAGCTCACGGATATAGATGTCATAGTCAGTATCGGCTGCCAGTCCTAGTAGCGTAAACGGTGGACAATCGGTCACAATCACCGTGCCACCGCCTGCACCGGCATTGCTGCCCGGCGTGAATCCTGCCAAGCCATATTCCAGAATAGTATTGTCGCAATTGCCGACAGACACCCAATCTAAGATCGCCGTCGTCGAGTCTGTACTTTCGACTACCAAATCAACGGGCGCGATACAACTATTGTCGCTAAACACCAATTCTACGAACTCCAGTGTCCCACTGTCATCGCCTGCATCATCACAGATTTCGAGTATCCATTGTCCATTTGGACTGCTGCCGTCATTGAAGTTAAATAAGTTTCCTTCTGCTCTGTAATCGCCTATAAAGGGCGGCACGTCTATGTCTTCGATGCTCCGGCAGGAGCTTGTCGTGAAGCTAATATAGCCACCACAAGTCACATCCGAAGGATCGCCATAGTTGTCTTCCGCTTCTCCATTGTCCGTGGTCAGTTCGACTCGAACGCCGCTCGGTGAAGTCAAATGAATATCCAAATCCGCAATCCAAGTATGCGCAATAATCAGACGTACTTCATCCAAAAAAGCGGTCTGCCCCAGCTGTCCGCTTTCACCACTGACCTTGATGCGGAAGCGATTGAGCGCAGTACAAGAAGAGTCTGCAATCTCCAAATTTAAGCCACAGATAGAAGGGCTGTCAAACGGATCATTTTGGGCAAATGAATGATTGCTAAATAGACAAGTAATGGTTAGGAAAAGCAGTACAGATAGACGCATAAATGAGCGAGTGTATAAGTCGGTGATTGGAAAAAAGAAGAGATTAGACATTTTAAAGTAGGAACTAAACAAAGTATATTAAGCTGATTTTCAGTCTTTTGGAAAAGCTGTCTATCATCTAATATCTATCGTCTAAAGTCTCTACTAAAAATGCTTGTTGATACTGCCGGAGATGGAATATTTCGCGTTCTTTTTCAAACGTCAAAATAGAATGTAAAGGTCTGCAAAGGTTGTGAGAATTGCAAGTTTCCGCTCAGTTTACGAAAGTTGCGTGTCAGAAAGTGGACGAGAGGGTTTTTGTAAATCTCTGCTAGAGGTATTTAAGTAATCATACAAGTTTATTTAAAATCTAACCATTTGATAATCAATATATTGAACCATCAAAAATGCACCCACCTTCCTTCTTTCCAGCCAGCCAATATCTTGAACGTACGTCCTTCCCAAATACCAAACACACCAATTGCCGCTCCACAGCTCAGACCAAACAACTGCCAAAGTTGTATTTCTAAATTGGAAGTAAGTGATAGCTGCTGTTGCTGTTCATCTAGTAAAAAGAAATCGTCTTTGTCTCGAATGATATAAACCTGTTCCAATGCACAAGGAAAAAGATGTAGCCAGGGCTGTCGGCTGCGGACTGTGGTATAGTCTTGTTGTAAGGCTGCAAAATTGGGTATTCCTTTGAGCGAAAAGGCTTGATCGACCTGCCGAAGTTGACTGAATAAAGCACGCTGTGGCAAGGCAGCAGGGTAGAAGTGGGCTGCTCCTTCCCATATCTCGCCGACTCGCCAAGGCGTCTGAAAGTCAGCGCGTCCCCAAACAAATTCTAAGTGCAGCGCAAACAATTCCGAAGCTCCACCATACAGCCAAGTCCGCTGAAACCGCAGCTTATCTTCTTCACCTTCTTCTATCGCCAGTACTTTCCAAGTATCGATGACGCCTGCTTCAGCTAGTACTTCTTCCTTCTTGATATTGACACCGATAATCTGAAATAGCTCTTGCTGAAAATCTTCTGAAAAAGCATCCAAATTGCGAAAAGCACGCACCAAAAGATATAAATTGCCCAATTCATTCAAGACAACATCTTGCCAATCATCACGCATCAGCAATGACGGAAAATGTTCCAATCGCTTGGCGACACCCTTCATTTTTGCTGCTACTAGCTTCGCCGACCATTCTTGCCAGTACGTCTCCGGCTGCTGTACGAAACTCGCCATACCGGCACGAATACTATCGTGTAGCCAAATTTCGAGTTCGTCTAGTCCACTTTGCATTTGTTGCAAGCGTTTGTCGCGATTGGCTTGTCGGATGGCGGCTAACTTGGCTTCTTCCTCCTCCGTTCGGTCTTTGGGTTGTAGTCGATTGTCGCGACGCGTCAGCCATTTTTGAATGTCTTCGGGCGGCTCAGCATTGACGATGAAAGCATCGTTGTATTCCAATAACAAAATAAGCAGCGCAATGGCGTGGCGACAAGGACTTTTTCGACTGCGGCAAGAACACTGAAATCCAGGTTTCTCATGTCGTAGATCGACGACCGTTTGGTAGGTATTTCTCTTGCTGCGCTGTATGCCCCAAAGCAGTTTTTCATTGCCTGATAGCTCTTCCCAGGCGTGCGGAAAAGCCACTGCTCTAGCCGATTGCAGCAGAAAGTAGTCGCGTTCGATGATGGATTTGAGCGTAGAAAGCACCTTATGAGATTATGAGATTATGAGATTATGAGATTATGAGATTATGAGATTATGAGATTATGAAATGGCTGCTCAAAATACACAAAAAGCGATACGCTCCGTAGAACATACCGCTTTTTGCTTTTCAATATTGAACTATGATTCAATTCTACTCCATAATCGTCACATCTCCTCTCAGAATCAGACCTTCCGCAATATCCAAACGCAGAATGTAGAAGTACGTACCATGTGGCAGTTTTTTGCCATTCTCACCATTGCCACCCCAGTCATTCATGTAAGGCATTGCTCGATAAACGACATCGCCCCAACGATTGAAAATAATGATGTCATTGTCAGGATAAGTGCCATTTTCGACGAGATCGAAGATCAGTTGATCGTTGAATCCATCGCCATTTGGTGTGATGACATTCGGCTGATTGTCGAGTAAAGAAGTGCCTTCCGGTACTTGAATATCGACGCTCACGGTAGCTGTGCTACATAGATCGGGACAAGTCGCACTACAAATCGTATACGTAAACTCATCTGTAGTTGCTTGTACGCTAAATGCACTATAACTGATCGTGCCTGCCTCATTGGAAATCGCTGTTCCCAGATTCGGAGCTTTATCAATCGTAATGGTCCAGTCTGCGATATTGAACAAATCATCATTGGCGATAACTTTGATGCCTACGCTATCTGCATCGTTCAGGTCTAATGTCGCACGGTCGTTATTTGCCATTGGTGCTAGTTCTACAGAAATGACCAGAGTGTCTGAACTGTAGTCAGGACATTGGGCAGTGGAAAGTGTCCACAAGAAAAAATTGTCGCCACGCGTCAGTCCACTAATCATGGTCTCCGAATCATTTGGGTCAGCTATGGTCGCGCCGCTATTGGTGCGCCAAATTCCTCTTGTATCCGGTGGCAAATTGCCGAATAAGAATAGCGAATCTGTATCACAAGTCACCTCATCGCTACCTGCATCCGCCAATTCTAGTTGGAAATTCTGTGTGATCGTGACTTGGTCGGTTGCGGTACAGCCGTTGGTCGCATTGGTGACGACAAGCTCGTAAGTCCCCGGCGCATCGATGTCTATGCGCGGATTTGTCTCACTCAGCGGTTGACCATCGCGCGTCCAAGCATAAGTTAAGTCTGCCCCCGTCGATGTACCTGTACCGCCTATTTGCAGTGTATTGCCACAGCCCAAATCATCATCCATTCCGGCATCTGCGGTGGGTGTGTCTCGATTGGCTTCGACCGTCACGGAAACGGTCGTTTCACATTCTGTTTCTGTATCTCTTACAGTTAAGCTATATATGCCTGGCTGATCGACAATGGCACCATTCCCGGTATCGATGGGGCGAATGTCATTGCCATCTGCGCTCGACCATTCGTATTCGATGGTTTGTCCGCTAGAAGAATTGAAAGCACGTAGTAAAACGGTTTCATTTTCGCAAGTCAAGAGATCTGGTGTTTCGATGATTGCTTCTAAATCAGATGCCGTTGTTACTTCTACGCTCAATGAATCTGAGCAACCGCTTTCGCTATTGGACAAGATGGCGGTATAGGTACCAGCCTGAGTGACCTGAGGTGTCGTATTGCCTTCTAGTGCTGCCAAAATTGTTCCATCCGGCCCGCGCCAGTTGATGGTTTCAAAACCACTCAAAGTCGTCGCTGAAGCATCCAAAGTAACACCGCCACCACCGCAATCTAGTGTCAAGCTAGCAGAATCAGTTTCTAGGAACAATTCTGAGATTTCCGCATCTAAGTTTAAGGTAACGATAGCCGTTTTGGTACAATTTAAGTTGGTTTCTGTCACGTCTACCAATATTAGTCCCGGCTCTGTCAAAATATTGCTTGCGGCAGTGGCATCAGGAATGGTCTGTCCATCTTGTGCGCGCCATTCAAAGGTATAATCACCTTCACTCAATACGGAAATACTGATTTCTGAGCTATTGACTAGACAAGTCAAATCTTGAGCGGAGTAGTTAACTTCAAATTGTATGCTTGATGTATCGCTTTGGGTGACTCGGATAGAATCTATTGCTGTACAACCCAGTTCGTCCGTGACGCGAAGTCGATATAAGCCAGGCGCATCAACAGTTGCAATGGCAGTAGTCGCATCACTAATGACACCATCACCTTCCAGCACTATCCAATCATAAGTACCTGCCGAAGAAGCAGAACCATCAAGTGTCGTCGTACCATCATTACAAGGAATAGGCGCAGCGTCTGCAATGCTGACAGTAGGTCGCTCATCTGTAGCTGTGACGACTACAGAATCGATTGCTGTACAGCCACTCGTCGCATCTGTAACTGTCAAGTAGTAAATACCTGCTGCAAATACTTCCGCACTATCGACGATAGAGCGAATCGCTAAACTGGTGTCAGCTGTGCCCCAAGTATACACAAAATTGTCGCCTGAAGAGGAGTTACCTGCGGTCAAGAAAATACTAGACGTACTCTGACAGCCCAATACACTTTCTCCGCCAATATCTGCAGTCGGTTCTGTAATGACGCGTTCCACAACAATATTGCCCAGACTGCCAGTACAGCCTGTCGCACCATCTGTCACCAATACCTCATAGACACCTTCTTCGCTGACCAGCGGAGAGCGAGCAGTAGCCAAAGTATCCGACAAAGGAACACCTTCTTTAGACCATTGGAAACTTAGTGTACCGCTTACGTTGGTCACTTGTACATTTAATCGTACTTCGTTGACGGAGCAGCTCAAATTATCAATAAATCCTTCTGTAATATTTGGCAATTCTTCATTGGCGGTAATCTCTACTGTATCCTGAGCGGTGCAGCCCGACACTTGATCGGTCACCGTCAAAATGTAAGTGCCAGGCAAGTTAACGACAATGCTATCGCCTAATCCGTCTTCGATATTATCGCCTGTCCATTGCGCCAAAATAGTTTCGCCCTGAGTAGTGGTCGGTCCTCCGATAATGACGCCTTCGCCGGAGCAATCGAGTGTTTTATCTACTCCTGCATCGGCGACAATATTGATGCGGGTATCCGTGACCTCTACGGTATCTCTAGCAATACAACCATCTCCCTGAGAGACGATCAAAATATAAGTTCCGGCTACATTGACGTCGATGGATAAGTTGGTGCTATCTGCGCCTACTTCGCCACCGTCGCGAGCTAACCAACGGTACGTCAAGTCATCCGCTTGATCGGAATTACTGCCATCCAAAGTCACGCCATCTGTATCACAAGTCAACAGCTGATTTGCTCCGGCATCGGCATTTAAATCTTCTGAAATGGCAATGGCTACAGTATCGCGAGAGCTGCACATAGTCGAGTCATTGGTGACGATCAGCTCATAAGTACCTGCACTCTGTACAAAGAAATTTTGACCAGACTGAAAACCACCTCCTTCGATGACGTTCCAGTCAAAGTTGATATTTTCGCCGACTGTAGATCCGATTCCATTCAACACCGCGCTACCTGTTCCACAAACCAATGTCTGATCGTTGCCTGCATTCGCTATGGGGGTCGGATTTTGAGCCGTCAACGTGAAGGTATCCGATAGCATCAAGCCGCTGCCATCTGTCACGTTGACGATGTAAGTACCTGCCACTAAATTGGAAGCACTAGCACTGACACTGACGACTTGACCTTCTGCATCTTGCCAAAAATATTCGTAAGTAGAAGCAGTACCGCCATTGAGGACGATGGTCGCTTCGCCATTGTCGCTGTCCTCGCAAGACGGATTGGTCGTGGACAGCAACTCTAACTCCAGCCCATCTGCGATACAAATTTCTGCATTGATCGGATTAAGGGATAAGTTTTGATCTTCTACGATGGGGCTGATGACTTCAAAAGCAGTCGGTGCATTTGTGATTTCCATTGGACCACACATCAAGCGGCTGCCGACCGCAGTCAGACATATTTCAAATAGGGCTTCTCCATTGTTTAAGTTTGCGCCCGCTTCATTATCCCAGTCAAAAGTGACGATCCCCAAATTTGCTTGATCTGTTCCTACTGTATTGGCGTCCCGACCCGCTAGACTTGCTAGATTGCTGATGCTGCTAAATTCAAACAAACTTGGATTCCAGTTGACAGAAAACTGTACAGCAGACAGGTTATTAAAATTGCGCACGGTGATGGGCACACAAATTTCTTCGCCTACATTTACTTGCAAGTTATTGGTGACATTTACGGTCAGTCCACTTGGGTCGAAAATACAAATATCGTTGCCTAGATCGGTGACTTCTACGGAGTTGCCACCGGAGTTGGCAGTGACTGCGCGGATAGGTGCTGGAATATCTGAGAAGAAAATCGCATCACATAAACCAAGCTGTGCGCTAGCTTTGGAGCGAAAACAGATACTAAATAGTACTGCATCATCTGCCAATGTTTCTCCTGCTGCATTGGGACTCGCCCAGTCGATAGACAAAAATCCGCTAGCCGTCTGCGATAGATCAAAATCTCCTTCATCTAGCCCTGCTATCCCAAAATTATCGACGCGATCAAATTCAATTTGATTGATCTCCCAACCCATGGACGCATTGAGGGCGACCATTTCTTCAAAATTCTGAGCCGTGATGTCGACACAAAAAGCTTCATTGGGAGAGACGGTCGCATTGCTGACATTCAGATTCAGACTTTCGGGTGGCAAAATGGTCAGATTACCATTTCTTGTATTCAGTCCGGCATCATTATTACTCGTCGTACTGACAAAGATACGCTGTGGTTCGCCCGTGAAGGAAATAGGCGTCGAGCTACCTTCTGAGCCTATGGCTGTAAAACAGATCGAGAATAGTGTGCTGCCATCTTGGAGCAATACACCATTGGGATCGTCCCAAGTGAAAGTGAAAAATCCGGTATTGGCATTGGTCAGAAAGAAATCGCTGTCTGATATACCCTGCAATTGCATATTGCTGATCGAGTCAAATCGGAAAACAGTAGGATTCCAATTGACGGAAAAAGTCACTTCATTGACCGCAAAAAAGTCATCGGCAGTTACATCTACACAAATCGACTCGCCCGGCTTGACTGCACCACTTCCAGCTTTGACGGTCACCTCTCCCTTTTGCTCACGCACTAGCACTTCACCATCTGACAGTAGCTTACAGGCATCACCACCTTCGTTGATGGTCGCGATTTCTACTGCCAAAGGATCAGAAGTGAAAGCAATATCCGATCTAGAGCCGCCTTCACCGACCACTCTAAAACAAACATCAAACATAGGTGTATCGCCGGGGACAGTTGTGCCACCACCTGAACTGTTGAGCCAAGAAAATCGAATGACACCATCGCTGAGCGCTGCCCCTGTTGCAATCGCCGTCGTACTCAAGAATGGAAAGTCAGGATTGAGGGCTTCTATATTTTGAAATTCTAGGACATCTGTGTCCCAGCGCAAAGAGTATTGTACACCTTCTACCTCTGCAAATTCTTCTGCCAAAATGGTGACGCAAACAATCTCTTCGGGATCGACGACATGCTGAGAAGCAGAAATGGTAACAGGTGTTCCGGCTACACTGATGTCTGCATCAAATACATCATCTATCGGCTTTTCGCTACCATCCGCAAAACCAATATTTCTATCATCTGCTCCGGCACGGAAGATGGTCTCAGAAGCTTCGTTGATGTTGAGGGTCGTAGTGCCACCACAGCGATCAGAAGTGCGGAAACACAGTCGGAATAAGCTGTAATTTTCGCCGACACCATTTTCTAGGTCGCGGAAGTCACGTGTACGTACCGTGACCCCATCGCCGCTCTCATCTTCCCAATTGAAAGTGAAAATCCCTTCGTCTGTTCTAGAAGTGATGAGGTCGGCTTCTTGAATGTTGAGGGCATTGTCATTGTCTACGATCTCTACGCCTGTAAACTGAATCACTTCCTCATTCCAGGTGATGCTGAAATTGACGAGGTAGAAATCGGTAAAGTCATCGACGATAAAATCGACACAGAAGTCTTCTCCATTGCCATATTCTGCGTTTGCACCGACTAGGGCAGCGGACAGCTGAGCGTGTATGTTTTGGAACGTCAATAGACCGAAACAAAAAACGAATGCGACTTTAGCGAGACGATTTTGGAACAGTCGATGAAGGTTGGTAGAAATTCCCATTTTTGTTATTGTAGTTTAATGCCTTTCTAGGAGAAAAGCATAGTTCTTGCTAAGGAAAAGCGATGCAATGTCAATTGCACCTAAGAAAATGTTGAAATAGGAGATAAGTAAGTATTAGCGGCTGAAATAATAAGCCACATTTAGTTCGTGTGTGCCGCCGATGAAAGCGCCTTGGTTGCTGAAAGAATGATCGAATCCATAACCGATCTGTAGATTTTTCTCAAATCCTACATTGTCACCCACTAGGACACCTGTTTCTAAATGAGCTGTTCCTGCTGTGGAGCCACCTGCACCTATAAATAGACCAATGGGGAACTGATAGCGAATGTTAGCATCGACGTTGACTGGAACATTGGGGGCATATTTTACCCAAACGCTAGGCTCTAAAAAACTATCATTCCAAAATGTAAAGATCGCACCTGCTTGAGCATAAGCGTGCATGACGCGCTGTTGGGTCAGTTCTCTACCGTTGTCGTCTATGAATGAAAAGTCGCCAAATACCTGTGGCAAAGAAACACCGCCATAGACGAAGTTGTCATCGCCACGTCCAAAACTGCTGTAAGCAAAAACACCGACGCCAAAGTCTGCACTAAATTGAGCGACATTCTGTGCCAGCATAATGTCTTCTGCATCGCGAGCGCGTAGTTCAGTCGCATTGATGCGATATTGCAAGCCGCCTGCATTCAGTCCGATACTGATACCTGCATACTCCGGATCATCAGAGATAACAGCCGCTAGACGTCCTTTCAAACTTGTAAAAGCAGTTGGCCCGATTTCGTCATTCATCAACTGTCCGCCTACTATAAAATTGACGCCGGATAGATCGTCTATAAAATAGCTACCGTGTATGATGGTCGTACGGGGTGCATTAGCGATGTCCACCCATTGCGAGCGATAGGATAGTCCAATGGTCCCTTGCTGCCCAAAGTTGAGGTAATTGCTGCCGACTGTTGCCGGATTGATGGCTGTGCTGTATTCTCGATACTGCGTAAAAAGTGGAAGTTGTTGGGCTTGGAGGAAAAAGCTGCCACACATCATCGCTATGAAAAAGCAAATGTGAAGGTGAGGCACGCACATAGAGTTGTGAGAGCGTGAAGTGTCTTTAATCATCGGTTCTTGTCCTTGATTTGTACTTAAATACGGTTGAAATAATGATTGAATAATGCGGTCTGATTTGTGATAACAGCTTTAGTTGTTGACCGAAATAAATTGTCCATTCATTATTTTGAATGGACAAAATTACAGCCCTGTTATTTGCTATACAAATATTTTAATAAATGAATTTTTATTTGCCAAGTGATTGATAATCAAATCAAATAGATATATTCGTTTTTTGACATATCTTATATGCATACATCCTGTGCAAATCTAGATGTACGAGTAGATGATTGCAACCGTTTGCGATTGGTCGCCTCATCTGTAGGTGTCTGAATTATAGTAAAGTGTAATGTCCGGTAGCATACCAATAACCCGTTTTGCCTAATTAAATTGTGAGACGAGGAGTCTATTTTGAAAAACGCTTGTGTTAAAATAATAATCTATCTAGTGACAGCCTACTGCTGTAATATTGTTTGAGAAGCGCTGAACGATACATTAGATATAACCATGAAAAAATGAGAAAATATTTATCTTGTCGCTGCCCTCATTTCCCACTAATTATCGCTTTATGAATTACGAACTTTTTGAATGTCAAGTCGATCAATACATCGCCAAAGTCATGTTCAATCGACCGGACAAAGCCAATGCGCTGCCCGAAAAAGGCTGGCAAGAACTCAAAGCTATATTCGACGAGATGAGTCATCGTGAGGATGTACGCGTCGTCATTTTGCACAGCTCCGGCAAGCATTTTTGTGCTGGTATAGACTTGAGCTTACTAATGTCTTTTCAACAAAAGTTTGTGCTGAATTGTGAAGGAAGGAAGCGCGAGCAGTTTCTACACACTGTGCGTGAGCTACAAGACTGCGTCAATGCCATAGAGCGTTGCCGAAAGCCGGTCATTGCTGCCATACAAGGCGGCTGTATCGGTGGCGGCGTCGATATTGTGTCTGCCTGTGATATGCGCTACTGTCAAGCAGAAGCTTACTTCAGTATCCGAGAGATAGATATGGGGATGGTGGCAGATCTGGGGACGTTGCAGCGATTACCCAAGCTGATTCCCTTTGGCGTCGCCGCTGAGATGGCGTATACTGGACGAAAAGTAGGCGGGGAGGAAGCCGTTCGCATTGGTTTGGTCAATCGGACTTATCCGAGTGAAGGCGCAATGATGGAAGAAGTTGAAAAAATAGCTGCAACCATCGCCGCCAAATCCCCGCTCTCCATCCGAGGTACAAAAGAAGTATTGCAGTATGCGCGCGATCATAGCGTAGCAGAAGGATTGCAGCAGATTCAGTTGTGGAATGCCGCCATGTTTTTGTCCAATGACCTCATGGAAGCTTTTCAGTCGAAAATGGAGCAACGGAAGCCGAGTTTTGAGGATTGAATCAAGACAGTAGACAATAGAGGTTAGACGATAGACTTTCTTAACGGGTCTTTTCGACCAGCAAACTATTTTGATTTATCGAAGTTCCTTTGGCAGAAAAGGATGAAGACAGTCAGCAATATTGATTGCTAAATCAATATGATAATGTCTAACATCTACAGTCTAAAATCTAAAGTCTAACAAATATGACACACTTACAAGCAGGCGATGATGCGCCACACTTCGAGGGACAAAACGAAAAGGAAGAAACCATCGCTTTGAGCGATTATAAAGGCAAGAAGTTGATTTTATTTTTCTATCCAAAAGATGATACACCGGGCTGCACGGCTGCGGCTTGTAACTTGCGCGATAACTTTGAAGACTTGCGCGAAAAAGGATTTGAACTACTAGGCGTGAGTCCCGATCCAGCAAAAAAGCATCAGAAGTTTATCGATAAATACAATTTTCCATTTCCGCTACTCGCCGATACCGAGCACAAAATCATGGATGATTATGGTGTATGGGGAGAGAAAAAATTCATGGGCAGAACTTATGATGGTGTCCACCGCACGACCTTTGTTATTGACGAAAATGGTAAAGTGGAGCACGTTTTTAAAAAGGTGAAAACCAAAGATCATACCAATCAGATACTGGAGGCTATGGAAGCCTAAACAAAAATTAATTGCCCATCGGCTCGACTGATGGGCTTATTTTTTTCCATTCTTACATAAGCTGAGCTGTCATTGAGGACTTAATTTTGTCGCTTAATGAGATCTCACTTTACCAATCTACCATGACAAGGATGTGATGTCCTTTCCATGCTTTACTATATGCGCGCGCCCTCCACCTCAATAATTTTTCCTATTTTTCTCGTCGAAACAAAACGACGACTATGCGCATCGCACTCTATTCTCTTTTATTGATACTGATTTTTAGTTGCCAAAACAATCAACCAACTGATAACCAACCACTCGTCCCCACTCGCATCCAGTGGCAACTCATCAGCAACACATCCAAAACCACACCGAGCGCACTCGCCGCTTTCACTTTTTATAATGACAGTCCTGAAGTCATTTCAGGTGACAACTGGACATTGTACTACAACCAAACCAATCGCGATGTCCTCGATAATCCTTCCGATGCCGCGACAGTGGAGCAAATCATCGCTGATTATTATCGCTTGACGCCTACCGAAAAATTTAAAATCGCGCCCGGCGATAGTCTGGTCATTCCTTTTGAAGTAGCAGCTTGGCTCATCAAAGAATCGGATGCACCGAGTGGCTTGTATTGGGTGGTCGGCGAAGAACAAATTCCGGTCGAAAATTACAGCATCGCACCTTTTGAAACCGCCGATCAAGTCAGTCGACACCATGGTGACAAGACGCCCATGCACACACCGGAATGGCAGTATGGAGCGAATGAGTATTTGAGTCAGTTATCCAAAGAGGAATTACTACCGATCATTCCGACGCCGCAGCAGGTGAATTTGACGAATCAAACTACCAAATTGACTGATGAGTGGGTCATTCGATCAGAAAAAAAACATCATCGAGAAGCACCCTATTTAGAAGATAAACTCAAAGAGCTAACTAACTTGACTATTGAGTTTGGTGAACCTGCACAGAAAGAAATTAGCTTAATCACTGACCCTCAACTTCCTTCTGAAGCTTATAAAATTTCGATTTCTGAAAATAGTATTGATATAGTAGGAGGAGACGAAGCAGGCACATTCTACGGCATCCAAAGCTTACTTAATCTTTTACCTCCTAGAACAGCAGGCAACGAGATCACGCTCCCCATCGGCACCATCCAAGATGCCCCGCGCTTCCCTTATCGTGGCATGCACCTAGACGTTGCCCGAAACTTTCAATCCGTCGGAGCTGTCAAAAAGCTCATTGATGCGATGGCGTATTACAAATTGAATAAACTTCATTTACACTTGACAGAAGATGAAGGCTGGCGACTAGAAATAGAAGACTTACCTGAGCTAACAGAGGTAGGCGCAAGACGCGGTCATGATGTAGAAAGCAAAACGATGTTATCGCCCTCTTATGGTTCAGGTGTCAATGAAAAAAATAGTGGTACTGGCTACTACACCCGTGACCAATTCAAAGACATCCTCCAATATGCTCAGCGTCATCACATTGAAGTCATTCCAGAAATCAATATGCCCGGACATGCCCGAGCAGCCATCAAATCCATGGAAGCACGCTACCGAAAGTATATGGAAGCAGGAGACGAAGCAAAAGCCACTCAATATCTACTCACTGACTTTGATGACGCTTCTGAGTACCGTTCCGTTCAGAGCTTCCCGGACAATGTAGTTTGTGTCTGCAAAGAATCGGTCTATACGTTTTATGAGAAAGTGGTAGAAGAAGTGGCGCAAATGTATGACGAAGCTGGTGTCGAGCTAAATATGATTCATACAGGTGGAGACGAAGTGCCGAATGGCGTTTGGACCGCTTCGCCCATTTGTGATGAATTTATGGCGACACGCGACGACATCAATAACCCGATTGATCTCTCGACCTACTTCTTGAGTCGTTTGGAACAAATACTTTCTGAGCGTGGGCTAGCGACAGCCGGCTGGGAAGAAGTAGCGATGAAAAAAGTGATCGAAGATGATGGTAGTTTTAGCTATATCGCTCATCCTGATTTTGCGGAAAAGCGGGTCGTTCCTTACGTTTGGCAGAATTTATGGGGCAATCAAGACTTAGGCTATCGCCTTGCCAATGCAGGCTATGATCTCGTCCTCTGCAATGTCACCAATCTCTATTTCGATCTCGCTTACAATAAAGATCCGAAAGAACCTGGCTTTTATTGGGGTGGCTTTGTCGATACCAGAAAGCCTTACGAAATGATTCCTCTAGATGTCTTTAAATCGACTCAAACTGATCCAATGGGCAATACCTTCTCCGCTGCTGATTATGTAGATATGGAACGCCTAGAACCGGAAGCACAATCCCAAATTTTGGGCATCCAAGGAGAACTATGGAGCGAAACCATCAAGTCAGCGGAGATGCTCGAATACTACTATCTACCAAAACTACTTGGGCTGGCAGAACGGGCTTGGGCGCAACAACCAGATTGGGCAACGACTAACGATGATGACCGCCGAAATCAACAAATCGATCAAGACTGGAATCAATTCGCCAATACCATCGCACAACGCGAACTCCCCAAATGGGCAACTCTCTCCGGTGGCTACAACTATCGCCTACCACCGCCCGGTCTCAAAATCGAAGATGGATTGTTGTATGCCAATAGCAGCCTTCCAGGGCTTACGATTCGTTATACTACTGACGGTAGTGAACCTGGTCTGCAATCGCCTTTGTACACAGCACCTGTCGAAGTCAGTGGTACGGTGCGTGCGAAGACCTTTGATATGAGTGGACGCGAAAGTCGAGCGGCAGAGACGGCTTGGGTAGAATAGTTTGAATATATCGAATCAACAAAACCAAAACAGCTATGGAAAAGTATGCAGCAACATTCATTTTCCTTTCTTTCATGCTAGTCAATACAATAGCGCAAGATGAAAAACGCGCCAATGTCTGGTATTTCAATCCTGGTCTGGGACTTGATTTTAATACAACACCACCCACTGTGCTGACTGATGGAAAAATAATGAGTGGCGCAGGGGAGGGTGGTGCTACGATATGTGATCGAAATGGGCAGCTATTGATCTACACGGATGGGAAGCGCATCTGGAATCGCAATCATGAAGTCATACCTGGTGCAGCGGACATAGGTGGACATATTTCTGTCACACAGTCTAGCATTATTTTGCCCAGCCCGGCAGATGATAATATCCTCTATGTTTTTGCTATCAATGAGCTAAAAGCAGATAGTTTACATCTCAACGGTGAATTTTATTACAGCATCGTCGATATGCGACTCAATGGCAGTCTGGGAGGAATAGTTAGCGTCAAAAATAAACTGTATGACTACTGCACAGAAAAGCTAACAGCGATTCGGCACTGCAATCAAAAAGACTTCTGGATAATTACCCATGAGAATGGAAATGATAATTTTTTGATATGGAAACTGACAGCGGAAGGAATATCGGATGAACCCATTATAAGAAAAATAGGCACCAACCATTTTGTAGGCGTAGGTTCTCTCAAAAGTTCGCCATTGGGTGATAAAATAGCAATTAGCAACTTTATCGAAGACTTTGTAGAAGTTTTTGACTTTGATACAGAAAATGGACGCATCACTCAACCCATTTCATTGCGAGGTGGAACATTCAAAACACCTTATAGCTTAGCTTTTTCGCCCAATGGCAAACGGCTCTATGTCTCTAACTTTTTGGATTCTCTTATCATGCAATATAACTTGACATTAGCGACAGATCGAGCGGTCAATGATAGTCGAATAGACGTTGCGAAACTGCAAGTCGGTTTCTCGAATCCAGGTGTGATACAGAATGCGCCTGATGGCAAAATTTATATCAGTGTCAAAATCAGTCCTTACATAGCCGCTATTCGACAGCCGAATTTGCTCGGCGAAGCTTGTGATGTGCATCAGCAAGAAGTCTTTCTGGGAGACAAGCGATCAGGTATTACTTTGCCTAACTTTTTACCCATCTACTTCCGACAGCGCGACACCATAGAAGCCATCGAGTGGACAGAAAATTGTGAGCAAGAGAAAGAACTGACGGCTGTGGTGAGTATCGGCGGCGATAGTTTGGCGTATGAGTGGTACTTTGAAAATGAGTTGCTGCCCCATTCTAATGCAACAACTATTCAAGTAGAAAATGATGGCAACTACACGTTTAAAGCTTTGATTTTTGATCGTTGCAAAACGGTGTTGCGGGAGTTGGTAGCGTCGGCTGAAGTTCAGTTTGACGATGTTCCTCTACTCGAAATCGTAGCCATAGAACAGCAAGAAGCAACTTGCGATGAAGCGAATGGGGAGCTCAATATACAAGCATCAGGTGGAGAGCCGCCTTATGACTTTTCTATCAATGAACGAGCGATACAAACCAACGCCACCTTTAGCAATCTGAGAGCAGGAGAAAAAATGATTTCAGTCCGAGATGCGAGAGGTTGCGAAGTATATGACACGACGACGATTCAGCAATTTAGTAGACCTAAAGTTGTCAATTGGCAAAGTCAGCCGAGCCTGTGCGGCGAAGCAACTGGAACACTTGTTGTGAGTGTAGGAGATGGCTTTGGGGACATTAGTATAGCTTGGCAAAATGACTTTTTTACACCAGAATTGACACAATCCAATTTAGCACAAGGCGACTATCTCGTACAAATCAAAGATGAATCCAACTGCCAGATAGATACCTTATTGACGGTCAATTCCTTGCGCTGTCCTATCTACATCCCAAATGCCATCTCTCCTAACGACGACGGCATCAATGATGTCTTTCAGCTCTATCCACATCCTGAGTTTGATGGAGAAATTATCTCTTTTATGATTGTTGATAAATGGGGTGGATTGATTTATCGAGAAGCAACACCAGAATCTGATATGATCATTTGGGAAGGTTATTTTAAGGGACAAAAAGTCGTGAATGGTGAGTATCTGTATGTATTGGATGTGAGATATGTGGATGGTGTATCGGAGCGGTTTCGGGGAACGGTTTGGGTGGAGTATTGAGTCTAGGAAGATATAATTTGCACCTACGAAACCTTGTGATTTCCGTAGGCGCAGCTCATGATCATTCATTCGGCTTCTTTCTATCAAGCAATGTTTTAGCAGCATGTAAAAACATCTCCCAACCGTTTTTTCCTTTTTCACCGTCTTTATCGACGTAACTCATGCAAGGATGGATATTAACAATTTGACTGTTCTCTTCTCTGATTACGAACGCAAACGTCCGTTCTGATTGATGACCGTAAAGTTCATAAACAGGTGCACCGTTCAATTGACAAGTACTTCCACAACCACCCTCTCTTATAGAGATTTCCTGATCGCCTAACTTTTTGTATTCTAAAAAGATATTTCTGAGGACAGCTAAGATGTCATATTTATTGTAGATGTCTTGAAGAACAGCATCTTCGGAAATGAGTGGTTCAATACCTTGAATATTAAGATCTTGCATCAGCTTAAGCAATTCATTCGCACTGCTATAGCTATCTTCTTGCAGGTTGAAATTCTTAGTTTTAACGGTAAAAAAAGGTGGCATAAGTAAAATTTTGATAACAAATTAAATACATATTGTTTTGTTTTATACAACAATATGTGTTGATTAGTTCCATCATATCTCATTAATTTGAATATTAATTTTCTGAATGAAATGAAGCATTTTTTGAAGTTCAAATGATGAATAATCCAACACTTTGCAATAGCGTTCTCCTACAAAAACAACCCAAATGAAAACATCCAATATCCTTTTCCTACTCTTACTTTCTACCTTTTCGCTTCAAGCCACCACCTACTATTTGGACAGCAGCACAGGCAGCAATCAAAATGACGGCTTGACGGTCGCTACAGCTTGGCAAGATACTTTTCAGCGAGCCATCGTGCCGGGCGATAGTGTACTTTTCAAAAGAGGCGGCGAATGGAATCGACGATGGTATTTTTCTGTATCAGCCACTGAGAGTCAACCGATTTATATTGGCGCGTATGGTGATATTTCTGAGCCATTGCCTATCATTTCTGGCATTCTACCTATTCCAAATGCGACTGATCCTGATAGTTGGGTAAATCAGAGTAACAATATATGGACACTGCCCATGCCGAACTCGCCCGGACGATTATTTTTGGATGGGCAAGAACATTTGAGAGCAGATACGACCATGAGTGTAGGCGAATTGGATGCGGAAGGCGTCAGAGCAGAATGGTATCATATTGGTGGACAATTGCGACTGTACGCCACTCAAAATCCTGCGACCCTTTATACTCAGTTTGAAGGTAGCAAGTACTTCATTCCGTTTGACTTTTTCGCGACTCATCATTACAAACTTCAGCATTTGGATATTCGTGGAGGGTCAGGAGCAGCGATACGTATTTTTTCAGGTCAAGATATAGAGATCAGTCATTGTAAAATAGGGAACGCAGCTACATCGGGTATTCTGTTGACTTATTTTCATTTCAAATCGGACAGCACCAATCGACCTTGTGAGCGTATCTCCATTCACGATAACATTTTTGATTCCAAGTTTGAGTTCCACTACGGTGCATTTCCATCCAACGACTCCAATAGAGGCTGTGGCGACGGCATCAAGCTGGACGATGGCATCATTGATTGTTCCATTTATCGCAATCGCTTCAAAAATTGGGCACACAATGCCATAGAGCTGGAAGGGCTAAAAGATACGGTCATCGGTGTCAACAATAACGTGTTCTTCGACAACTACATCACTGCGCCAGATATTCCTTATGCCCATCCTTTTGGTGTCGATGGCGTGTTGGGACGATGTCAGTTCAATGAATTTTACCGCAACAGAATCGAATACTGTAATACTGCTTCTCAAATCAACGGCAACAACAATCACGTCCACCACAACATCATCGCTCATGCCCGAAAATCGCCTGCCAAGTCCACAGTGACCGCTCATGCTTTTTTGCTGGCTGTTTATGGTACGAATCTCGTTTCCCAGAACAACACTTTCGAGCACAACACCATCATCGACACCGACGAGTCGGGCTTTTTGATAAGAGGTGATGGTTTTCAAAACCAAGTCAAGGATAACATCATCCGAAACAACATTATCTATAACACCGGACAAGCTCCACTTAACAATGCCTACTCCGCTGGCACAGGATTGGTCATTTTTGATCGAAATGATGGTATAGATGGAAATATCTACGAAAACAATCTATTTCATTCAGATTCAGCTGCTTATCAAGCAGTGTTTATGCAGATTGGTAGTCGATATTATACTGCTAGTGATTTTAGTCAATTAAATGGGTTGGACAATGACAGCATCAGCCAAAATATAGATGGTGATCCATTGTTCAAGGATGTGCTATTGGAAAATTATACTTTATCTGCTACTTCTCCTGCGATAGATAAAGGCATAAATGGAAGTCTACTAACTGATTACTTACTGAATGACAGAATGCTTGGTGATTCTGTGGATATTGGGGCGATAGAAAGTGGGACGGACTGTCTAGCTGATTTCCAAATCAATAACTATCCCATCTTGAATGGTACTTATGAAGCTCAACAAACCATCATCTCACGCGCTTTGTTGTTGCCCACTTCCGAAGCGATAGTTCGAGCTGGTCAGTCTATCACTTTGCAGCCCGGTTTTGAAGCTCAAAATGGTAGTTTTCTACATCTAAAAGTTGAAAGTTGTGGTGCGGTGGTGAGTGTACTAGACAGTGAAGTTCATAATCGAAAGAAAGAGAATGTAGAGACAGCGGAATTGGTACTTTCCATTGCACCCAATCCAATTGGACAGACCAATGCTTTGAACCTGATGTATTCTTTAGCTGAAAGCGGAGAAGTCAATATTCGATTGGTAGATGTAAATGGGCGAGTCGTCAAAACCATGTATATCGGTCAGCAGGATGCGGGTCAATATCGCTTGGATTTATCAGTAACAGATCTGAGGGTTGGGATCTATTATCTAAAAATTCAATGTGGAGAACTGACTGCTCAAAAAATAGTAGTCAAAAATTGAGATGTGGTAAGTCTGCGCTTCCGCTTCACTCAAATATCTATACCCCATAAAAAAGGGAAGCCACCAAGACGGCGACTTCCCCAAGTTGTTTTGATTAAACTTTTATAGCGTACTAGGTTGTCGTTTCCCACGACGACCTAGTTTTACTTTTATTCTAGAAACGAATCTTCAAACTCGTATTCCAAGTACGACCGAAGCCGAAGAAACCACGGTTGTCATACAATTCGTTCTCAGGTGTCGCAGGATTGTCCAAAATATTGGTATCCATCTCTGCGATATAAATTTCGTCTAGTACGTTGTTGACATTCGCACGAAGCGTCATATTCAATCCGCCCAAAGTGAAATCGTAAGAAGCACCTGCATCTACTAAAGAGTAGCTTGGCAACTGTGCGATCTCAGCACCCGGAGAGAAGAACTGATCATCGAAGATGTCATAATTGGCAAACAAACGATCTGCATAGTAGTAATCAGCATAGATACGCAAACCAAATGGCGCACGATAAGCTGCACCGATACTAGCTGTCGTCTGAGCAGCATCACCTACTTTTAGACCTTCTGCGAATAGTGTTTCTACACCTACTTTCTCACCTGTATCTGTATTCGTGATATCAGATGTGAAGTTGTTGGTGTATTCCCAATCACCCAATGATGCCATACCATTGATCTCAAAACCTTTAGCTATACGAGCAGTCAACTCTAGCTCGATACCTTGGTGTCTTTGATCGACGCCACGGAACAATGCCTGAGCATCAAATTCCTCTTGAGTTGCTTCATCAATGATGGTGACGAAACGGTCAAACTGACGGTTGCCCCAGTTGGTATAGTAGTAGTTGACATTCATGTCCAAATACTGAGAGCGCAAACCATAACCGGCTTCGAAGGCTGTAATCTGCTGATTCTCAATCTGCTCATTGATGTCGTTACGGAAGTTCAAGAATACATTGTCAAACAAAGGCTGACGAGAGAAAGCACCAGCATTGACAAATACATTGTGATTTTCGTTGATGTTGTAGTTCACACCCAATTTGGCTGTGCCACCCCAGAAGTTTTGCCAATCTGTCTCACGCTCAGGATCGCTATCCAAGTAGTTAAAATAGTCGATACGCTTGAAGCCTTGATTAGAACCAGACAAGGAGATGAAAGCGGACAGTTTATCGGTTGTATGCTCCAATTGAGTAAATAGACCCAACCAGCTTACGAGACCATCATTCCAATAGTTGATAACGTTGTTACCATCTTTGTAGCTAGGATCGTAGAAGTTACCAAACTCAGCCGGAGAAGGCTCACGGACGAAGTTTTGAGGATTGTTGTCATCAGAGCGAGACAAGTAAGCATCTGCTCCTAAAAGGTTCTCCAAACGACGGAAGTGCTCCCCTTTGTAGTAACGCGCATCTACACCTGCTACTAGGTTCAAATTTGGATTCAAATCAGCAGTCAAAGTAGACAAACCACCATACCAGCTATGGTTGTTCATAGATGCACGACGGATGAAACCACTACCTTGATCGGTACGATCATCACCATAGACACGACCATCTGCAGTCACGACATATTCGCCATCCAATTGCTCTTTGGCATCACCGAATCCATCGACGACTTGACCTTGGTTATAAGCAACTAGATCATCCCAACGGACCTGACCTTCTTGATTGTGGATACCACGACCAAAACCACCAAATGAACTAAAGACACTACCCGGTGTGCGGATACGACCACGAGGTCCTGTACCACCACCCCAGCCATAAGAAGCATAAAGGGAAGTTTTCAATTCCATATTAGAATTGATGTTCCAGTAGTGATTGATGAATGCTTTTGGTTTGTGGTAGAAGTTTTTGCGGAAAGAAAACTCTTCGCCATTCAGTGTACCCCAGTTCGGGTTGAAACGAATACCGACACCAGTAGTCGGATCTTCATTGTTAGGATCGTCAGGATCGACGAAAGTACGCAAGAACACATTGTCAAATCGTCCTAACGTACGCTGATGGTGCGTTTGAGGAGCACCCAAAGCTGTCATCGTCAAAGTGTGTTTGTCGTTGAAGACTTTGGAGACGGAGCCAAAATAAGAGAACGCTCTAAACTCAGTACCGTCGATATAGCCATCACCACGAGTATGCGTTCCTTGCATCGTGAATGCCCAGCCATTGTCTAGCAAACCAGAAGACAATGCAAAACCATATTTTTGGTAGCCATCGTTACCGATAGAAGCAGTGACTGTACCACCACTTTTCAACTTAGCTGCGTCTGTGATGATGTTGATAGAGCCACCTACAGAAGGGACTGCCAACTTAGAAGCACCCAATCCACGCTGAATTTGCATGGTGCTAGTGACATCGGAAAGTCCTGCCCAGTTAGACCAGTATACCCAACCGTTTTCCATATCATTGACTGGAATACCGTTGACCATGACCGCAACATTTGTTTGGTCGAACCCACGAACATTGATACGTGCGTCACCGAATCCACCACCTTCTTTAGTGACATAGATAGAAGGGGTTTTTCTCAAGACTTCTGGAAATTCTTGGTTACCGACCAATGCTTCGATTTGTTCGCCTTTCAAAGTAGATACCGCAACTGGTGTGCGACGATCTTTGGCAATAGAAGCAATCAACTCGACACCTTTCAGACCGACAGAGTTGAAATCCATAGCAATGTTGCCCAACTGAGTCGTACCACCAACTACATCTACGCCTTTGTCTGCGTAGCCTGTATACGTGACCAACAAAGTGTAGTCGCCAGTTTGTTTGACGTTTAGTTCGAAGTTACCCTCGAAGTCAGTGATCGTACCGGTTGTTGTATTGGTGACCAAAACAGAAGCTCCGATCAACGGCTCGCCTGTTTCTGCATCAACGATGGTACCATTCACGACTTGTGCATTCGCCAAAAATGCACAGCAAATAAATGAGATAATTAACAATACGTTTTTCATAGTAAATGTTAAATGATTGATGAAATATGGCACAAAGGTAGAAGTAGAATTGGAACTTCGTATCTTTTTGTGCATTAAATAAAAGTAAAGTTTCCACGTTTAAAATTTACAGGTATACTTTTGATTGTCAGTTAGTTACGCACATTATTTTAAATTTCGACATAGCAATATCCAGCCACTTTTTATTCCAAAAAGCAGCCAAAAACAATTGTTTTATTTTTCAAAAGTGCTGTACTAAAATTCGTTTGTAAAGCATGAAATAAATAAATTTACTCCAACTATAACGACAGTAGATAAGTTGCAATACGTAGGATCGGCTAGTGCCGAAGCTTCTCAATTGGACATGATTCAAGCCGCTTTGACAGCGGGCATTCGATGGATACAGTTTCGTTTAGTACATACGATAAGAAATCATTAAATACTATGATAACTTAATCGTAAGTCTACCCAGTGTAGATGGATACTCAAAGTAAATTCGAATCGGTATTCAACAACGGATGATATTAGGAAAGTAGCGTTACCTTTTTGATGTGCAATGGCGGGATTATCACCTCGTGTCGTAAAGGTAAGAAAAGAAGCGGAAAGGAAACAAACTCAATTGATCGTTTGAGAGGAGGTGACAGTTGATAGAGCTAGTTCTTCTCTCTTTTGTAGTGCTAAAAACTGAGCACTACTTTCTTTATATTTCTCTGTCGCCTCGATAACTTGGTCTTGATTTTGGTTGACCACATTTCTTATTTGGTCGTGCAGTTGGTGCAATTGATGGATGAAGACGTAGCTATCCGCCAACTGTAGAACAGTCTTCTGGATAAGGTGATGAATATTTATATCATCAGCTACATAGATGAAAGGGGTATACCACTTGTAAGCTTCCATATAGTGAAATGCTTCCAGACCTATATAGTCAGGTGCGCTCAAGCTAGCTATAATCATGTCGGGTCGAAGCCAATTGATCTTTTTCTCAAAAGAAGATTGATCGTTGGCGGTGATGAAAAGGCAATTGGGATGATACCGTCTTGCCTGTTCTTTAATCAGCTGCAATTTTTGTTGTTGATCTTCAAGGATGAAGATGATAGGTGTATTTGTCATAATAGTTGTCATGATTAATGATGGCAAAATTTGTGGTTGGGTGAGGTTAGTTGTTGCTGCATAGACTGCGTTTTTCTAAGCGATTAGTTTAAGCTGAAATACTGCAATTGACCCAGATGATGAATTTTTGACCGTGCTTCTAGCTCTGCATTACTCATGGTCAGTACAAACTTTTCAATTTTGTCATCAAAGTAGAGCCGTGAAAATGGTAGGATGAAATATTTAGTCTCCATTCCCAAAAAACCTGATGTACATAGTGTGACTTGATGGATTTCTCGATCTGCTAGACCGATCACACAGTTTTTGATCACTCCTATGAATGTACCATTTTTATTGACGACGCTACACTTTTTGATGGTAGAAAACGGTAGCATCCGATGGCTGCATTTATTGTTCATAATAATATTGTAATTGAGAGAAATACTTTCTTTTCCAAAAAGGAAACGGCGAGATTGATGGATAGCCAAATTTGGAGGCGATAAGGAAAAAAGCAGCCCGAACAGGGCTGCCTATTACAATTATTAAGTACAGAATTCAGTCACTCTGAACCTTTGGATTAATTATAAAAAGACCAATCTTTATAATCTCAAATCGTTCGTTATGGCGGTTAATCTATCAAGAGAGTGACACAGCCAGAGGCCATATCACTCAAGTTCGGGCGCGTAATTAGGTTTGGCGGAAACTCAACTTTAGGGAGATTGTATCTACCCATTTTGAGGATTTTACTGATAATTTTTTTTGAGTTTATTCTTATAAAGTACAGTTCGATATATAAGATGACAATGACTGTGCCAAATTTATAAGTGTCTGATGTACAGCATTTTAAGTTTCAATAATTATTGAAAGTGGACTATATTTAATCCGATGCTTTTATTTGAGCCTACCTAGTACTGGCTCAGATAAGCACGTTTATGATCATTGAGAAAAAATGAATAAATTATGCGTCTTTTTGATTAGATTGAGGTTTTTTGGTAGAATTGGTCTTCGAGTTAGCAGGTCTTAGGCGAGGGAATTTATTGACCCTCTACTATTCATATTTTATAAATGCTCCATGCATTGAAAGAAATAATATAGCTACATGAAAGTTATTGGCATAGGTGCTTCCGCAGGTGGAATGGAGGCGCTCACTACATTTTTAAAAGTATTGCCTATCAATACAGGGGCAGCCTATGTCCTCATTCAGCACCTGTCACCGAGTCACAAAAGTATCATGAATGAGATACTCAGAAAATATACACAAATGCCTGTAGTGGCAGTCAGTGAAAATACAACACCGATCCCCAATACACTTTACATCAATGTGCCCAAAAAAAATCTGAGTTTTCAATATGGTATGTTAGTCGCCAAAGATAGAGATACCACACAAGCTTTGCATTTGCCCATAGACGATTTCTTTCATTCTCTAGGGGATGCGCTTGGTAAAGATGCTATCGGGATCATCCTCTCTGGTTCAGGAACGGATGGGTCCAGAGGCTGCCGGACGATCAAAGAAAAAGGAGGACTCATTTTTGTACAGGAAGCCAAGAGTGCTGCTTTTGATGGGATGCCCAAATCGGTCATCGACCTAGAAATAGGTGATGTGGTCGCCCCACCCGATGAGCTAGCCACTACTTTGGCAGAAGTCTTGAAAAGGCAGACTTCAAACGGTGATCTTTCCCAAGAAAAAGTGATAGAAGACTTCGAGTACAAAGGCTGGTTTGATAAAATCATGGATCACATTAGGTCGGTCACCAATATCGACTTCAAAGAGTACAGAGAACCCACGCTCCTCCGTAGGATGCACAATCGGATGATGCTTCAAAAAGTGGATGAACTAGAAGACTATTATCATTTCTTAGAACGAGAAGAAGGAGAAGTCAAAGCGCTTTATAAAGACTTTTTTATTGGTGTGACGTCCTTTTTTAGAGATCAAGCTGCTTTTGAGGAGTTGCGAAAAGTTATCATTCCTGAGATCGTAAAGAAAAATACAGACACTGATACCATCAGGATTTGGGTGACGGCTTGTTCTACTGGAGAAGAGGCGTATAGCATCGCTATATTGCTAGACGACTATCTGAAGACCAATGGCATCCATCTCACCTATAAAGTCTTTGCCTCTGACATCAATCCGCAAGCCATCAAAATCGCTTCCCAAGGCATCTATACTTACAATCTGCTGGCAGATGTACCGGATGATTTGTTGGTGGCGTATTTTGGAAAGCGAGGCGATAGGTATATCATCAAGCAAGAAGTGAGGGACAATATGCTTTTCGCTGTTCACAATATGTTGTCGGACCCACCATTCATCCGTATGAATATGATCTCCTGTCGGAATTTTTTGATCTATCTCAAACCGACGACCCAGCGAAAGCTATTAACGACCTTTCATTTTGCACTCAATCCTGAAGGCTATTTGTTTTTAGGTGCCAGTGAGACATTGGGTGACTTGAAGAGTGCCTTCACCAAAAAAGTCAGCAAATGGAATGTCTTCCAGCGCAAAGAAAATAATGCACTGACTCGTTCTCAAAGTGTACTTTCTGACAGACGAGGTCAGTTGCGCACTGTCTCTCCTGTGCTGGGGCAGCAAGCTAGTCTACCTGAGCTTGCCGATTTTTTGAAAGCGGATATTGACCCATTTACTGATTACTTAGCTGCTCAGTTCTCGCCCGTTTTTTTGTTCGTCGATCACGACCTGAACATCATCTACGCCAACAAAGACATCGAATCTTTACTCAATATTTCGTTAGCTGCTGAGGACATCAATCTAGGTAATGTCCTACCGGAGGAAGCCAAAAGATTGTTTGAAAATAGTGTGCGTCAAACTTTGGCAAAGGGGGAAATGGTCACCTACGAGGACTATATTATTTACGAAGCAAAAGACAGTACGACGGCTAATTTGACCTTCAAATCGCTCGCTTTGGAAGATGTAGCGTCGCCATTGGTACTGATAGAAATAACAGTCCAAGGAGCAGAAAGTAAGCGACATCAAGAATTTGAAGAGTTGAAAAAACAAAGGCTATTCAGCGATCGGCAGCAGCGTCTGGAAAGAGAGCTTTTTGAGTCGAAAGATCGCATGAACCAGTTAGTAGTAGAACAAGAAGGTGTCAATACAGAGCTACAAAATTCCAATCGCGAACTCTATGCTTCCAATGAAGAATTGCAGAGCACCAACGAGGAACTGCAATCTATCAATGAAGAGCTTTATACCGTCAATAATGAGCTACAGTACAAAAATGAACAGCTCAATACTGCCAACAATGATCTGCTCAACATTCTGAGAAGTACAGAGATCGGCATTATTTTTCTGAATACGGATTTGAGCATCCGGAAATTTACGCCCGCTGCTCAGCGACAATTTTATTTGGTGGAGAATGATATTGGTCGAAAAATCACCAACTTTTCGCATTCGCTGGAAGGTGTCAATATCGGTCAACTATGCCGCCGAGTGTATACGTCTTTGGAAGCCCAAGAAGTAGAAATCAATGACGAGGAAGATAATTATCTGCTCCGTGTACTACCTTACAAAAATAGCGAAGGCGAAATCGAAGGTCTAGTCATTTACTTTTTGAGTATTCAAGAATTGGTCAGGACAAGAAGGGCAGTCAAAAGATTGGCGAATAAGTACGACTTACTATTTACCCACTCAGAAGATTTCATCGTCGAAATAAACGAAGCGGGAATCATCACGCGCGCCAATCAGTCAAGGCAAGGTATAAGTATCGACAACATGAGTGGCCAATCTGCCTATCAGTTGCTCGAAAACCAGTCGGGTGATGATTTAGAGCCGTATATAGCAGAAGCCATTGCGACGCGAGAAACCATAAGCGTTCGTGACTTTAATAACGGCAAGTACTTCTTTGATCTATGCATCATCCCGATGAAAGATAAATACCTACGGAATAGAGAAGGTATACAAATGATTCTCATCGCAGAAGAAGTGACTGGTAGCCGAAACGAAGTGATGCAGCTAGAGGTGACAGTGGAGCGGTACAAGCAACTGCTGGAAGGCTTTCCATATCAAGTCATGCTTGTAGAAGAGTCAGGCGTCATTGTCTATCTCAACAAATCCGAGGACGAGAATATCTCTCGCCAGTCCGTCGTCGGTACGAATGTGATAGACTATCTGAGCGAAGAAGATGGACAGCGGTATTTGGCGTCACTGAAAGCTATCTTTTCCGGTCAGCCATTCGACGAAATTACATTTTCTTATCCCATGCCAAAAGGTGGGGCAAAACAATTTGAAATGATCGCTATGCCAGTGATATTACATCGTGGGATTCGTCTGACAGCCATCATCAGTAGAGACGTTTTTGCCTCCTGATTTATCTCTTTTCTATTTACTTTAACAATGCTTTTCTATGCGATTTTACAAATCATCAGCATATTCTAATCCAGTTGTCGCTTCACTCACTCAGTACTTGGCGGAGCAGTACGCACCTATCGTCCTGTTCGTCAATAAGCAATTGGACATTTTATATACGAATGGCGACATCAGTCAGTTCTTGACTTTTCCAAAAGCATTGGCACAGTTCAACGTCGCTAAAATGCTCAAAAAAGAAGGGGTCATTATTTTCAAAAATTGTGTAGATAGAGCTTTGGAAGAAAATACAGCCACACTTTATAAAGATTACGCCCTCACCAACCGTGCGGATACTAGATATGCTGACTTCTACTTTCAAAAATTCAAAGCACCCGGCGCAGACCAATCAGTGGTGATGGTCAGAGTACTCATTCATACTTCGCCCGCAGAAGCCAAAAACTTTCCACGCCCCGAAAGTGATGCAAACATTAATGAACGATTGGATTTGCTGGAAAAAGAGGTAGACCTGTCGCAAGAGAAGAAAAGGGCGCTGATGAATGAACTAGAAGCGACCAACGAAGAACTGAAAACATCCAACGGAGAGCTGATGGCTTCCAATGAAGAACTGGTCAGCACCAACGAAGAGTTACAGTCTGTCAATGAAGAAATACATACGGTAAATAGTGAGCTACAACTCAAAAACGAAGAACTATTGATGACGCAGACTGACATCAACAATATGCTCGAAAGCACAGATATTGGGATTCTGTTTTTGGATAGTAAATATAACATCAACAAATTCAATGATCCCGTAAAAGAGCATTACGACCTGACGGATGCCGATGTGGGAAGGTCGATCACCGACTTTAGAAGTCATTTCAGAGAAATCCAGCTCAAAGCAATAGCTCAGAGTGTATACAATAATCTGGAACCATTCGAGAGAGAGGTGGTCAGTGACGATGGGCGATTCTATCTACTACGTGTATTGCCTTATCGGACGAGCAAAGATCAAATCAAAGGTGTAGTTGTCACTTTCCTGGATGTCAATGATCTAGTGAGAGCAAGAGTGGATCGCTTGGAAGTCGCAGATAAGTTCAGGGCTGTGTTCAACAATATTCAAGATATAGTCATCTCGCTGTATGAGGATGGTACGATCAGAAACATCAATAAATCATTCGTCGGCTACGAAAAGCAGGAATTGCTCAATCGAAAGTTAGCTGACTTTTTTCCGAGAGGAGATCGAAAAAAGTTGAATGAACATCTGAGTATCATAAAAAAGGAAGATGTTGTTCGCAGAGATGCGTTCGTGCTGTCGCAAAAAAGAAATGGCAAAAAGCAATACTTCGATACGACCTTTATGTCTTCTTTGTCTACCTCAAAACTGCCAGAAGAGAAAAAGGCAGCCAATACACTACTTATCTTAAAAGACAAGACGGAAACCATCGAAAGAAAGGAAGCACTCGAAGAGACGCTGCAACTGTACCACACTTTTATGGGATATGCCAGGCAGCAAATTGTCTTAGTCGATCAGTCACATCATGTCATTTATATCAATCGTGGGATAGATAAACGTGCTGATATTGCTGCACCCTATCGTCACATCAGCCACTATTTGCCGGAAGAAGCAGTTACACCTTACACAGCATATATTGATTCTATTTTTGAAGGAAATACCAAAAATGCTAAACTCACCATCACTATAAAAAATGAAGATCAAGAAGCACAGATCGTAGAGTATATCGGCATTCCTATTGCGACGACGTCAGGGATAGATTATGTCGCGACGATCAGTGACACGACCATTTAAGTGGATCGTTTGATGTCCAACTTCCGCATTTTAGAAGAAAGCGTTTTGGGATGTAAGTTGAGCAACTGAGCAGCACCATCCTCACCTGCTATCTTCCAAGCTGTTTGCTCTAAGGCATCTAAGATGTAGTCGCGCTGCATCTCCTCAAAAGTTTTGAAGCGTATCTTATTCGCCGCACTATTTTCCTCCAACTGCCAATGATGAAGATTCAAGAAGCGATCATTGGTCAAAATAACAGAGCGTTCTATCAGATTTTCTAGCTCTCTGATATTGCCGGGAAAACCATATCGTTGTAGCCGTTTCAGATCTACCTCATGGATGGCTTCTATCTGTTTGCCTACTTTTCGACTGTATCTTTCCAAAAAAAACTGCGCCAATAACGGAATGTCATCTTTCCTCGCGCGTAGCGGCATATTCTCAATGGGAAAAGTCGCAATTCGGTAGTACAGATCGGAGCGGAATCTTTTATCGGCAATCATTTCTTCTAAGTCGCGATTGGTAGCACTGATGAGCCGAATATCAATCGTGATCGTCTCTGTACCACCTACTCGCTCAAACTCTCCGCTTTGTAGCACGCGCAGTAGTTTTGACTGCATTTCCAGTGGTAGTTCGCCTATTTCGTCTAAAAATATAGTACCCTGATCGGCAATCTCTAAGCGACCCAACTTTCGTTTGTGCGCATTGGTAAAAGAACCTTTTTCGTGCCCAAAGAGCTCAGATTCAAGCAGTTGTGGAGAGATGGCGGCACAATTTATTTTGACAAAAGGCTTGTTTTTTCGTTCACTTTTTTCATGAATCAAATTGGCAAGTAGTTCTTTCCCCGTTCCGGTTTCTCCAAAAATCAATACACTTGTATCACTCTGTGCCACGGTAATCGTTCGATCGATCAGTTTTAGATATTGCTCATTTTGAGTAATGATCTTTAAGCTAGATTCCTGAGTGACTGACTTCCGAATGGTTTCGAGACGCTGCCGTAGGTTTTCCGCTTCGATGAGTGACTGTCGCAGTTGGGCTTCTTCCAGTCGCCGCTTCCCAATATCTATAATCACTACATTCATCACTTGCTCGTCAATTCCGTCCAGCAAGGTCAAAGTTAATTCTGCAAAAAGAATAGTTTGGTCGTCTCGTAGTAGATAACTTTCAAATTGTATTTCTTTTTCGTTACTATTCAGTTGTTGCCAGTAGGTTTGCCATTGCCGAGTAGTGGTCTCCGTGTCCATCTCGACAATGAATTGTTTATCTATAATTTCCTCCAGGTCACAATGGAGGGCTTCGCAAGCCGACCGGTTGCCATAAGCGATGATGCCATCTCGACGCACCCACAGCACAGAAACTGGTAAGTGCTCAATCGCCAATTTTGATAAATTACCTTTTACAGGCAGACTGTTGACTGATTTTGATTTTTTTTCTGTTGTTGGTTGAGCGTCGTCAATTGGTCTGATGCTAAAAAACAAATAACTTTTGGCATCTGCCTCCACGACTGCACTATTGATACAGACCGTGATTTTTTGCTGATTGGCGGTTATCCACTGGCGTTGCCATTTTCGCTGGATTGCTTTTCGTCCAAATTGCTGAACAACGGTTATCAACTCCAGTTGCTTATCCAGATCGAATAGATAAGTTGTTTTCAACTTTGCTAAAGAAAAACCTGTCAGTTGAGCTGCTGCTTCATTGGCATATACAACTTCCGCCCGCTTGCCCACCAGCAAGATCGCTTCATCGAATAAGTCCGCAATATGAATCAATTCTCGAAAGTTCATTGTCAACCATTGAATATATCAAAGATAACATACAAAAATTATTGTAGTACCCAAAAAGTAAGCAGTTGGCATTTAAATATGATTTTCATACTAGAAAGTGAGATTATGTAGTTGGTTTCGTTGTCCTGCTTCGTATAGCTTGTATTTTTGGTTCAGAAATGATCTAATCTGACACTAGGGCAAACGCATCAAAAGTATGATAATCAATAGTTGTCGTATGGAGCAAGTGTGGAACACGTTTTACTTAGGTGGCGGATGGCGAAAGGGCGGGTTCGACGGAGGAGTTTGCCATTTCTAGACCTTTTGATTCGTTTTGGGGCAATGCCAAAATGAATAGCCCGTCGGCTTGAGACAAATACCATGCTCATGTCGCTGAAAAATTGAATCATTTGATAAATCAAAGAGCAAAA